>JAACDF010000098.1 GCA_009937065.1 Gammaproteobacteria bacterium | reverse complement strand
TCTGGTTCCGACTTCACATCGACAACATCTGCACCTTTGTCGCGCATAGTACTGAGCATCCAGACAACGTAATCACCGTGTTCTTCAATGGCATTAGTGAAATTAAAGCTGCCGCCGCCGCCCTGCGGTCCGGATACGATAAATAGGTTAGGAAAACCCTCGCTGTGCAAGCCCAAGAACGTTTTCGTGCCCTCTTCTTGCCACTTGTCACGCAAGGTACGACCCCCGCGTCCAACAATCATGTTGAAGGTCGAGGTGGCCATCCATTCGAAGCCCGTGGCGTAAATCAACACATCTACCGGATACGCCAGTCCCTCGTGAACAACCCCGCGTGAGTTGATCTCACTCACGCCCCGCGGGGCTGTATCTACAAGGTGCACATGCGACAAATTAAACGTCGGCAAATACTCGTCATGAAAGGTTGGTCGCTTGCAGCCGTATGGGTAATAGGGCTTCAAAGCTGCAGCGGTCACGGGGTCTTCGACAATGGCATCCACCCGAGCGCGGATCTGCTCCATGATTCGAAAGTTCGTATCCAACTGCTTTTGCACCAACTCTTCCTGGGTGATATCTCCTGCATGTTTTTTGCGCGCTTTAAAATCAGGGACGCGGCCAGCGAGATAGTCGTCGTTTGCCTTCATTGCTGTGCGACCTTCGGAAATTCGGGCGAATCTCGCCCTGCGCGCTTTTGCCCAACCAGGTTCTTTTGACCACTCAGCGAACTCTTCAACAGACGTCTCGCGCTGATCACGCACGTCGATGGAAGACGGCGTGCGTTGAAAAACGTATAGCTCCTTAACGATTTTCGCCAGCTCAGGTACCGCTTGAACCGAGGTAGCACCCGTTCCAATTATGCCTACACGCTTATCCTTCAAATCGATGTTGTAATCCCAACGCGACGTGTGGAACGAATCACCCTGAAATGATTGCATACCGTCAATACGTGCCAATTTCGGCGTCGTCAAAATACCGTTGGCCAAGACGACAAATTTAGCCCGCATGGCATCTCCTCGATCCGTGGAGACAGTCCAACGCCCCGAGTTCTCGTCCCACTCGGTTTTCTCTACCGTGGTGTGAAAAAGACACTTATCGTAGAAGCCGAATTTTTCTGCCATTTTTTGGCAGTATTCCATGATCTCGAAGCCCGCCGCGAATTTCATCGAAGGGATGTATTCCATTTCTTCCAGCAGCGGGAAATAGCTATAGGATTCAACGTCGCAAGCAATGCCCGGATAACGATTCCAATACCACGTACCGCCCACGTCTCCGCCTTTTTCGCAAAAGCGTACGTTCTGGAAACCAGCCGCTCGCAACTTATGCCACAGCAACAGACCAGCGAAACCTGCCCCCACGACCAAAACATCGCACTCGTCCGACAATGCTTCCCGCTCGACAGGTTCAGCAGAATAGACGTCCTGCAAGTAGCGGCTAAATTCGCCTTCCATCGACATGTAGTCTGCTGCGCCCGCCCGAGATTCTTTGAATTCACGGTATTTTGCTTGCTCTACGGCATCGAAAACGGCGCCGACGGGAGCAGGAGGCAAGGTCTTTAGTGCTTCGTCGCTAACGGTTGCGTAGCCTTTACCCGTGATTTTTTCAGAGGCCTTTGCCGCTCGTGTAGCAAAGATCTTCAAGCCGCTTTTGGGGTCAATTCGTACAGACATGCTCATCCCTCGAAAACCTGATCTCTCCCATCCTATCGGATTCTATCCAATAACGATCAATCAAATCGCGTGCTGCCGAAGCCTTTAATATGTCCCAAGCATTACAATCCTGGGCGGGTATCAGCGTCAGCCATCTTTTTAATAGTAGGGAGTCGAGAGGGGCTTGTTACCAACCAGTAAAGGTAGGACCCACGGAACGTAAGTCATTAATTTGGTGTGACAAGGCGACAGATTACCTCACTTGAATTCGCCTGAGATATTCGAGATCTTTCATAAACCGTTGATCGGAGGAGTCTTATGAGTATCCCGCAGGTTTTCAGCAAAGAGGCCGTGGCTGAAGCCTCCAAGGGTGTAAAGGCGCCCTATCAAGATTTCGTACATTCGCACGAGCCCTATCGGTCGTTACTCAAGGCCAACCCATGGTTAGCTGTGCCAAAGAACAGGGAATCATTGGCGTGGGGTGACGGTCACTATTACGACACGACGGTCGCGA
>JAACDF010000097.1 GCA_009937065.1 Gammaproteobacteria bacterium | reverse complement strand
CCAACACGTCAACGGCACCTGACCTCACCAGCATTTCTGCCACTTCGAGTGCCTGTTCACCGGTATCGGGTTGCGACATGATCAAGTCATCCATCTGCACGCCAAGCTTCTCAGCATACTGTGGGTCCAGTGCATGCTCCGCGTCGACAAAAGCAGCTGTGCCGCCCAGTTTTTGTGCTTCAGCAATGACCTGAAGGGTCAATGTTGTCTTACCGGATGATTCGGGACCGTAGATTTCACAAATCCGTCCGCGCGGCAGTCCGCCAATGCCCAAGGCAATGTCTAGACCGAGTGAGCCGGTAGATATCGCAGGGATTGCCACGCGCTCCTGATCACCCATCCGCATGACGGTACCCTTTCCGAACTGACGTTCAATTTGCGCTAGTGCGGCATCCAAGGCCTTTTGCTTATTCGGGTCCATGACTCTCTCCGTAAGATTTAAGTACTGTATATATAATCAGTATTTTTTAATGGAATTGCAATGCAGTTTACGTGGCTTTTTCACGTTTTGAACCAGCCTATCTGATCACCTGTCGCCTAAAGCGACAGAGGATCTGCTTCAGACTTCCTCAGGGCTCGTCGCCGAAAATTCCGATGCGCTTCTCACCCGAACCACTGACGCTGGCCCGATACATGCCCGGCGTATTAAAGACCATAGACACGTGGCCATCAGCATCGACTGCGACGATGCCGCCATCACCCCCCGCCGCCATCAACTCATCCATGATGACGCTTTCAGCGGCGTCCTGAAGGCTCTGCCCAGCAAACTGCATCCGAGCACAGATATCTCTGGCGACAGTATGTCGAATGAAATACTCGCCATGCCCAGTGGCAGAAACCGCACACGAACGATTATCCGCATAGGTTCCAGCGCCGATCACTGGCGCATCGCCAATCCGACCCCAGCGTTTGCCCGTCATACCACCGGTTGAGGTGCCTGCGGCGAGGTTACCCTTTGAATCGAGTACCACCACACCAACGGTACCGAACTTGTAGTCGACCTCAGGCTCTACACCCGCTTGCTTGCGCGCTTTATAGGACTCGAGGGCACGTTTGCGCCGCTCGGTGCTGAAATAATCCGCCGATACTTCGGGAATACCAAGTTCCGCCGCAAACTGTTCAGCCCCTCTGGATGCGAGCATCACGTGAGGCGACTGTTCCATTACAGCTCTTGCAAGCGCGATGGGAGATTGAACAGTAGTAACACCTGCAACCGCACCTGCATCCATCAGCGCACCGTGCATGATCGACGCATCGAGCTCATGCTGCCCCTCCCAGGTGTACACAGCGCCTTTACCTGCATTGAATAAGGGTGAATCCTCCATGCGCTGGATAATGGCTACCACAACGTCCAGGCCTTCTTCGCCCGCCTGCAGCTGCTGGTAGCCATCGGATATCGCCTTATCAAGGAAGCTGCGATATTCAGCCTCTACCTCAGCACTCATGCGATCGCGCTCGATCGTTCCCGCACCGCCGTGAAGAGCAATTGCCACGGGCTGGCCCGCCGCCACAGCCCAGACCGGAAAAAGGCACAGAAGCAAGCCACCGAAGAACCGCATAATTATTGACCGTCGTGTCGGAATACGGCGCCTGCTTTCATAACGAAGTTAGGGCGCTCCAAAACCCGAACGTCTTCAAGCGGGTTTTCATTGAATGCGACAATATCAGCATGGAATCCGGGCGCTATCTGTCCCAGCTCGTCGTCGACGTTGAGTAAATCCGCAGCATTGACAGTCGCCGACTGTATGGCCTCCATGATGGGCATGCCTGCCTCAACCATGAAACGAAACTCCTTGCCATTTGCACCGTGCGGGGAAACTCCCGCATCAGTGCCAAACGCAATTTTGACGCCCGACTCGTAGGCCGCACCAAAGGTATCCTGTATCAGGGGTCCAATCGCGGCTGCTTTAGGCCGCACAACTGCCGGCAACTTATTTTCGAGCTCGGCCAAATCAGCTACCCATTTACCCGCAGAGATGGTTGGCACATACCACGTGCCGTTCTTCCGCATAAGTCGCATCGCTTCGTCATCCATGTAGGTTCCATGCTCTACAGAGTCGACACCGGCTCTGATAGCTCGTTTCATGCCCTGGGCACCGTGCGCATGAACCGCAACGACAAAGCCATAGTCCTTAGCCGCAGTGACCACTGCTTCGAGTTCGTCATCGGTAAACTGCGGGTTGTCACCACTCTTAGCGAGCGACAGAACCCCACCGGTTACCGTCAATTTGACTACATCGCTGCCGTCCTTGTATCGCTGCCTTACCGCTTTATAGGCATCGTCAGGACCATTGATCACACCCTCTTTTGGACCCGGGTCGCCACGTAAATCAGACCTCACACCGTTCGTCGGATCCGCATGACCACCCGTGGTTGCCATTGCCTTGCCCGCCGCGAATATTCGAGGACCCGGCACAATATTTTTTGCAATCGCATTACGGAGCGCAAAAATGGCTTGGATATTGCCCGCGCCTAGATCGCGGACGGTGGTGAAGCCGGCATCCAAGGTTCGTCGAGCGAATACGGTTGACCGCAGCGCAATGTCGGCTGAGTTCATGAAGAACTCCTCGGAATAACTCGCAGGCGGGTCTAGTTCGCCGTCGAGGTGAACGTGCATATCCATAAAGCCCGGAGAGACATAGGCAGCGCTGAGGTCGATCACAGCACTTCCTTCTGGCGTAAGGAAACCGTTGTCAACCGAGACAACACGACCGCCTTCTATGGTTATTGTTTGCTTCTCCAGGAGATCACCTTGCTTCGTGTCGAACAAGAACCCCGCGTGTATGACTGTGGCCGCTAGCGTGAATTGAGAGCTCAGGATTGCGAAAAGAGCGAGTGCTGTTTTAATCATAAAAAACCCATTCATTTTTCTACTATTGTGTCGAGACGATAGCGACTAACAACGGCGCAGACCAGTAGCAGGCAAAAAACACGCGAGATTAATTTCGCCATCAAGAAATGGAGCACCTTTTATGCGTTTCTCGGGATTTAAACGAGGTCACTTTTCACCTATCCTCATGCTTTAGATTTAGACCATGCCGCCGTTCATGCCGACGACCCCGGACACAAGTCAGCACACCCCCATGATGCGTTAGTATTTTAACTAAGCATTTAAAGGGGATTTAGGAGGCTTTGCGGTGTAAGGTTACACAAAGCGTTACACTAGTGCGATTACTTGGTTTCGCGTGACTCACAAACGATCGGCTTCATTAATAAAAAAATTCGAAATTACCACTTGAAATCGAATGCTGTGATCCGCATGTCTACAACTCCTGCTGATGTTTGCCGGGTGAGCTTCGGAAACTGAGGGATGTGCGTCGCGCAGGGCGCATAAACACAATCAAAACTGCGAGCGCCTGTGTGGCGATTCATGTGCTCTATACGTCAATTAATCAAGATTCAATTTTCTACTAATCAAGATTCAGATTTCTCCTAATCAAGATTCAATTTTCTACTAATCACGATTCATCTTGGCCCGAGCCGAAAGGCATTCTTAATCTTAACGCACGTGGGCTGTGCGTGATTTTCGGAAGACGCTATCTTCCAAGGAGAACACAACTTGTCAGATTTAAATAAAGTCCGCGACGCTATGCGTCGTCAAACCAAAACACAGCAAGACGTTGCTCGAGCAATCGGCGCAACGCAAGGGGCTGTAGCGCAGTTTTTGAATGAGGGATACGATAATCCATTGGGACTGGAAAAACGCCTCAAATTAGAGCGCCACCTGTCACTGCCGTACGGTACGTGCCTTACCAACGACGAAATTGACCTCACGCTACATCCCAATAGTCGGTTCAGGTGGCAATATCTGTACGTGATAGCGCTGGAGTGTAACGACAACCAGCTTACTTTATACGGCGCAACGGAAAATCTAGGGCGGCGTGTGGCACAGCATTCTGATCAGCTCAAGATTTATCGGCCAAATCTGAAGTACTCGGTAAAGTTTGCTGAGCGAGGACATGTGGCATCAATTGAAAGCAAGGTCCGTTATCACTTTGCACATCACAGTCAAGAGAACATGGTTTCAATCCCCCCGGGAATGAGTAGCGAGATACTGCCAGTTCAACCCCGAGAGGTGCTTAACTGTATACAGAGTCATTTGATCGATTGTGCATTTGAACTTTGTGACTATGAAACTAGTGACGAGACTCCCCTCCTACCGCCTCCAGTACACTAGTCTGACGCGGTCCGAGAGGACCGCTTTCATCTCCGACGTAGCGCGCAGACGGAATCTCATGCGACTTGGATAAATCAAAGGGCCATGCTGGCTACTCATGAAACGGCTTGAAGCCTGTCCCACTTGCCTGAATCTAAGAATAATAAGCAAATAAGCTTGTAGATTCCGAACTTCGCAGACTACGGTGAGCTTAGCGGCATTACCGTTTATAAACTGCCCTGTTAGGAGGTACGTGTGAGATTTAGATTCGTTTATCTAACTGTCGTAAGCCAAGCCCTGCTAACCGCATGTGGGGGCGGCTCCAGTGGCTCGACCGCGGCACCAACTCCAATTACTCCGCCTACAAATAACGCTCCCGTATTTGCGAGCGATTATGAATTTACATTTGATGAAAACGGTGCGGACCCCATTGGAACCGTCGAAGCAACGGACAGTGATGGTGATTCAATTACTTACACGGTCTCAGGTGGTAGTGACGCGGATTCGATCTCGATTACCGAGTCGGGAGAATTAACTTTTGATTCGCCGCCAGACTTTGAGGCGCCAGTCGATTCCGACGAGAACAACCTTTATGAGATTGTGGTAACAGCCTCAGATGGTCAGGATTCGGCTAATGCAATCGTCAAAGTAACCGTTGTTGATGTTGACGAAACTCCTCCTAACCAGTCGCCTGTCGCGACTCCAAACGCCGCATCCATTTCTGAAGATGCCGAAGACCCGGTTGAGGGGAATGTAATCACCGATAATGATGGTGACGGCGTGGACAGTGATCCCGACGGCGACTTTCTCGAATTGATTGATGTGACTGGCGGCGACAACTACGGGGAACTGACCACTAGTAGTACTGGTGCTTATAGCTATCGCCTAAATACAGAGCTTCCTGTTGTTATCGCACTAAACGACGGTGAGTCACTAACCGATACTTACGAATACACCATAAGTGATGGCAATAACGAAACAGCATCATCGACACTGACAGTTACTATTCAAGGGGTAACCAATGACACAGGGGGCGGAGAAGATCCACCTATCGTCATACGGGTTTTAAGTCCGCAGGATAATGACCTGATCACGGACACCCTTACCGTCATGGCACAAATTACGAGTGACTTTGAGCTTTCTTCAGTCGATACCAATATCGCAAATCAGTCTGCTTCGCTGTCCTACTTCGACGTTTTTAATAACGGTGTAGCCTCTTGTGACAACTGTTTCGCAGGGGATATCAATCTTTCCGGAGTACCCTCGGGTTCCTATGTGCTTGCAATAGAGGCGACCGACACTCGCGAGAACGCCGGGAATGCTTCTGTTCCCGTGACTCTCGACCGACCGCCGGAACTCATCATAAATTCACCGATAGCGCTTTCTGTCGCGAGACCAAGCATTGAATTCGATGCAACGTGTAGCGATCTTGAGGGCGACTGTGAGATTAGACTATCCGTTGCTGGAGTCTCACTAGCGCAAGCCGATAACGAGCTTCTGAGAACACTAGAACTGCCAACCTACGACGGCGAGTTAATTTCGATGGACGTCCGAGTAACAGACTCGGCGGGGCAAATTGTTACAGAGACCCGACAGATATACGTTGAGACCTCGCCACTGCTCAACCTTGTAGCAAAAACTGATGGCCGAATTTTAGATTTTAACGATGAAGCACTGCTATACGAACTAGGGGACTCAATCTTTCTTCGAGTAGAGGGTGGCACTGTGACAGAACTGCCCTTACCCGACGTTTCTAATATTTACCGCGCCTTCTTAACCCCCCGAGGCTTCATTGTCTCTTGGACTACTGGAAGCGTATTAGATGCAAAACTTTGGGAGCTTAATGACGGCACTATCTACCAGTTAGCCCGCCCCAATAGCACACAGTCACTCGCTGTCTCAGGTAACTACGCAGTCTTTAACACCGACGGTGTAAACCCCAATCAGGGACGGAAGCTTATCCGTCGCAATCTACTTACCACCAACAATTCAGTTATTTCTGAAGACTCGGGAAACATATCAAATGATATTTACTCGGACGGCTCTGTTGCTTTCTGGGATAAGGACTATCGGGTTCTAACCAGCGACGGCACATCATCAAATGTTGTTGCAAGTGATGCACAACGCTGGGCTACTTACCCCCTAATCGGCGACAACCGTGTGTTGTATCGACTCCACGACCCCTGTTGCTCAAATCAGCAATATTCAATAAGAGCCATCGTCGACGGGAATGACACACTTCTTAGTGACTTCAGAGACCAAGAGGTGAGTCCCGCTAGGGACTACAGAATTGAAGGTCAATGGATTGCCTACACCGACATTGGTAACGCGGGACAAACTCACGTTTGGACTTACAGTCCGGAGGGAGCGAAGACGAAGCGAACCGACTTTGGATCGAATAGTCACATCGTGGCGATGTCCGCTGACGGCGAAGTTATTCTGTCGAATCAAAGCGCTTGGTACTTAAGCACGCCGTCTGACTTAGCCCAAGACATTGAACTGAATACCGGCCTCATCAAGCAGGTTGGCGACACTTGGCTAATAGCAATAGGTCGAGAGCTGTTCACAATGCTGAAACCAGAATAATGAATT
>JAACDF010000096.1 GCA_009937065.1 Gammaproteobacteria bacterium | reverse complement strand
TCTTCGGAGTGAAAGCCCGCCGCATGGTGGTTGCCTGACAAAGCATGGCAGACAAGCACGGCGTTCCCGCCGTCAGCGCGGAGCTCACCGTAGGTTTCGTAAACGAGCTCGAAACCATCAAGCACTTCACCTGATTCGAGATACAGGGGCTCGGGAAAGTGCGCACGCTGAGGGCTTACTATGCCGACACTGTCTTCAGAGAGATGTTGCGACATCGCTACTAGATTCCTATGACGAATCTGGGCATACCAACGGCCACTGCCATATGCCCCAACGAGACTCGCATGACGTTTAGCGTTATAAACAAAATAATCGGAGAGAAATCCAGACCACCCATCGGCGGCAAAATTTGCCTCAGCGGTGCCATAACGGGCTCTGTAAGCTGCCAAATAAACTCGACAGCAGGGTGTGAGCTCTGCGGTGCCAAGAAACTTATAACGATCATTCCGATTACGCTGTAAAAGATAATACTGATTACCAGCCCCGCAGTGCCAAGGACGCTCCAAATAAGTGCTTGTAGTAAATTGAATGCGCTCAGTTGTCCTATGAGCCCGAACATGACAGCGACAAAAATAACTTGGAGAAGTAACAATGCGAATAATGCTGCAGGGCTGAACCGCTTTCTGCTCGGCAAAAGGCGTGACAGGGGTGAGACAATGACATCAGTGATGCGCCGAAGAGCCATCGATATTGGGTTATAACCGCTTACCCCGCACAGTTGAGCAAGGAATCGAACAGCGATAAGGAGCATGGCAAGGCTGAATAGTGGCTGCAGGATAGTCATGCCGATATCGGTTAATGCGCTGTTCATACACCGAACTCCTTACTTAACTCCAATGACCGACGAGCGGCTGCTTTGGTCGCCTGCGCTACGATCCCTCGAATATCGCATGCCTCAAACGACTGAATGGCTTGTTCGGTTGTGCCGCCTGGGCTTGTCACGTTTTTCCGAAGTGTCGAGGCATCCTCGTCGCTCAAACTGGCAAGTCGTGAAGCGCCAAGCGCTGTTTGAAGAGCGACTTTGCGAGCGCTTTCGCTATCCATACCTAGCGCGATTGCTGCATCGGTCAGGCTTTCAATAAACAGGAAAAAGTATGCCGGTCCACTGCCAGATATGGCCGTTATGACATCGAGGTCTGACTCCTTGTCGACCCATACGCATTGGCCGACGCTGGACATGACTCTCTCGGCGAGCGCTCTTCCCTCGGCTGAGCCTGCACCGTTGTCGGAGTAGAGCCCCGTCATCCCCTCGCCAACGAGAGCAGGTGTATTCGGCATGCAGCGAATAATTGACTGGGTATCCGAGAGATCGAGCAAGGTAGCGAGTGACTCAGCATTAATGCCTGCAACGATTGACAGGACAAATGAGTTGGGCGCAAGACGCCCGGACAGAGGCTGCAGTGCCGCCTTGGTGATTTGCGGCTTAATCGCGAGGACGATTAAATCTGCCGATAGCGCGTCCATGGGCGCGCCATCAAATACCTGATCAATGCCCGCTTGACGCGCGACGTCCTGTGCTGTCGATGATGGGTCTATAACCGTGATGTTGGTCGCGGCGAATCCACTTTCTAGTAGCCCGCCATAAATGGCGCGGGCCATGTTGCCACCACCAATAAAGGTAACCGTAGGTTGAGTCACACGCTGTATCCCCTGAAATCCTTCCTAAGTATACCGTGCGCCGAAGATATCTGTGCCAATTCGGACCATGGTTGACCCCTCGGCAATCGCCGCCTCCATATCGCCTGACATTCCCATAGACAGCTCTGTCATCGCTGAGGGTAGGCCTTCTGTTTTAAGAAGCTCGGCGATAAGCCGAAATTGATCGCGCTGACGACTGATCTCGGAGCAAGGAGCGGGAATGGCCATGATCCCCCGAAGGTCGAGACGATCGAAGTTATGAACGGCGGCTGCCAGTTCCACTAACTCATCGTTCGATACAACGCCAGCCTTGCTCTCCTCAAGCGGCATGTTCACTTGTATACAGACCTTCAGCGGTTTTTTCTCCCGGGATCGCTGTGCGTTTAATCGCTGGGCAATCTTTAGTCTGTCGACCGAATGGATCCAATCAAAATGGTCCGCGACCTGCTGGGTTTTATTAGATTGCAGGGGGCCCAGAAAATGCCAGGTGATGTCGAGATCGCTGCACTGTACACACTTGTCTACCGCTTCCGAGACATAGTTTTCACCAAAGTCGGAGATGCCGGCATGAAACGCTGCACGAACGGCGTCAGCTGGCTTTGTTTTGCTTACGGCAATCAATCGAATGTGATCAGCTTCCCGATTTATATCGTCGGCTGCACTGGCTATTCGGTTTTTGACCTGTGATATGTTGCTATGTAAAAGACTGTGATCCATGGTTGTATTTTACGTGAGCCTCTCCGCTGCAGGAACCTCATAAATAAGGACACTTTTATGGACATAACCGAGCTATTGGCGTTCACCGCACAGCAAAACGCGTCGGACTTGCATTTGTCTGCAGGGTTGCCACCGATGATACGTGTTGATGGCGATGTCCGGCGCATTAATGTGCCCCCGATGGATCACGCACAGGTGCAGGGTCTGATCTACGATATTATGAACGATCAACAGCGACGGGATTATGAAGATCAGTTGGAAACTGACTTCTCCTTTGAGGTGCCCGGCATTGCACGATTTAGGGTGAACGCGTTCAATCAAAATCGAGGCGCGGGCGCGGTATTTCGGACAATTCCTTCTAAGATTTTGACGCTCGAAGAGCTGAACATGCCGGATGTGCTAAAGGAATTCGCGATGATGCCTCGTGGACTCGTTCTAGTGACAGGGCCCACAGGATCAGGGAAGTCCACTACATTAGCCGGGATGGTCGACTTTATTAACGAGAAACGTTTTGATCATATTCTCACCATCGAAGATCCGATCGAATTTCTCCATGAGAGTAAAAAGTGCCTCATCAATCAGCGAGAGGTGCATCGCGATACGAAGAGTTTTTCCACAGCGCTTCGGTCGGCGCTGCGGGAAGATCCCGACATCATTATGGTGGGTGAGATGCGTGATCTCGAAACCATTCGCCTCGCGTTAACGGCGGCTGAAACGGGCCACCTGGTCTTTGGGACCTTGCATACGACATCAGCAGCGAAAACAGTGGATCGAGTTATCGACGTATTCCCGGCCGAAGAAAAGGCCATGGTTCGATCGATGCTCTCCGAGTCACTGATGGCGGTGGTTTCTCAGACATTGTTGAAGCGCAATGGTGGCGGTAGGGTTGCCGCCTTGGAAATTCTCCGCGGTACAGCCGCCATCCGTAATTTGATTCGCGAAGATAAGATTGCGCAGATGTACTCTGCGATTCAAACAGGTCAGTCTGTGGGTATGCAGACCATGGATCAAAGTCTTCAAAGCTTAGTGGATAAACATCTGATTGACATCGCGGTTGCCCGAACCAAAGCGCGTCAACCCGATAATATTGTGTGAATGCCGTTATGGATTTAACAGAGTTTTTAG
>JAACDF010000095.1 GCA_009937065.1 Gammaproteobacteria bacterium | reverse complement strand
CATGGTGCTTTTGTGTGGGGCGCCTACGGAATCACCTTTTTGATTATTTTCTTTGTGCTGCTTCGTCCTGTAATGTCGATTCGCACCTTAAATGCCGGCATCCGACAGGAAGCGGCGAGAAAACAAAGTGCACAGTTTGCACAAGAGAACGCGAGCTAATCGTGCACCCAAAACGAAAACAACGTCTCATCGTCGCTTTAGTCATTGTGGTCTTATCCAGTGTAACCATTGGTCTAATAACTTACGCGCTTCGCGGCAATATCAACCTTTTCTACTCTCCATCAGAAGTTGCTGCTGGGGAGGCGCCGATAGATCGCCAGATTCGTGTTGGCGGGATGGTTGTCGAAGGTAGTATTCAACGCGCCAGCGACAGACTCGAGACTCGCTTTGACGTGACCGACTTCGTTCACTCGGTCACCGTAACCTACAACGGCATCTTGCCTGACCTTTTTGCCGAGGGAGAAGGGGTTGTGGCTACGGGTAAACTCGGAGCTAATGGCGTGGTGACCGCTAGTGAGGTGCTGGCGAAGCACGACGAAAACTACATGCCACCTGAAGTTGCCGAAGCTCTAGAGAAAGCCAATGCGAAGGGGGGTGTGCAGTGATTCCAGAAGCAGGCCAGATAGCACTTATCATTGCACTGTGCTTATCCGCACTGCTGGGTACGGTCCCGATGGTGGGGGCGTGGCGCGGACAGCGATGGGCGATGAATTTGGCGCCGAGTCTTGCTGCTGGAGTCTTCGTTTTTCTCTCAATTGCGTTTGCTTGTTTGACAGTCGTTTTTTTGCAGGATGATTTTTCGGTCAAGGTTGTTGCGAGCAATTCCAATTCGCTCTTGCCCTCGATGTACAAGTTTTCAGCCGTGTGGGGTAACCACGAGGGTTCATTACTCTTGTGGGTCTGGATTTTGGGTGCGTGGTCATTGGCTGTGGCCATTGCGAGTCGAGGCCTTCCGCTTGTGGTCTTGTCGCGCGTTCTGGCTGTTCTCGGTCTTATTGGTGTGGGATTTATCGCCTTTTCTTTGTTCACCTCGAATCCCTTTGAGCGTCTATTGCCTGGCGTTGCCGCAGAGGGTAATGACCTTAATCCGCTGCTTCAGGATCCGGGGCTGATTATTCATCCGCCATTGCTGTACATGGGCTATGTCGGGCTCGCGGTTCCGTTTGCCTTCGCAGTCGCCGCATTAATGGGCGGGCGGCTTGACGCCTCTTGGGCCAAGTGGTCTCGTCCTTGGACCAACGTTGCATGGGCGTTTCTAACCCTGGGCATTATGTTGGGTAGCTGGTGGGCCTACTACGAGCTCGGGTGGGGCGGCTGGTGGTTTTGGGATCCGGTTGAAAACGCGTCATTCATGCCATGGCTGGTAGGCACTGCGTTAGTCCACAGCCTTGCAGTGACCGAAAAACGGGGGCTGTTCAGGTCGTGGACGGTGCTGCTGGCTATTGCGGCCTTTTCGCTGTCACTTCTTGGAACATTCCTTGTTCGATCAGGAGTGCTCACCAGTGTGCATGCCTTCGCGGCCGACCCGGAGCGTGGTTTATTCATCTTGATTTTCCTTGTTCTCGTGGTGGGTGGATCCCTGACGCTCTATGCCTTTCGTGCACCGACCGTTGCGAGTCCGATCAGTTACGAGCTTGAGTCTCGCGAGTCCTTGTTACTCGCTAACAATCTCATATTTGCTGTGTCTGCCATTGTTGTTTTGCTGGGAACCTTGTTCCCGCTGTTGATGGATGCGCTCGGGCAGGGTAAGTACTCCGTAGGACCACCCTATTTCAACGCGGTGTTTGTTCCAGCCATGGCGCTGCTTGCACCGTTCATGGCGGCCGGCCCAATTTCCCGATGGAAACAAGACAGTAGTAAACGATGGCTGACTGAATTGGGTGTCCCGGCCGTTGTCTGCGTTTTTGTTGCCTTGGCCGCCCCGTATGTGGGTGTCGGCGAGGTAAATGTGTGGGCCTCGTTGTCAGTCTTATTGGCGGCCTGGTTGGTGCTCGGTTTGGCGCGTGATCTTCAAACACGGATGCGCGGGGTCACCTCGGGATCGGCGGTGTTTGCGCGCTTATCACCGTCTTATCTCGGAATGCTCATGGCGCATTTTGGTTTTGCGCTGACGCTCATTGGAGCGACATTCGTCACTCAGTTTAGTGCTGAGCGGGATCTGCGTATGGTGGTTGGCGATACAGTGATACTCAACGGTTACACCTTTACGCTAGATGAGCTCACTGTGGTGGAGGGGCCGAATTACGCGGCCGATCGGGGTATTTTCTCGGTGTCGATTGATGGAATGTTCTTTACCACACTGATGCCTGAAAAACGGCGTTACGTTGCTAGCGGTCAGATCATGACTGAGGCGGCGATCGATGCGGGCGTAATGCGGGATTTATATATCGCGCTCGGAGAGCCACTGGGTGATGGTGCATGGTCGGTCCGTGTGCAGCACAAGCCATTGATTCGCTGGATATGGTTTGGGGCGCTTATGATTGGGGTTGGGGGATTGACCACCAGTTTTGACCGTCGCTATCGACGGGCCCGTCGTTCTCAGCAACTTCAAGGAGTTGAGGGTGCAGCCGCTTAAGCGATTCTTGCCATTAGCTGCATTTCTGCTGTTGGTGGTGCTATTGGTGCGTGGTTTATCACTCGACCCTACCGAACTGCCATCAGCACGGCTGGGCGACTCACTGCCCGAATTCGAGCTACCCATACTCGGTGAATCCAGCTCGCGTCGAGCTGAGGATTGGCACGGTGAGCCAGCATTGATCAACGTATGGGCAACCTGGTGTTTCTCCTGTCGTGTCGAACACCCCTACTTGCTGGAATTGGCCGAGAAGGGGATCATTATCTACGGGCTTAACTACAAGGATGACCCTGAAAAAGCACTTATCTGGCTCGATGATCTGGGAGACCCCTACGCGGAAACAGTGGTTGATGAAGCGGGTGTTTTTGGATTGGATTTGGGGGTGTACGGCGCGCCGGAAACCTATGTGATTGATGCCTCGGGTGTTGTCAGGCATCGGCATGTCGGTGTAGTCGACGAAGACGTTTGGATTGAGCAACTTGCCCCTTATTTCGAGGTGCGAGACGGGGAGCCAGAATTGGTTGGGAGCTCAGATTAATGGTTCGCTTATTGTTCCTTCTCACTATAGCTTGGTCATCTCAGTCGTGGGCCGTGATCGAAACCTATGAATTCAGCTCGCCAGACTTAGAACAGCGCTACAAGGCTCTTAGCCAAGAGCTCCGATGCCCCAAGTGCCAAAATCAAAATATTGCGGACTCGAATGCGCCTATCTCTCGAGATTTGCGGGCGATCGTACACGAGCAGTTAGAGGCAGGTGCTAGCGATCAAGAAATTACCAACTTTCTCGTGGATCGATATGGCGAATTTGTTCGATATCGCCCCGGGGTCGACTCGAATACGTTGTGGTTATGGTCCGCTCCAGTAGTTCTCTTTGTTATGGCTATTGCCGTTGTGTTACTGCAGATCCGAAAAGATAGAGACGGTCAAACGGTTTCCTCTAATGCGGAGCGGGCGGACAGGCTAAAAGAAAAATTCGACGGGGATCAATCGTGAACGATCTGATTCCTATAGCAACCGGACTTTGCGCGATTGCCGCTGTCTTCCTGACAGTATTGCCTGCGATTTGGACTCGACAACTTGATGGTGATTCACTGGATGATTGGTTGGCAGTTCGTAAAGCAGAAACGAACGACGCTGAGTTGTTAAGCGATGCTCAACTGCGTGTGTGGGATGACAAGGACAGTGAGCAGATTGCTCGTTCGATCGAGGGCTCAACATCCAGCTGGCGATTCCAAATTGCGCTGGCCATAGCGCTGATTGCTGCCACATTGATTATCTATGATCGGCTGGGTGCATATGAGGATGTCCAGATCACGCGGGCTATCGTCGAGCTCGGTAATGCGTCTCCGGATGACGTCACTCAATTGGTGGCTCGAATAGAGCAGCGTTCCACTGAGCGCCCAAAAAACCTAGATTATCGATCGCTACTCGGCGAGTACTACATCTCCACAGGGCGAGCATCTGAAGCTCTTGAGAACTTCGAGGTGATCTTGGAGGAGGCGCCCGACGCGCCCGATGTTTTGGGGCGAGCGGCGCAAGCGGAGTTTATTGTTAACGGACAGACATTGAGTGCTCGTGCTCGGCAGCGTGCCGAGAGGGCCTTAGCGTCCAATCCACGACAAAAATCGGCACTTGCGACGTTGGCCATGGGTGAATTTGGGGAGGGTAACTACATTCAAGCGATTGGGTATATGCGTGTACTTCGAGATCTCGAGATCCCCGGATCTGAGGCTCATGAGTTGATGAAGAGCGCAATCGCTGAGTCAGAGTCTCGCATAGTACAAAATCGCGGAGCACAAACAGGCGCCGATGTTGTTGCTTCCTCGGATGAACCTCAGATCGACGCGACAGCGAGTGTGACGATCCGGGTGACGCTAGATAAAGCTGCGCAGGCTTCTGCCTTTATTGGTAGCACTGCCTTTGTCATCGCGCGCCCTGCGGGGAGTGAGGTGAGAATGCCTACCGCCGTAAGGCGGCATACGATTTCGGAATGGCCATTTAAGCTGACTCTCACTGATGACAACAGCATGGCCGGCCAGCTGCTGTCGGCGCTGGACTCTATCGACATAGAGGTTCAGGTATCTCAAAACGGCCAACCAGGACTAGCCAATGCTGTACTAAGCGGTTCTACCCGCAATGTGGCACTGAGTGACTCTGCTGAAACTGTCGTCATGCTCTCTCCATGAGGTCTTTCGACCTAATTTGAGTTATTTACATATAGTGTTGGCATTCCTTTCTGGGTACACTAGATCTAGTGTTTTGAATGGGATAACAGCGGTGTTCTTGCGCCGCTAGAGGCTTAATGCGCTTAAAGTCAATTTCACTCTCCGGTTTCAAGTCTTTTGTGGACTCCACAAAGGTCACATTGCCAAGCAATATGTGCGCCGTGGTAGGTCCCAACGGTTGTGGTAAATCGAATATTATCGATGCTGTGCGTTGGGTCATGGGTGAGAGTTCCGCTAAGACCCTCCGTGGTGAGTCGATGTCCGATGTGATCTTCAACGGAACGACCCATCGACAGCCCGTAGGTCAAGCGTCCATTGAACTTCTGTTTGATAATTCAACAGGTAAAGTCGGTGGCGAGTACGCTGCTTATAACGAGATATCAGTTCGGCGCCTCGTGACGCGCGAGGGCACATCTGACTACTTCCTCAACGGTAATAAGTGTCGGCGCCGTGATATTACCGACCTCTTTCTGGGCACAGGTCTAGGACCCCGGAGTTACGCGATTATCGAGCAGGGCATGATATCGCGCCTTATCGAGTCTAAACCCGAAGACCTGCGAGTTTATATCGAAGAGGCGGCTGGGATTTCAAAGTACAAAGAGCGAAGGCGCGAGACTGAGAACCGCATGCAGCGGACTCTAGATAATCTCGACCGTTTAACAGATCTCCGAGAAGAGCTAGAACGAAATCTGACGCATTTGAAACGGCAGGCGCAAGCAGCTGAGCGGTATGCGGAATACAAGTCGGAGGAGCGAGAGCTCAAATCGCAGTTACTGGTGCTTCAGCGCCGCGTACAAGCAGGTGTTGCCTCCCGCGCTCAAAGGGAAATTGACGACTTTGCGACTGAACGAGAGCGTCATCAGGCTCAGGTGTCATCGTGTCTCTCAGAGATAGAATCTCTGCGCCAGCAGATAACGGATGCCAATGCCGGCACTAGCGAGTTACAGGGAAGTTTTTATTCGCTGGGTAGTGAAGTCAGTCGAATCGAGCAGGCAATGAATTTTGCAAAGCAGCGTCGCGACACTCTGGCTCGTGATCTTGAGCAGACACTCGAGGGCAAGCAACGAGAGCTGGGTTTGGTCGATTCCGATAGCCAGCGCCTCACCGAGCTTGCTGAGGCGCTGACTTCTATCGAGCCAACGCTGACACGCGAACGCGAAGAAGTCGGGCGGGTCGATAATGCACTCGCAGAAGCAGAGAACATAGCGGCTTCGGCCGATGGAGACTGGGATCATTTTACCCAGCGCGCGGCGGTACCTAAGCAGCAGGTAGAAGTGCAGCAAGGGCGTCAAGGTAATGCGGAGCGTAACTTAACAGTGCTTGGCGATCGTCTCGCTCGTATCAAGGCAGAGTTAGCGGCTTTGACTGAGTCAGTTGATGAGGCTGATCTGGATGCGGTCGGTAATGATTTGGCTGATGCCGAGAAGGCGGTAGACACTCGTAAGGTTGCCTTGGAATCTTTGAAGGTCAAGCTTCAAGCGTCCAGATCGGAACTCGATGGACTGAGACAGAGACAGGATGAGCTTCGACGCGAGATACAGGCTCTGACGGGGCAACGCGCGTCTCTCGAAGCGCTACAGTCTGATGCGCAAGCGCGTTCTTCAGGTGACTTCGTTCGAGAATGGCTGGGAAAACACGGCGTGAGTCAGGCGTCCCCTTTGGTGGAGGCTATTGTCGTCGATGAAGGGTTTGAGGCGGCCGCTGACGTAGTATTGGGTGACTGGTTACTGGCGCTACAAGTGCAACTGGAGTCTCTGAGCTCCAATACTAATGCGCCGCCAGCGGGACTGACGTTGGTTGATCTGCAGCCGGGCACAAAGTCAGAGGATCCCAAGCTGCTATCGCATTATGTGCAACTGCCTCGTGGGCTCGAACATTTACTGTCTGGGGTCCGTGTTGCGGAGGATTGGCAGTCGGCGTTGAATAATCGCGCCGATCTATCAGAGCAAGAATCCATCATCTCCAAGGATGGTTTATGGGTCGCGAGGCACTGGATGCGCTCCCAAACCGACGCAGATGCTGAAGAGGGGATTATTGCTCGACAGGCTCAGCTGAATGCTGCAACCGAAGCTTTCGATGCTGCATCTCTAGCACTTGAGGAAACCGATCAGCGTATCGAGGCGTTTCGAACTAAGCGCTCGGAAACTGAGCGATCCATCGATGCTGAACAAGAGGCGTTACAGGGTGCGCAGCAGACATTGAGTCGCCTCGATGCGCAGCGACGAGCGCTGATCACCGAGCGACAACAACGTCAGAACCGTGAGGCTCAGTTGCGCCAAGATCTGACCGACGCCGAGGGGCGTGCCGCTGAAGAGCGCTCCGTTATCGACGAAGCAAAGCAGATGCTAAATCTGGCGCAGCACCAGGTGGAGTCTGATGAAGGTCTACGAGAAGATCTAGAGACGGCGAGATCCCAGGCGAGAGAGAAAGTGCGGCAGTGCCGACAGGCAAAACAGCAAGCAGATGTCGCATTGAATCGAAGTGAAGTCAGACATCGAGAGTTATTGACGCAGCGTGAGGCACTCTCCCAATCAATTGCGCGAGCGCGTGAGCAGGTCTCTAGTTACGAACAAAGAGAGGCTTCTATCCGCGGTGAAATGCCGACAGATGAGAATCCCGATTTAGCTGCGCAGCAGGAGTTGAGCGAATTACTCGAGCGCCGACTGGTAGTTGAGTCACAGCTGACCCTGGCACGCCAGGGCTTGTCTGAGCTGGAGTCTGCCCTTCGGAGTAAAGAACAAGCCAGAATGGAGGCTGAGCAAGCGGTTGCAGGTGTTCAGACGCGGAGTGAGGGGGCCCGCCTTAAGTTGGCAGAGACAGGAGTCCGCGTGGAGCAAATTGACGCCGCGCTCGCCAATTTGGAGGTGACTCTTGAGTCCGTAGAGCAAAGCCTCCCGGAGGATGCTGAGGAGACAGAGTGGCAAGTGCGAGTTGAGCGTATTGCCGCGCGAATCCATCGACTCGGTCCCATCAACCTTGCTGCGATTGACGAGACGTCGCGAGCCGAGGAGCGCAAGGAGTACCTGGACGCACAAGATGACGACCTGCGGACTGCACTCGAGACACTCCAGAATGCCATTAAGAAAATCGACAAGGAGACACGGAGTCGGTTCAAAGACACGTTTGATACGGTTAATGCTGGATTCGCTGAGTTATTTCCAAAAGTATTTGGTGGCGGTACGGCATGCCTCGAGATGACTGGCGATGATTTATTGGATACCGGTGTGGCTATCATGGCGCGGCCCCCCGGCAAGAAAAATAGCACAATCCATCTTCTGTCTGGTGGCGAGAAGGCAATGACAGCTATCGCCTTGGTCTTCTCAATATTCCAGTTGAACCCAGCACCCTTTTGTATGCTGGATGAGGTCGACGCCCCGCTCGATGATGCCAATGTCGGGCGGTATGCGCGTCTCGTATCTGAGATGTCGAAAAAGGTGCAGTTTGTTTTCATCACACACAATAAAATCACCATGGAAGCGGCTGAGCAGCTAATGGGAGTTACCATGCACGAGCCAGGCGTATCGAGGCTGGTTACGGTCGATATAGAGGAAGCAGCGAGGCTGGCAGCAAGTTAGGGGAATAGGTAATGCCTGACGTTTTTGAAACCTTAACCACCGAAACCATAATCGCCGTCCTGATCATTATTGGGTTGGTCGTCGCACTTTTCATCAACATGCGGCGAAAAAGGCGGTTGGACTACAAAATGAACGCGCGGGTGGTCAGGAATGATGAGCCTGTTCCCGATCCACATGATCGAACATCACGCGAGCTTCCCAATGGTGGGGCAAGAGTTGTTGGACGTCAGGAGCCAACATTTGGTGATTTTTTTTCCGAGCCTAACCGAGACAAAACGGCCGCTCAGTCAACCGAGCCGGTATCGGATTTTTCGAGTCAAATAGATGCTGTAGATCCCAGTTTCGACGCATTGGATGATGACACATTTAGTGCTAGCGATATTTCGCAAGAGCAAGAGGATCCTGTTTCAGAAGATCCGATCGATCCCGGTACGATGGACTGGCTCGATGAAATTGAATCAGTTCCCACCAGCCAGGCGCAATCTGCGCGACTACCGCGACACGAAGAGACCAAGGTTTACTCGCTAAATGTTATTGCTCGCGCCGATCAGGGGTTCTCGGGCGATGACATACTTCGCGTACTACTGGGTTGTGGCCTGCGTTTTGGCGATATGGACTTTTTCCATCTCAGCGAGGTTCAGGGAGGCGTTCCTACCATACAGTTTAGTGTTGCGAACATGATGCGTCCTGGCGTCTTCGATCTTGAAAATATGGATGACCTTTCGACTCAAGGTCTTATGTTTTTTCTTACACTTCCGGGTCCCCATGACATGGCGAGGGCCTTTGATCTGATGTTAGACACGGCCCATACGGTCGCAAACAGTTTGGGAGGTGACGTGTACGATGAGACTCGTAGTGTCATGACCAAACAGTACGTCGAATCTCTCCGACAATCGATTCGTGAGTATGAAAATAAGTGGCGTGCTGAGATCTCACAATGAGTTCGCCCGAACACGAGATTAACGAGCTGAGAGATCGCCTCGATCGATGGTCTTTGGCGTATCACAGAGATGACAGTCCCCTTGCAACCGATGCTGAGTACGATCGCGAAATACAGCGGCTCCGCGCGTTAGAGGGCGCAAATCCGCACTTGGTCTCGGGAACGTCACCTACACAACGAGTGGGTGACAAGCCACTGGTACAGTTCACCAGCGTGCGTCATAAACTACCCATGCTCAGCCTGGATAATGCCTTTAGTGCAAGCGATCTTGAGGCGTTTCAGGAGCGAAACGCCAGCAAACTGGGACTTAGCGTTCTTACATTCTGTTGCGAACCTAAGCTCGATGGCGTTGCAATGAGCCTCTTGTACGAAGACGGTGTGCTCGTGAGGGCAGCCACCCGTGGTGATGGCAACACGGGTGAGGATATTACGCATAACGCGAGAACAATTGAGACGGTGCCTCTGCGATTGCGAGGCCGTGACTTCCCTGCAACGCTCGAGGTACGAGGTGAGGTTGTCATTCCGAGGGCGGCTTTTCAGCGGATGAACGAAAAGCAGGTAAGCTTAGGTGAGTCAGTGTTCCAAAACCCTAGAAATGCTGCCGCTGGAAGCTTACGGCAGTTAGATCCGCGGATTACAGCCACTCGGCCGTTGGTATTTATGGCGTATTCAGTCGGTTATGTCGAAGGCGGGAGCTTGCCGGGGTCACACAGCGAAACGCTTCGTTACTTGAGTCAGATTGGGTTCAAGATCTCAAACCTGACCGAGGTAGTCGGGGGTTGGCAGGAGGCAGAGGCATATGTTGCCCGTATTCTCGAGAAACGCGATCAAATAGAAGTCGATATTGATGGTGTTGTCATCAAGGTCAACGACTTTAATCAGCAGTCAGAGCTCGGTTTCGTTGCCCGAGCGCCGCGTTGGGCGATTGCGAGAAAGTTTCCTGCACAAGAGGAGGTCACAACACTCCTGGGAGTGGACTTCCAAGTGGGTAGGACAGGCGCGATTACACCGGTTGCGAGACTGAAACCCGTATTCGTTGGGGGTGTTACTGTCAGTAATGCGACACTTCACAACGCCGATGAGATAGCAAGACTTGATGTCCGCATAGGAGACCAGGTTATCGTGCGAAGGGCGGGTGACGTTATCCCCCAAATCGTCAAGGCTCTGGATGATCGAAGGGTGGGTGATTTGCCCAAAGTGGTTTTCCCTGACGCTTGTCCAGATTGCAGTGCTACTTTGACGCGAGACCTCGATGAAGCTGCCATCCGATGTGAAAACAGTCTCGCTTGCCCCGCGCAGCAAAAAGCGGCGTTTGAGCATTTTGTGTCCCGTAAAGCTATGGACATCGATGGTGTTGGTGAAAAGCTCTTGCATCAGCTATTTGATCAAGGTCTGGTGTCTGATATTGCGGATCTGTATGCCTTAACAATTGAACAACTCGCGGCGCTTGATCGCATGGGACATAAGTCGGCGCTGAAGGCGATTGAGGCAATTAACGAAAGTAAAGACACAGAGTTACCACGATTCCTCTACGCATTGGGCATTCGGGAGGTGGGTGAGGCGACTGCTCGTGCTCTGGCTAATCATTTTATGGATCTTGAGATGATTATGGCGGCATCGCTAGAGTCGCTCGAGGAAGTGAATGATGTTGGCCCTGTGGTTGCTTCACACATTCATCGATTCTTCTCAAATGACATGAACAGGCAGCTAGTCACTCGCCTCATTGACGCGGGCGTCGTCTGGACAGAACTAGACGACCTTCCGGTGCTGAAGTCCGTGTTAACGGGTCAAACGTGGGTGGTGACCGGGAAACTCGAAGCGATG
>JAACDF010000094.1 GCA_009937065.1 Gammaproteobacteria bacterium | reverse complement strand
GAGATACCTTGTAAGAATAATTCTCTGGTATTTGGCGCTTTAAATGCAGTGCCCCAAGTGGCTCGTAGTAAGAAGGGTTCTGAAGGTCGATAGCCAACTTTGGCTGAATAGGTCTCATTTTGACCATAGTATTCATGATCAGTAAGACGTCCAGCAAGGTTGAGCGTTAGCTCCTTGAGTAGCGGTTGATCTGCAATGATGGGTAACTGCACTTCGGCAAAAGCTTCTTTCAGGGTTACGTCGCCCTGAGCTCCTCTATCCTTGAAATAACCCCAGAAGAGACCATCTCGCGCAACTGCATTAGGGTTCGATTGTATATCGTCATTGCGGTATTCCATACCCACGGCTAGCTGAGCCATTTCACCACCGGGCATTTCAAATAGATCGCCGTCGAGAACTAGACTGATCAACGTCTGCTCGTAAACGGTGTTGAAATCACGGTTGCCCATTAGGTAGTCACGTTCGGCTTGTGTCGCAAAATCACCGGTGATTGTATTTCCCGTTGGGTACAGAGAAGGCGCATACATATTAACCGGAACACATCCGGCAGTGTCCGCCGCCAGTGTTACGCCCAGATCATTTTCGCAAGGCGTATTGGTGCTAGAGTATCGACCTAAGGAAAGATCGAGTCGGTCCTCGCGAACACCGTAGCGTGCCGAGTCGCCATCAGACTTGTTATAGGTTAATGAAATATCACCACGCCAATTGCTGAGGGTACCCACGTCCATGAAGGGGAGGTCAGCAGTCGCACCAACTACAAATCTTAGCTGTTCCTGCTCTACATCGACTAAATTTCGATCTCCACGTACAGACACAATTGGAGTTGACTCAGAAGGACCAGTTTCAGTGCCTCCAACAAAGCTCAGACCCAGCACATCTCTGAAGAACCACGCGGGTGCTCCAAATTGGGAAATCCATGCCTGCTGGATATTTGGGTTATCAAGGTACTCACCGTACGCCAAGCCGCAATCAACACCATTGGGCTGGTTTGGGTTGCAAATATTGTATGGATTTAACGCGGGGACGTCAGGGAATAGCTGCCCTTCACCGCTGTTCTGGTTTACTTCCAGATAGTTGTACATTGCTTCGAAGTAGGGCGTGATGTTCATGTCCCCGTCGAGTGTCGTTTCGCCGTAAGCGAGAACGTTCATAGTTTTAACATCTGGGTATAGGTCTGCCGCCAAATCGCTTGTCGACCCATCGAGGTTGTAGTCAAGCAAATTGATATCACCGACGCCGTCGCCATTACCGTCGGCCGCTACACCTAGAAACGGGTCTGCCGACTCAGTAAACTCTGGCCAACCACCGTTTGAGTAGCCGGGTGTGTAATAGATACTTCCGTAGGGGGTGCCTCTCACAAGAACCCTGCTGGCGAGACTAAAGTAGCTGCATTGGCCTAGGGAGGGGTATCCCAGCACGGACGAGTAGTATTGGTCTTCTCTTCGTATATCGCCGCTTTCGGTGCGCTCGACGTTACCAGTACACTCATTAGTCCATGGGCGGTCTTTATATCGAACTCGCTCAGACTCTGAATACTCCACTCCTATACCGAAAAAGCCCTTATCGTCATTGAAACCCCACGCTGCGGCTAGCGTATTAGCATCTCCACCCTGGCGATTTGGGGAATCGGAAAAGACCTGAAGTTCCAGTCCGTCAAAATCTTTACGAGTAATGATGTTGGTAGCACCAGCAATTGCGTCAGAGCCATAAATTGATGATGCAGCGTCTAGCAAATTCTCGTACCTAGAAATCATCAACTGAGGCACTAACCCCAAGTTAGGTGAGGAAGGAGCGCCTTCAACACCACTAGGTGCTAGTCTTCGGCCGTTCATCAGCACCAACGTTCTACTTGCTCCCAAGCCACGTAAGCTAACCGTAGTTGCCCCCGGTCCGTTGTCGAGGACAAATCCATTAAAGGTTAGATCAATCTGCTGACCGCCCGCATTAGTCGAGTTTTGCAGGATGTCTGCTGCATCAATCAAGCCCACTTCCTTCTGAAATTCAGCATCGATAATCTGCAGTGGCGAGATACTCGTGTAGGTTGAGCTCCGTAATCTTGAACCTGTGACTACAACCTCTTCAACCGGACCGAGATTCGCTTCTGCACTTTCCTCGGTTGCTGCTTCTATAATTGTGGACTCCAACTCTTCTTCCTGGGCAAAGACTGTCTGGGCTGACAGTAGAAATCCCAAAATTGTTAGAGACGCTAATGGCTTGAAATTGAACATCGTGGCTCATCTCCTTTTTTGTTTTGGTGAAGTAAGCGGGCAATATGCCAACGGAACTTCCTCTTGACCTTTTTTTAGCAAAAGTCAATATAAATTGAAACCTTATCCCTTGTTTTAACTACTAATTTGACGCTTTTTTTTTGGGAAACCCACGTTAGTAACCATGTAGGGTTAAATGTTGATCGCATCGATGCAGATTAGAGCAGTGTCGGAGCTGTTCATGCTCTGCTGCTGAAACCCGAAGACACCTCCCTACGTTCTACTTATAATTCTTAGCGCGGACATCACAGGATTTTGTTGAAGCGAGATCAATGCTTAGTCACATCAGGGTGGGAACCAATGACCTTGTTGCATCTCGGAGATTTTACGATGCCGTTATGCCAACACTTGGGTATACCTGTGAGAACGCGGGAGACAGCTACGCCAGTTACGGCTTGCAGGAAAATATTGGCAGTGGCCAGAACTGCCTTTGGCTGGGGTTGCCCGCAGATGGCGAAGCCGCAACCTCAGGCGCCGGAACCAATGTTGCTCTCCAGGCACAGAGTCGAGAGCGGGTTGATAGCCTCTATTTTGCTGCTTTGGCCAAGGGCGGCTCGGATGACGATGTACCGGGATTACGCGACGTTCATCCTCATTTTTACGCGGCCTATGTAAGAGACCCTGATGGCCACAGGTTGGGCAGTCGTCTGCCATCGAGCCGATGGCTAATGCGGCGCCCCAGTCTAGCCGGTAAGGCTAGTTGGCCGCGGCAAGTTGTCGCGTGAAATACGCGAGTACATTGTCGAGGGCCGCCCGAGTTGGATGGCCTTCTTCGTCCACGAAGTCTAGTGTGAGGACCGAATGGCCTTTACCGGGCAACGTGATCTCGTCCACCCTTGTGGCGCCATCGTCATTAAAGGCCTTATGTATGCACTCGGATTTCTCAGACGTGCACAGCGGGTCACCCTCAAATCTGAGTACTTGCATTGCGCCTTTCGCATCTAATGCGTCCCGCACGTCTGTCACGTCCTCGGCAGACATGTGCAAGGCACCCTGGTTAAAGAAGGGCATGGCGGGTTGTGAGGCGACGGCCGCAATTACACTGTCGTCAGCAATCAATGAGATGGCGAAATTGCCAGTCAGGCACATACCGATGACTCCGACCCCTGAAACACGCCGGCTTTGACGAACATCGCGGCACAGAAGCCGCAACCAGTCCACGATTGGACTCGAGCGATGTGTGGCCAGCAAACTGAACTCTTTTCTGAGGCACAGTACTCGGAAAAGATTGCCCCCAATGGATGTTCTTCCAATCGGGCCAAAAAGATGGGGCATGATGACTTCAAACCCGGCGCCGATGAGTCGATCCGCGAGTGCTAGGGTTTCTTGTCCAATACCTGGCAGCTCTTGAATTAGGACGACAGGCGCGCCCGATCCTCGGTGATAGATGTCATGGGATACGCTATGACCCTCACGTGTTTCAGCAGTGAATATTGTCTTCGTGTAGTCGGCGATTTGCGTTGCAGCAGGGTTCTTCATGCGTTGTGCTGGCATCGTTCGATCAGGTCCGATTGAGACTGCCTGATTGGGTTTTAGTCGCGAACGATCACATTCATCTTTGTGTAGCCCTTAACGAAACTAGATATGTTTCGACTGGGCTCTCCGATGACTTCTACTCGAGAGAAACGCTTGAGCATTTCATCCCACAGGATCTGTAACTGCAGCTCTGCCAATCGGTTACCAAAGCAACGGTGAATTCCGAAGCCAAAGGAAATATGGTTACGAGCATTCTTGCGCTCAAAGTCCAAGGCATCCGGGTTCTCGAATTTGCGCTCGTCGCGGTTGCCCGATACGTACCACATGGCGACCTTGTCACCTTTTTTTATGGTCTTGCCGTGCATCTGGACATCTTCGAGTGCCGTGCGGCGCATATAAGCCAGAGGCGTCTGCCAGCGAATAATTTCTGCGACGGTATTGGGGATGAGATCCCGATTTGCCTTGACCTTGTCCCACTGCTGCGGGAACAGGTGTGAGCCATAGATCGATCCCGACATCGAGTTCCGTGTCGTATCGTTGCCGCCGACGATCAGTAATATCAAATTGCCAAGGTATTCCGTCGCATCCATGTCTGAGGTGTTTTCACCATTGGCCAGCATCGTGATGAGGTCGTGACCGTTACCACCGATGCGCTGATGCCACAGCCCCATGAAATACTCTACGCATTCCATAAGCTCTGCACGACGTTGCTCTTCGCTTTCAACGATCCCTGTTTCAGGGCCAGCGGTTGCTACATCAGACCAGCGAGTCAGTTTTCGACGATCTTCGAACGGGAAATCAAAGAGGGTCGCGAGCATCATCGTGGTGAGCTCTATCGATACTGTATCGACCCAGTCAAATTCCTCATTAATTGGAACGCTGTCGAGAACATACTGTGTTCGCTCGCGTATCTGTTCTGACATTTTCGACAAGCTGGGGGAGGCGACAATGGGTGCTACCGTTCTGCGCTGAATATCGTGCTTTGGTTGATCCATCGCGATGAACATGGGCAGTGGGAAGTCCTCCGCCGGGTTGGGCAGCACAATGGCCGGTTCGGATGAAAAGCGATGGTGATCGGTATCGATCGCCATGATGTCGTCGTAGCGGGTAACGGACCAATAGGCACCGACTGGCTCCATGTCATCGGGCCGTTCGTCAGACATCCAGGCTTCCTTGCAGAAATGCAGAGGGTCTTCATTGCGCAATCGCTCAAAAATTGCCCACATTTCCTGCTTTGGCCACTTAAGCGGGTTCGACGGGTCTAGGTCCGCCAGTGCCGTGTTGTAGGCATAGTCGTGACCTGGAAGTTGAGGCGCTTTGAGGGCTTGGTTCATGAGTGTCTCCTTCACGTTACTCGTCGTCTTGGTATGCCATATTCTGATTGTTTTAAAGGTCACACCACCTTGTATTTCCTAACAATAGGCGATGGGGCGTTGCAGTCAAGTCTTTACCCATCCTTTACCATTTCTTGAGAATGTATTTCCACACCTAAGCAGTCGTTGGTATTAGCTCCTCGACAACGACATCCACGGTAAGGCTCAGCTGATCGTGGTTAAGGGCTTGTTGCCGGCCCTCAGGTGTTGATCGAAACATATGCGGTGTCATCAGGAAGAGGCTTTTTAACTCTCCCGATCCGAGCGTCATTTCATAGGTGATACGTTTCGCTGAAACCAGCCTGAATGTCTCCGGATACTTTGTTCGTTCGCTGCGCGGCTTGACGTTCGGGTAGATAATTTCGCGCAACTCGATTAGGTGACTGTCACCTGGGGTAAACCGCACCAGTTTGCCGTTGGGAGCTAATACCCTCAGGAAGGACGAGTAGTCTGGGAATCCGAACATATCGAATAGAATATCGACACTCGCATCGGTCATGGGAATGTGTCGGTTACTCCCCACAAACCAGGTGCCGTCACAACGTTTTGCGCTGTGCTGCACCGCCCACTTCGAAATATCAAAGCCAACCAACTCAGCTTTTTTGCGCAGGTTGTTGGGCAGATTTTCCTGAATGTGGTGAAGGTAATAACCTTCGCCACAGCCAGCATCCATCAGCGTAATCTGATCACCAGCAACCCTGGAGGAATAGGCCACTGTGATATCAAGACAGGCATCGGCTAACGGGCGATAAAATTCTGTGCCCAAAAAAGCGGCGCGTGCCAAAACCATATCCTTTGAGTCGCCCGGGTCCTTAGACCGTTTATCTTTTGGTCCCAATAAATTGACGTAGCCCTGCCGGGCGACATCGAAGCAGTGACCGTGCTCGCAGACAAGCGACACCCCGTCCATGACAAGAGAAGAGGCGTCTATTGGGCAGCGAAGTCCTGAGTGCAGTACGAAAGTCATCAAAAGTTAACCAGCTGTATCAGCGATGATCCTGAGTCAGTCTTTGTTGCGTATCAAGCCGTCTGTGGCAAGACCCTGTCGGTAAAGACGCAATTGGATCTTTTAGCAGACTTACCAAATAGGGGGCTCGCTTCCCATCGACAGGAGGTGGACTGGTCCTTTAGCAACATAACGTTAAGGAGAAAAGTTATGGATAAGATTTTGATTGATATTCCAGCCGTTTTGTCTCTGACCATACAGGGCGCCATGGCACTGGGTATGTTTTTATTTGCAACGCTGCTCGATGGCGTTGATATCACCCTGCTGTTCGCTATTTACATTGTATTTTGGTCTCTGCAATACACCACTGCGTTTCGGTCTTATCTGGATGATCGACGTGGGGTTCACACCGAGAGCTAATCTGTAAAACGGGAGTACCGCCCGTCTCTCACCACAACCTACCTGGTCAGTGATAATCTTCACGGCTGTGTAAGAAGGGAGTGCTATGGGTAAGCGTATTGGTTTGTTGGGCGGTATGTCCGCCACTTCGTCTCAACTTTACTACGCAGAGCTATGTCGGTTGACGCAGGCACATTGTGGTGGTTTGACGTCCCCTGATCTTATTTTACGCTCACTAGACTTCGAACCGATTGAGCAATGGATGCGTGCGGGTGAGTGGGACCAGATTGGCAATTTGCTGATTAGAGAGGCCAAGATGCTGGAAAGCGCTGGTGCCGAAGTCATTGCACTTGCCACAAATACCATGCACAAAGTGGCTGAGAGTGTTCAAGCACATTTAACCGTGCCTTTTGTGCATATCGCTGAGGCGACGGCGGCGTCTCTGGTTGCAGAGGGTCATCGACGTCCCGGTCTTATTGCCACTAAATTCACTATGGAGCAGTCCTTTTATACAGACCGTCTGGCCGCAAACGGGCTGGAGACGATTGTTCCCGACGAGGCCGCCCGCGGCTTGATCAACGACATCATTTTCACTGAATTATGCAAAGGACTTGTGACTAAGGAGAGCCAAGCGACTTACATGAGGGTTGCGGCTAATTTAGCTTTCGACGGCGCGGATAGTCTGATTCTGGGATGCACTGAGGTCGGACTAATACTCAACGCGGGTAACAGTCCGGTCCCGGTGTTTGACACAACTACTATCCACTGTGGGGCAATTATTGACGCTGCTTTCAGCTAGTTGCTTCAAGCGTTTTCGTATCCCGGGTTGAATCGCAGGGCGGTTATGAGCCGCCAACCGGCAACCACGCTAATCGCAATGATTAAAGCTGATATACCGAGCAGTGCTTCTGCCATGCTTACTCCAAACGCAATTTCGGGCGTGTAAGAGCAAATATTGCGGACTTCGAAAAGTGCTGGAAACCAGCGATCAACCGCGAACCAGTTGGGCATGCCAAGCGTGAACTGGCAACTGCCGTCGCCCCTGAAGTTTTCGATCTCGTATAGGTAATACGATCGCTCACCAAGTCCCACACTGGATGCGAGTAATAGAACAAGACCTCCCAGATTTGTACCTAAGTTACTAGGCAGGACCAGCATGAGGGCCCCAATCAGCGCGATTGCAACAGCCCATAGGCGGGCTTGAATACAGACCTGGCACGGGTCGTCGCCCAGGGCATATTGCCAATACAGGGCGGCGGCAAACATGCCGCCCCCAAGTGCCAGCATCGCCCACCACAGCGAACGCATAGTAGAAAGTTGTGTCATCACATTAGTCAGCGCCAGTACTGGTGATTTGCGGCTCACGCAGCTTGGCCGCAACAGCTCGCATCACTAGCGCGACCGATTTTCCGTCATCCGACGACGCCAGTTTGGCAGCCAGTCCGTCAATCGTACGCGCAGAGCGTCGATTCGATTCGCCGGCATCAAAGCTTGCGCGGGCAGCTTCCAG
>JAACDF010000093.1 GCA_009937065.1 Gammaproteobacteria bacterium | reverse complement strand
GGGGGTATGATCTCGCTGGAGCTTCGCACTTCCTACCTTTGGCAACGCCCAATCCCGATGTGACCTACAGCAAAAACTTAATGCTCTCTATCGGTGGCGTGGAGATTGAGTTGAACCATGCGCGGGGAGAGACCGATGACCACACCTGGGCCTGGATCCCCACACACAAGGCGATTTGCGCGGGCGACTTTTTTATTTGGGCATTTCCGAATGCGGGAAATCCCCAAAAAGCTCAGCGCTACCCGCGCGAATGGGCGGCTGCCCTGAGGGATATGGCGTCTCGTAATGCCGAGCTTTTTCTTCCGGCACACGGGTTGCCCATTTGCGGCAAAGATCGCATCCGCAGTGTGCTTAGCGAGGTGGCTGAGGTATTGGAAACAATGGTGGAACAAACCATTGATCTTATGAATCAGGGTGCCTCACTCAACGACATTATCCATTCGGTTTCTGTCAGATCAGAACTTCTTGAGAAACCTTATTTGGCGCCCACGTATGACGAGCCCGAATTTGTCGTGAGGAATATCTGGCGTCTTTATGGTGGTTGGTATGACGGCAATCCGGCGCAACTCAAGCCGGCCCGCGATGCACTGGTAGCGAGCGAATTGGCGAACTTGTCTGGTGGTGCTTTGAGGCTGGCCGAGCGGGCGCGTGAAGTGGCCGAGACCGACGCGCGACTGGCCTGTCACTTGGCCGAATTTGCCATGCAGGCGGAACCTGACAACAAGGCAGTCCACGCACTGCGAGCAGAGGTTTATCAACGACGCCGTGAGGGTGAGACCTCACTCATGGCCAAAGGCATCTTTGGCTCTGCTGCCAATCAGTCAAAGCAGCAGGTGGATAGCGATTAGGTTTGGGTGGGGATTGCCGGTATTTGCCGGCGCCACGCGCCGCTCTTCATCGAGGCTGTCACGATTACCGTGTAGGCAAACATCCCACCGACGGCCCCAATGAATACGCCCGTCATACCCATATCCATAGGACCCAGTAGGAGGAAAGCAGTGCCGATTGCGACTATTGGACGGGCGATGAGGGCCGCAACGGGGCCTCGCATAGCGCCCGCACCCTGAGATGCGAAGTAGAGTGCCCAGCCAACACCGTGGATGGCAAGACAGGGACCGACGATCTGAATAAACCCTTTAGCAGTCTCATAGACCATCGGGTCATCGGTGAAGACGGGTATCCAAACATGAGGGAAAACAGCGAGCAGAGTGCCAATGACGCCTCCCAGAACGAAGGACATGCCTGCGCCGGTCCAGCCAATTTCCTCGGCGCGATCCGCATTCCTCGCACCAATACTCATGCCCACGAGTGACGTCATTGTCGCGCCGATGCCGAAGATGAGCGACGACATCAAGAACTCGATACGCGAGCCAATGCCATAGCCAGCTAGAGCCTCCTCGCCGAATTGCCCCACCAAACCTGTCAGTACCAAAATGGTGGTGACGGTTGATATAGGAGATAGCGAGGCGGGAAGCGCTACCCTGCCAATGTCCTGAAAGTGGCGCCGGCGAAGTTGGAAGCGAGAGAGCCGCAAATTTGCGGGCAGGGTGGCTCTCACTAAGCGAACCAGGATGACCACGGCCATCACGGCACTGGTAGCAATGACTGACACCGCCGCACCGAGCAGGCCAAGCTTAGGCACGCCAAAATAACCAAGGACCAAGGCGCCCGACAACGGAACTTGTATGAGTGAACCGACTATCATCATTCGAGCGGGATAGCGCATGTCTCCCAGGCCTCGGAACATCGAGCTCGCCACGCCCATTATCCAAATGGTGACACTGCCACCAAAGAGCATGGCGCTATAGGCAAATGCCAGATCGAGAATTTCACCTGTTCCGCCCAGCAGGGACAGGAAAAACCTGCCAGAAATTAAAAACGCGATGAGTAGTACGATGGGTCCAAGGACAGCCAAGATAAGGCCATGCCACATCAGCTCCTCCGCGCGCGTTTGATCTCCTGCTCCCAACGCTCGGGCAATCGCTGACGATACGGCGTTGCCTAAAGCGCCAACCGACAACATCTGCATGAGCATAAGCATTGGGAAGACCAGAGCCATCGCGGCGAGCGGCGTGCTTCCCAGTTGTCCGACATACCAAACCTCGGTCAAGCTGACGGTCGACTGCACGATAAACGCGATACTGCTGGGGATTGATAGCTGTGTCAGCAAGGGGAGAGCAGGTGCGGTGAGAAGGTATTGGGTGCGTTTATCCATAGCGCACCATTACGGCGGATGTGGCGCGCCGGTACAAGTCTTTTCTGGTCCGTTAAGTACTTATTCTTTTAAACAAACGCGCGATAACCGTGTGACCTCGCTTCGTTCGCATTAACAAACATCCCCGCAGATAAAAAAACATACTCAAAGTTCAATTTTTTAGTCCGAGTGCATCGATTTTTAGCGGCTTATTTGGCAATGTATCGACCGCCAAACAAACACAAGCCGGATGGACCGGCACATGGAGATCGCTCATGCCTCACGCCGCTTATATTTACGATGCAATTCGGACCCCACGCAGTAAGGGAAAGAAAGATGGGACCCTTCACGAAGTAAAGCCTGTTGATTTGGGTGCGGGATTGTTGCGTGCCTTGCAGGCCCGACATGATCTGGATACCAGCTATGTCGATGATGTTGTAATGGGTTGTGTCACACCTGTCGGCGAGCAGGGGTCTGATATTACTAAGATGATCGTTCAAAACGCTGACTGGGATGAGTCTGTACCGGGGGTGCAGCTCGATCGTTTCTGCGCATCTGGACTTGAGGCCGTCAACACAGCGGCACAAAAGGTCGCATCGGGTTGGGACGATCTGGTTGTAGCCGGTGGTATTGAGTGCATGTCTCGCGTTCCTATGGGGTCGAACGGTGGTGCCATGGCGAGTGACCCAGCATTTGCGCTGAAGACGGGCTTTGTGCCTCAGGGTATTGGTGCCGACATGATAGCCACCATTGATGGCTATACCCGCGAAGACGTTGACGCCTATGCCATGGAATCGCAGCGGCGGGCAGCACATGCGCGCGACAACGGATGGTTCGACAGGTCTGTGATTCCGGTAAAGGACGCCTCAGGCATCACCATTTTGGAGCGCGATGACTTCATTAAAGGAGACACCACTATGGATGGTCTCGCTCGCTTGAAGCCTTCGTTCGAAATGCCTGGTCAAATGGGGTTTGATGACATCATCCTTGCCAAGTACAACGAATACAGCAAGGTAGAACACGTCCATACTCCCGGAAACTCATCCGGCATCGTTGACGGTTCTAGCGCTGTGCTTATTGGCAGCGAGAAGGCCGGAAACGAACTGGGATTGACGCCTCGAGCGCGTGTCGTGGCTACGACCGTCTTGTCCACAGACCCTATCATCATGCTGACAGGCCCAGGCCCTGCGGCAAAGAAGTGCCTCAAGAAGGCGGGTTTGACGCCCGATGACATCGATCTCTGGGAGATCAATGAAGCCTTCGCCTCTGTTGCACTCCGTTACATGAAAGACCTCGATATTAGTCACGAAATTACGAATGTGGTGGGTGGTGCCATTGCCATGGGACACCCTCTGGGAGCGACAGGTGGCTGTTTGGTCAGTGCCATGATCGACGAACTCGAGCGACGTGATCTCAAGCGCGCCATGCTGTCACTCTGTGTTGGCGGTGGCATGGGTATTTCCACCATTATCGAGCGCGTCTAAGCGGTATTAGGAGTTAGAGAAAATGAGTTTCCATTACGAAAAAGACGATAATCATATTGTAACTGTCACCATGGATATGGACGGCCCCGTCAACTCCATGAGCGACGCTTTCCTGCCCTTGTTTGAATCAACGCTCGATAAGCTTGAAGCAGAGACGGACCTTGCCGGCGTAGTGCTTACATCAGGTAAGACCACATTCTTTGCAGGCGGTGATTTGAACATGCTGTGTCAGGTAACCGAGGACACGGTTGACGATTTCTTTGAGGGAATGTGCGCAACAAAAGCGGCGATGCGTCGTCTAGAAAAGCTTCAGGCGCCTGTTTGTGCTGCGATTAATGGTGCGGCGCTTGGCGGTGGCCTCGAGATCGCTTTGTCATGCCATCACCGCATTGCTTGGAACCATCGCAGTGTGCAGCTCGGCTTCCCCGAGGTGACACTGGGTTTACTGCCCGGAGGCGGTGGCAATGTTAAAGCGGTGTATCTCATGGGGCTTATGGCTGCTAACGAGTACATTGTTGAAGGTAAGCGTGTGACCCCGGAAAAGGCATTAGGCTCTGGCTTGATCGACGCTGTTATAGACAGCAAGGAAGAACTGGTTGCTGCAGCCAAGCAGTGGGTGATGGACAACAAGGACGACGAGGCAGCGCGCACTCAGCCCTGGGACACCAAGGGCTATAAAATCCCTGGCGGCACTATTCGCAACCCACAGATAGCGCAAATGGTGACCATGGGTGCGCCCATGATTCGAAAGAACACGCGCGGATTACTACCTGCTCCCGAGAAGATTTTTGATGTGGCCGTGCAGGCCCTCACCGTTGATTTTGATACGGCGATGCGTATTGAGAGTCGCGGTCTGGCCGAACTGGCGCTAACGCCCCAAGCCAAAAACATGATTAACACCTTCTTTTTTCAGATGAACAAGATCAACGGTGGCGCCTCTCGTCCGAAGGATGTGCCGCTGCAAAAAACAGAAAAAGTTGGTGTACTTGGTGCTGGCATGATGGGGCAGGGCATTGCCTACTCGTCGGCCATGGTGGGCATAAAGGTTGTATTGAAAGACATCAGTCTAGAGGCCGCCGAGGAGGGCAAGGCGTACACCGAGGCTTTGTTGCAAAAACGTGTTGATAAGGGCCGAATGACGCCCGAGAAGATGGCCGAGGTGCTCTCATTGATTCATCCAACGGCATCAGATGAAGATCTCGATGGCTGCGATCTGATAATCGAGGCTGTGTTCGAGAATATGAACCTTAAGCATCAAATGACACGTGATCTCGAGCCGCGAATGGCCGAGGGCGGTATCTGGGGTTCAAATACCTCCACGCTACCTATCACACAGCTGGCCGAGGCCAGTCAGAATACTGAAAACTTCATTGGCATCCACTTCTTCTCTCCGGTCGACAAGATGCCGCTGGTTGAGATCATCATGGGCGAGAAGACCGGTGATGTAGCACTCGCCAAGGCGTTTGACTACACGAAGCAAATCAAGAAAACACCGATTGTTGTCAACGATTCACTTGGGTTCTTCACTTCGCGCACTTTTGGCACGTACCTCGATGAGGGCGTCCGAATGCTCGTAGAGGGCGTGAAACCAGTGCGTATCGATAATCTTGGAAAGGCTGTGGGTATGCCGGTTGGGCCGCTGACGGTTTACGACGAGGTGAGCCTCGAATTGTCACGAAAGGCCCAAGAGACTTGGAAGGAAATGGGCCTTGCTATTGACGGCGATGATCGCTCGATTACCGCTGGCGTTGTTGAAACCATGATTGGTGAGCACGGACGTGGTGGTCGTTATCACGGTGGTGGTTTCTACGAGTACGGCGCCGATGGTTCAAAGGAAGTTTGGTCAGGTCTATCCGATCTCTATGGTCGTGACGGCGTCAATATATCGGATCAGGACATCAAAGAGCGCTTGCTCTTCCGCCAGGTAATCGAGGCGTTGAAGTGTTTGGAGACCGGTGTGCTGCGCAGCGTAGCGGATGGCAATATCGGCTCTATCATGGGTATCGGTGCGCCCGCTTGGACTGGTGGGCTAATGCAGTTTGTGAATACCTATGGATTGCAGAACTTCATCGATCGTTGTGGTGAGTTAAGTGAAGCTTACGGCGACCGCTTTACTGCGCCCGCGATTGTTGCTGAGAAACTCGCCGCAGGAGAAACATTCGTCTGACGACTGTAAGTCTCATAGAAAGGCCGCTCAGCGGCCTTTTTTTTGGTAAATCTTTTAGGGCAGGATCGATGGTGCCTTTGGCCCTCAAAGCGGTGTTTAATGGAGGCCAATGTGCTGGTTATGGAGACAACGATGACAGTTGCAGTAACACTGGGCCGCTTCCTGCTTGGGCTGTATTTTTTTCTACCCGGAATCTCAAAAATCATGGGCTATGGCGACACCCTGAGTTACATGTCGCTTCACAACATACCGATACCAGAGGTCTTGCTTCCGCTCACTATCGTCCTTCAAGTGGGGGGCGGGGTGATGTTAATGCTGGGGATTCGGATCGGGCAGATCGCTCTGATGTTGGCCGCGCTTACACTTGCCATTAATCTTGGCATGCACGATTTTTGGAATATGTACGAGGGCGTGAGTCAGGCGCATGAGACCCAGAACTTCGTAAAGAACTTGGCTATTTTTGCTGGCTTGTTGGTAATGAGCGGTGCTGAGGAGCTACCCCAGCACCGCCTGTTTGGCAGTCGTTAGATAGGACCTGTTAGCCGGCTAGATCGAAGCTTAGGCCGGCGTTCGCAACCAGGCGCTCGATAAGCTTCTCACCCATGGCAGGTGCAGGGGTGTAAACGCCCCCTGGTAGATCCGGGCAGTCGTGAACGATGCACAGGGCGCTCTCAGCAATCATTTTAGACGTTGAACCATAGCCTGGGTCCATATCACCGGTGACGGTCGCCTCGATGCGGCCTCCATCCTCGTTTGTGCCCACGAACAGCAGATCGTAGTGACCCGCTTCTCGACTTTCCTTGGAGGGGCCTTCACCCGGTTTGGGGACGTCGTCGCCCACTAAAGGGTTGCTGCTCGCCACCATCTTGGCGACCGTTGCTCCCTCTTCGCCTGGCCCTGTCACCATCATTTCGTCGTACTGGAAATCTTCGCCATAGAGATGATTCAGCATGGCATTAGAGCGATGAACGTTCTTGGTGTTGATGGGCGCCATGATAAAAGGTGCAACCCAGGAACCCACGACTTCATCCTCGTACGGTTTTGCATCGGATGGCTGTTCAGGCCCCTGGAACCCATTAGAAAGTGAGAACGGATTGGCCAGGATCTTAATGAGGCCCGGATTGGTTTTGAGTGCGGCCATGGTAGCGCCTAACGATGCCGCGGTGCCGCCAGAGAACTCACCATTCATGGCACGAACCCGACCCCGTACACGGGGCATGGGCTTGCCCGTTTGAGCTATGGAGGCCCTCTGAAGGAAGTAGACACCGAGGTCAAAGGGAATGGAGTCAAACCCACAGCTGTGAACAATGCGTGCGCCTGAGGCCTCCGCCGCGGCCTGGTGCGATGTAATCATCTCGTGCATCCAGCCGGGCTCTCCCGACAGGTCGACGTAGTGTGTTCCCTCTTCAGCGCAAAGTCTGACGAGTTCAGAGCCATACAGTTGGTAAGGGCCAACGGTTGTGCAGATACATTGCGCTCGCTTAACCATCGCACGCAGAGAATCAGGATCGCTGGCATCGGCAGTCACGAGTGGTGTTGTGCTGGGTGCTCCAACCAAGACTCTTACTTCGGCCAGCTTCGCTTCATTTCTGCCTGCCATTGCCCAGTTAGCGCTGTCGCCATAGGTTTTTCCCATGTACTCAGCCACTAGGCGACCGGTAAAGCCACTTGCTCCATAGATGATGACGTCAAATTCTCTGCTCATATCTCATTCCACTACTGTATTGGTTGTTGTTTGAATAACTAGCTTAAAAACAATCGATCAATCGTCGACTCGTTATGGGTAGAGAGTATACGGGGCCCAAAACCAAATAACTGGAACCTTGAGAAATATGTGATTTGCGAAAGGGTGATGGGTTTCTGAGGTTCAAAAATCCACTACGGGTTGTCGTAAAATGAGAGGTTACTAGTATTTTACAAGTCATACTGCCAGAGGAAGTCATGCAGGTTCGAAAGTTCTCAACAGGATGAAATTGTGCGAGTTCGATCGACGGATATCACATGAGCTGTCGTACGATAACTATAGCGAGCAAACAGGAGAGGCATACTCGCATGAAGAATTCCCTCATTGCACTGGTATTGATGACGTTATTATCCGCCTGCGGTGGCGGAGGCGGCGGAAGCTCACCCGTTGACCCCCCGGGCTCAGGCGGCGGCTCAGGGTCCGGTGGTGGTAGTGGCGGAGGTGGGTCGACGGGACCAACAGAGCCCACGGCTGAGGACTATCGCGACGCCGCACTCATACTCGATATCGGTACCTTTGGTGCTCGCTACAGCGATGTTGAATCCGTGGCAGAGAGTGGCGTTGATGCGTGGCTTGATGAGCAGTTCACGATGCCTATCAGCCTGCACGAACCCATTGTTCGGCGTTATGGCGCACAGTACGGCTTTAATAATCAAGATAGTCCGATTCCTGTAGGACAATACCGGCGCTTTGCTTTTTTTGAGAACGCGCTGACCGCACCTGATCAACTGAGACAAGTCACGACCTATGCGTTAACTCAACTATTTGTCGTGTCGGAGACCGGTGTTCTCGGTAACAATCCGCTGGGTCTCTCCAATTACTACGACACGCTACTCACTCACAGTTTTGGCAATTACCGCGACCTGTTGCGTGCGGTTACGCTTCATCCGGCTATGGGCTTTTATCTAAGTCATGTCAACAACGCGAAGACCGACGAAGACGCGAATACCTTTCCCGACGAGAACTATGCACGTGAGGTCATGCAGCTCTTCACCATCGGTTTGTATGAGTTGAACCCCGACGGAACACAAAAATTGGATACAGACGGTCGGTCCATCCCCACCTACGACAACACTGATATTCGGGAATTCTCCAAGATATTCACCGGACTCGCCTATGCGGGCGATGCTAGTCAGGAGCCTCAATTTGGACGCAATAGAGCTGTGCTACATACCCCGATGGTTATGTTCGACAACTACCACGAGCCTGGCGAAAAGTACTTGCTTAACGGGTTTACGGTGCCGGATGGACAGACGGGGATACAGGACATCGATGACGCGGTCGATAATTTATTTAACCACCCTAATGTAGCTCCATTTGTCGGCAAGCAATTGATTCAAAGGTTGGTGACGTCAAACCCGTCGCCAGACTATGTGAGTCGTATTTCCGCCGTCTTCGCTGACAATGGCGATGGTGTTCGAGGTGATATGCAAGCCGTCATACGTGCCATTCTTACCGACCCCGAAGTAGCCGATGCCTCGCGTGTCAGGGAGCCCTTTCGCCGGTTCCTCGCAGCCAACCGAGCACTCAACACCGCGCCCGCCGAGGGAAGTGACATTGGGGTAACCGGGTTTTTGGTTCAGAACACAACAGGTCAGATGGTGTTAGCCGCGCCTAGTGTCTTCAACTTCTATTCGCCTTTTTATCGACCGCAGGGCGGGCAGGGTTTGGTGGCCCCTGAAATGCAGATTACAACCGAAGATACGATTGTTGGAGTGACTAACTTGATGGCTCAAGTCATCTACGGTAATCGGCCGATGCACAACAACCCAGAATTGTCAGAGATGCGACTGGATCTGACGTCAATGGTGAGTCTTGCGGATGATAAGGAAGCGTTCCTGACACGTATAGAACGGTTGTTCTTTGCTGGGACCATGAGTGAACACACACGTTCTGTGATTTCAGGCGCATGGGATGAGACTGCAAGTTCGAGTGCCACAGATCGGGTAAAGCTGGCCTTGTATCTCGCACTCAGCGCGCCTGATCAGGTAGTGGCAGAGAGGAATGCACTATGATGAATCGACGACGTTTCCTACGAAATGGCTTGGGTAGTGCGGTGAGCATGACCATGGCTACAACCCTACCGTTCTCTCTGCTGGGGTCGGCCCGCGTGGTTGCTGCAGAAGAGTACCGTGCCGTTGTCTGTGTGTTGCTCGCTGGAGGAGCTGACAGTTTTAATATTTTGGTGCCTCGCTCAGAGCTTGCGTATAACCGCTATCAGGCAAGGCGGTCGGATTTAGCACTCAGTCAAAACGACCTGTTGCCACTCGATGGCGAGCACGAGGGAGTTCAGTTTGGCTTGCATCCGGCGATGAGTAGTTTGCAACAGCACTTCAATGCGGGTCGGGCGACCATGGTAACAAACGTGGGTCCCCTGGTTGAGCCTACGACTCGAGCTGAAATAGAGGCCGAGACCGTGACTCTGCCATTGGGCTTATTCTCGCACTCTGATCAGATTTTGAGCTGGCAAACTGCTACGCCCGCTAATCGCGCAGGAACAGGGTTTGGTGGTCGATTAATCGACGCGCTTCCCGGTTCAAATACAGGTCTTGCGCTTGCGGGTAACATCTCGCTGTCGGGAAATAACTCTTTTCAGGCTGGAGCAGCCACAGGTTCCTATGCGATAAGTGCTAATCAAGGTGTGCAGTCCATTGCAGGTTTTGACAATGACCTATTTAAGCGTTCCTTCGAGAGTTTAATGGCTGATACCAGTGCCTCGACTTTGCAAACGGTTTACCAAAACAAATTACAGTCAGCGATTGGCGCAGGTGGTGTTTTTTCTTCGGCGCTCTCGCAGGCGACTACGCTTAGCACACCCTTCGCCGAGGACTCTTTTTCGTCCGCTATGAAGCGTATTGCCGAGCTTGCCAGCGTGCATGAGCAGCTTGGGGTCAGCCGCCAGACTTTTTTCGTGACCTTTGGCGGTTGGGATCATCACGAAGACACCCTTGGCCAGCAAGCGACAATGCTGCCCGCTCTGGATGCGGGCCTCGGACAATTCCAGACAGCATTGGATGAACTAGGGCTATCCAACCAGATCACCACGTTCACGATTTCTGACTTTGGTCGAACACTTACCTCGAACGGTAGAGGATCGGATCATGGTTGGGGTGGCAACGCCATGGTGATGGGCGGTGCGGTGCAGGGTGGGCAGCTATATGGCCATTTCCCCGAGCAAGTCGAGGATAATCCACTCGATCTGGGTCGAGGCCGTTTCCTACCCAGTACAGCAACTGATGCGATGTACGCTGAGGTCTCGAGATGGATGGGTGTCACGCCCGAGTCGCTAGAGTCGGTCTTACCGAATTGGGTGAACTTTGAGGGCAGTGATCAGGGTGCGGGTCTTACCGGCATGTTGATGGGCTAGCGTCTGGCACTCACAAGCCAAAAGTTTGCGTCAAATTCGACGCCGGAACCGGGGGAATAGAATTCGGTTAGTTTCTCGTAAACCGCCGTTCTGGCCTGCTCTGCGAGTGTCGGGTCGCTCTCGGCGATCAATGCAGCGGCGGGTCCAATCTGTATGAGTTCCTGAAACAGTTCGTCAAAGGAGCGCGAGGCGCCCGCCGACAATTCTAGCTTTAGCGGCTCAACATTGATTTCTCGAAAACCTGCCTTGCTGAGAACTCGTTCGGTCCGCTCCTTCTCAGATAAGCCAAAGGGGCCCGGTGCTCCAGGCTTTGCCGGCGGCGGTGGTGGCAGAACGTTGAGCGCGGCCAGCATGGGAGCGGTAAAAAAGGGGTTCAGTGCAGGACTCTGCCAACATACAAACCCAAGTTGACCGCCTGGTTTTAAGCTCGAAAGTAGGGTGGCGAAGGCCGCTGTTGGGTCTGCGAAAAACATCACTCCAAATCGAGAATAGATCGCGTCGAAGGACGCTTCGGGAAACAGCGCATCACTGGCATCACCCAATACGAATGATACATCAGCTTGGAGCGATGATTGATTTGCTGACTTTAAATCCTCTGCTAGAGCTAGCATGGGCTCCGAAATGTCAACGCCTGTGATTTTGCAGGATGGATCGAGCTGAGAGGCCCAGTCGAGGGTCTGATTACCGCAGCCACACCCTACATCAAGTATCTGAGCACTGGACGGCAAGCTAAACAACTCCATGCACCGACGACCTGGCTCGGAGAGCAGTTCCTCAAGTAGTGAGTTATGCCTTACCCAGCTAGCTCCAGCACGGCCATTCCACATGTCTTTTTGCGGTTGATTATCCATGAGGTTATCCCTAAGGCTGATGATCTGTAAGGACGATGGTTACGGACTAAGAGTGTTACAGAAAAAGCACCTCAATTTCCAAAAATATAGCTACTGACGTCGGTTAGTCGCTCTAGATCATCTTTTGAATCAATATCCCATGCGGCGGATTTCATTGGAACCACCGTCACTTGCTTTGAGGGATCAGTCAGGAGCCTTTTCGCCCCGTTTTCAGCGTTTAGTTTCAGTAGATCGGGATACCAGTCGCGAGAAAAGACGGCCGGAGGTCCAACGGTCTCACTAAAGCCCGCACAGGCGCTCCTGCCTTCTGAGGCGTGTGTGATAAGGGTCTCGAGCTCGCCGGTCGAGACCAGCACCTGGTCGGCGAGTAACACCAACAGCTGATCGCAGTCGTCAGACAAGAACTCACAGCCCAGTCTGATGGAGCTGCTCATTCCCGATGACCAGTCAGGGTTATAAATTAGCGTGGCACCGGTCACGAGACCCTGGTCTTTCGCTTCCGATATTGCCTTATGATACTTACCCGTTATAACGACAAGTCGCGTGTGCCGCAGAGGGAGCGCAGCGTCGATCACATGTTGCAATAGTGGTTTCGTGCGGAATAAGGCCAGCTGCTTACACTCGCCAAATCGACGCGCTTCTCCTGCAGCGAGAATAACAATGCCTAGCCGAGACTCAGTCATTCTTCTTTAGCTATCTTGCCACTAAATGCGGGGCCAAAGATGGCATCATGACACTTGGCGATCACAGAGAGGGCGATGCTCTCCGGAAGTTCGCCACCGATGTCGAATCCCGCAGGACCATCGACGCGAGGAAGAAAGTCTTTATCAACCAGACCGGCCTCAACGAATACCTCTTCCCTGCGATGTGCCGGGCCTAGAAGGCCGACGTAGTCCAGGTTGCAACCCGAGACGGCGCTGAGGCTCTGAGCGTCCATTGGCACACTGTGAGTCATTAGCATCGCGGCATTGATGGCGGCTTTTTTTACCCAGGCTGAGAGCTCTTCGACCGGACAACGCAGCCGATGGTCTGCCATATGAAAAAACTCATCTCTGGCATTGGCGGGTCGTGGATCCCAGACGGTCGTTTCCCAGCCTAGTTGATTCGCGAGCACGACCACCGGTTGCGCGTCGATGCCACCGCCGGCGATAAGCAAGTGAGGCGCCGGCGTGATATGCGAGGTTAGCCAGGTTTCACCGTCTGCCTCCTTCAGTCGACTTTTTTCACGCTTGCGGGTCAGAACTGACTCGACGACGTACTTGCTGGCAAGACTCACCTCTCCCGATGCAGGGATGTGTTGCTTGAAGTATCCGCTGTGGCGATTTAACAGCGCGTTTTGAATCTCTAGCAGACCCTGGTAGTGGTTTTCAGCGTTGACGGGCTCCAGCAGCACGTGAACGACACCGCCACAACCAATGCCGAGTCGGTACGACAGGTCATCCTCGTCATCGCCATCGTAACGAATGCAAATAGGCATCCCTGAGGCCATTACTTTGCGCGCATTCAACCTAATATCGGCTTCCAGACAACCGCCACTTAATAGTCCCAGCTGCTCGCCCCCCGAGCTAATAAGACTTATTGCTCCGGGTTTTCGATAACTCGACCCCTCGGTTTTATAGACGGTCCCCAAAATCCATTGGTCATCATCACGTTGGGGTGCCCAGTGCGAGAGCATTGCTGCTAGCTGCATAGTCATGACCAGAGCCTCTGAAACAGTTCGCTGATCTGAGCATAGAGTGATAGACGGGTAGGATGATGACGGCGCTTCATGGGCAGTTTAACGCGATGAGTAGCGGATACCCTGGAGAATGTAGCCCGCATTTTTTTCAAAACGTACCTTCATGTCGAAGTACCCCATGAAGGTTGCCACGTCCTCGGGAATAACCTCGTTCGCAATGATTGCGTCTGCGGAGCCGTCGTAGGAACCCGTCAATAGTGCGGATATGCCGCTCAGTGCTTCGAGCGTCTGTTCAAAGTCCAACTCAAGTGGCTCTGATAGCTTTGTAACCATTGCGTGAAAGTGCTCAGCCATGGCGCGCTTGGAGGAAATCAGTGCGTTCACTGAAATATTTTGCTCGATGACCGTGCCCAATCTGGCGTGCAGGGCAATAAAGATGGGGTCGGAGATACTGGTCTCATAAAGATGCGATACAAATTTGACATCCGAAATGCCTGGCGACACGCCGTCGATAATGTTCCGGCAGAATCGTTCAAACTCCTGACTGTAAAGCGACAGCAGTACTTCTTCTTTCGTCCCGAAATAGAGATAGAGCGTCCCTTTAGCGACGCCCGCGCGCTTTGACAGTACCCCCATAGAGAAGCCTTCATATCCGGCTTCCATGAATAGGTCCTTTGCGGTAGCGAGAATGGTCTCCCTGCGGTCGCTTTTCTGCTCCGGCGTTCGCGCTCGCTTGATCTGACTAATATTCGATGCCATGCATTAATAGTAGCTTTGTTGACAAATGACCGCCAGTCACTAAATTAACTGACCAATGGTCACCAATTGTGACACCGAGTCGGATTACAAGCGCAGTTATAAGCAGCATGCGATTGACTCGATAACACTGTCGGCTACACGCCGGTGATTGCATACCTTTGAGTAGTGAGGAACGAGTTAATGACAACATTTACGCTGAATGGGGAAGTAAGGACAGTCAACACTGATCCAGAAACACCCGCGCTCTGGGTTATCCGAGAGCAGCTCGACTTAACAGGAACGAAGTTTGGCTGCGGAATGGCGCAATGCGGTGCCTGCACTATCCACGTTAACGGCCGGGCGCAACGAGCTTGCATCACGCCTATAGCTGCTTTGGAGGGTGCCAGCATCACCACCATCGAGGGTTTGAAGAGCGAAGACGGATCGCTCCACGCGCTGCAGCAGGCATGGATTGATCAACAGGTTCCTCAGTGTGGCTATTGTCAGTCGGGTCAACTGATGTCGGCCGCCGCATTGCTCGCAGATAACCCGAATCCTTCAGATGCCGATATCGACACTGCCATGCGAGGCAATGTCTGTCGTTGCGGTATGTATGGACGGATACGATCAGCGATTAAACAGGTAGTGGGAACGTCCTTCTACGATGCGATGGAGGGTAGTCAAAATGGGTAAGTGGACCAGACGTGGCGTCCTTTCAGCCGGTGTTTTAGGTGGAACGGGACTGGTTATTGGCATCGCCGTTCGCCCGGGCAACCCGACGGAGGCGGCGGGACACTTGGTAGCCGGCGAGGGGGAGAACCTCTTACATATTTATTTGAAGATCGACGCTGAGAATCGTGCAACAGCGATTTTGCCTCACTCTGAAATGGGGCAGGGCGCGCAAACCGCTCTGACGCAAATGCTCGCTGAAGAACTCGATGCTGATTGGGATTTGATGAGTTTTGAGGAGGCACCAGCGGACGGCGCTTATGCAAACAATGCATTGGGTCGTGCGTACTTATTTAAAGGGGTTAACTTTCCCGATGCGGTGGTTCCAACCGTTGATGGCTTAATGCTCAATGTTGCCGATGCGATTGGTATGCAGGTAACCGGTGGAAGTCTGAGTATCCGCGCGACCGGGCAGTATTTCCTTCGTGCTGCCGGCGCATCGGTGCGAGAGATGCTAGTAAAAACTGCGTCGAAGGCGTGGGGTGTACCCGAAACCGAAATTCGAACGGCCAAGAGCATGTTGCATCACGATGGCAGTGGCCGATCGGCCCCTTACTCGGAGTTTGCGGCGGCCGCTGCTGAGATGACACCGTCATCGACGCCCAAACTTAAGAAAGCGAGTCAGTTTTCTGTCATGGGTCAGAGTAAGCCGCGACACGATATACCGTCTAAGGTAGACGGTACTGCCATGTTTGCCATGGACGTGAAGCGTCCGGGGATGGTTTACGCAGCGGTAAGACGCTCGCCAGTTTTTGGGAGCACCATTCGTCGCATAGACGATACTGCCGTGCGAGCCATGCCCGGAGTCATTGACGTAGTAACGATTGGTTCGTCGAGCGCGTCAGGAATTGTTGGGGCCTATAAGGCAGGCGATTCAGTTGCCGTGGTTGCAGATAGTTACTGGCGAGCTGAAAAAGCGCTGAGCGTGCTTAACGTAGACTGGGATACCGGCGGGAAGGAGACGGTTTCGAGCGAGACGATCTTTGCGCAGTTTGACAGGGATATTTCTAACGCCGTGGATCGCAAGCATGACGTTGTCACCGGTGACAGCGATGTTGCCTTCAACAATGCCAGTACTATTTTGACGGCAGACTACCGTGTTCCGTTTTTGGCGCACTCGTGTATGGAACCGCCAAATGCAACGGCAGAGGTATCTGCAGACCATGCTGAGATTTGGATCGGTTGTCAGAACCCTTTGGGCTTCCGGCAGCATATTGCGGCGGAACTCGGGCTAGATGAAGAGAAAGTGACGCTTCACAACTACTTTATGGGCGGTGGTTTCGGTCGAAAGAGCAACGCGGATTATGGGTTGCAAGCCGCCGTCATTGCCCGCGCTGTTGGGCGACCTGTGCAGTTGGTTTATTCGCGGGCCGAAGATATTCGGCAAGATTTTTACCGGCCTGCTGTTCAAAGCCGATTCAAGGCAGGATTGGATGCTGACGGCAAACTGATAGCCTGGCAAAACACCTATGTCGAGAAACATGAGCCTATTGAGGCGCCGTTGATACCGTATTCTGTGGCGTCACAGGATATTGGACATGTTGCTAGCCCTACGCACGTGCCGTTCGGCGCTTGGCGAAGTGTAGATCATTCTCAGCATGGCTTCTTTACGGAGTCCTTCATTGACGAAGCGGCACACGCGGCGGGCCGAGATCCCTTTGAGTTTCGCGTGGAGATGTTAAAAGACAAACCTCGACTTTTGGCTGCTTTGAAACGTGTTGCCAAGGAGGCTGACTGGACCAGACCGCTCGAGGAGGGCCGTGGCAGAGGTATATCGCTTCAAGAGTCATTTGGTTCCATTGTGGCTCAAGTGGTTGAAGTGACCGTCTCAAATGGTAGAACTTGGGTGGATCGCGTCGTATCAGTTATTGATGCCGGTTATGCAGTATCACCTGATGGCACTAAGGCTCAGATTGAGTCTGGTGTTATTTATGGCCTGAGTGCTGCGATGTACGGAGAGATCACCATCGAGAACGGTGCTGTAGCGCAAAGTAGTTTCTCTGATTACGACGCTATTCGAATGCATGATTCTCCGGTTATTGAGACTCATATTATCAACAGTGGTGAGGAAATTGGTGGTGCAGGCGAACCAGGTACCCCTGGGGTGGCCCCCGCTTTGGCAAATGCCATTTTCGATGCCACAGGCAAGCGTGTCCGCACGTTGCCGGTTATGAAGGCGGATTTGCGCAGTGATGCAGAGGCGTCGCCGGCGGTTGCGGCACTCGGTGCCTAAGATCTAACGTAAACTGAGAAAGCAAAAGCCCCCACTATGGGGGCTTTTTTTATCCAGACAGCGTTTGTCTACACAGCTGTTATCTGGAGAGCATCTCCGTAGAACGCGGTTAGACGATCGTAAAACCCTCCTTGCTAATGGGCAGTGCTCTGATGCGCTCACCACAGGCATTAAAGACCGCATTACAGACGGCGGGTGCCAGAGGCGGCAGTGCAGGTTCACCTGCACCGGTAGGTCGGAAGCCTGAGTTCAAAACCTCAACATGGACCCGAGGACTTTGCGGCATTCGCAAGAGGGGGTAGCGGTCGTAGTTGCTCTGAACGACGGCACCGTTCTTGATGCTAATACGCTGGGCAGCCATTGTGCTCAAGCCATCGACGACCGATCCTTGCAGCTGGTTTTCCAAGCCGGACAGGTTGACGACCTGGCCGACATCGGCCGCAACCCAGACGTCATGCACGGTGATATTTTTACCTTCGACGCTGACTTCTGCCACCTCAGCGATATGGCCAGAGTGACTCAAGAAAAAGGCAAGACCCAAGCCATGACCGTCAGGCAACTCCCGTCCCCAACCCGCGGCTTTTGTAACCGCTTCGATGGTCGCGCGTGCTCTTGCCGTGTTGAGACTGGCCATGTCACCTTCTTTGATCCATCCCTTATCACCGATGGCATTGAGCAAGAAGTCGCGATGGTCCTGTCCGACCGTGTCTGCTAGTTCCGCTATGAAAGACTGCTCGGCAAAGGCGTAGACGTTCGATATGGGCGCTCGCCAAGCACCAGTCGGTGTTTGAGACCTAACAAAACTTTGCTCGACAGCCACATTGGGTATGACTTTACCCGGGAAATCATAGGGTCGGTAGCTTGCGCCGTAGTTGGCATTTTCACCATCAGCCGACGCGGCTGCGACGAGATTTTTCCAGCCCGTTAATTGTCCGTCAGTAGATACGGCTCCTTGGAGTCGGTAGTAGGTGGGCGCTCTAAAGTAATCAAACGCCATATCATCTTCGCGTTTCCATTGAAGTTTGACCGGTGCTCCCACACGTCGCGAGATGAGTGCGGCCTCGAAGATGTACTCGTTTGATAACCGGCGCCCGAACCCGCCACCACCACGGAGTTGATGTACCGTGATGTTGCCGGGAGTTACGTCGAGTAATTTCGCGAGATTAGACCTGATAAAGACCGGGGTTTGGCTGCTGGTCCAAACTTCGACAGTGCTGGTTGCCGCAGACACGAGTACGCCTTGAGGCTCTAATTGTGCGTGCGATACAAAATCGGTCGAGTAGGTCGCGTCAGCCGTGATAGCTGCGTTGGCGAAGGCGGTTTCCACATCCCCTGCGCGTTCAATTTCAGTCTCAACTTTCCCCGCAGCGAGCGCCGCAAGGGCCTCTGCTTCGATCGCATCGGAATCATCTTGCGATGCTGCCGATAAGTCCCAATCGATCTCAAGGGTCTCGCGAGCTTTAAAGGTCGACCATGTGTCCTTACCGACAACTGCTACACCGCTTTGAATCGCGTGAGACTCTCTGATATTGAAGTTGTACGGGCCTGGCGTCCCATCGAGAATGAAGGCATCGATAATTCCAGGTAGCGCTTTAACGGCTTCCAGATTGGCTGATTTTGCGACGCCACCAATCGACGGGCATTTGACGAAGCTGGCAGACACCATGCCATCCACACGGGCATCGATACCAAAAATCTCTGTACCGGTCGCAATCCCTTCCGCCGACGCGTTGGAAATGCGTTTACCGAGTAACCGGTACTGCTCGGGTTGTTTGAGGCGCACATCGGCCTCGTCAGGCACGGATATGAGCGAGGCCGCGGCCACCAGGTCTTTATAGTGAGCTACATTGCCGGAGGATCTGTGCTGAACCGTCGAGTCAGCCGTTGTCAGCTCATCGCGGGGCACACCCCATTGCTTTGCCGCAGCCCGACACAACATTTCTCTTGCCGTTGCCCCCATTTTTCTCATTTCATCCCAACGCATGGGAATCGATAGGGAGCCGCCAGCAAATTGCATCCCGTATTGTTGTTGCACGGGCGCCGCTGCGCATCGGACTTCCTCCCATTTGGCATCGAGTTCTTCCGCCACAATCATGGGTAAGGATGTATTAACGCCTTGGCCTACCTCGGGGTTCGGGCCATAAATTGTGACACTGCCGTCGACGTTAATGTTCACGTAGGCATTCAGGGTCCCGGACGCCTCTGCTGAGGCAAGGGACATCATTGAAATGCTGCCGGAGGAGGAAAGCGCGAGACCCAATGAGACCTTTAGGAAGTCGCGTCTGTCGGTGTTAGCTATAGGATTGTTAGGCTTGTTCATGCTGATGCCTGCTCTGCTTCCATGGCGTTGTAGAAGAGGGTAGATGCCGTCATTGCACCGCTAGCTGCTTTTATTGCTGACTTAATGCGCACATAGGTGCCGCAGCGACACAGATTCCCTGCCATGGCAGCCTCAATCTCATCATCCGTGGGGCTTGGGTTTCGCTCGAGTAGTGCGGCCGCCGACATAATCTGGCCTGCCTGACAGTAACCACACTGCGCGACATCATGATCGATCCATGCCTGCTGAACCGGGTGTAGCGTTGCACCTGCTAATCCTTCAACAGTTGTCACAGCGCGACCCTCGAGTGCGCCAATCGTTAGCTGACATGAACGAACCGCGAAGCCGTCCAGCCATACAGTGCATGCACCGCATTGGCCGACGCCACAGCCATATTTGACGCCCTGGATTCCCGCATGATCGCGCAGTGCCCAAAGCAAGGGCATTGTGGGATCAATACTGCTTAACGAATGCTGTTTCCCGTTGATGGTGATGCTGGTCACGTGAGTCTGCCTCATGAGTTTTCGTTCGATTCAATAGTGGCACAAATCATCTGAAATAAAAGCTCATGAAGTCCCAATTGACTCGCGTTGGTCTCAACATCAGGACGACTACGGGGTCTGCTGAGCGGCGAGCTACCCGATCAACTACCGGATAGAGTCCGGACTTAGAGCTCGGCGGCGGTTTCCAGTTCTCGCTCTAACTTGAGCCGTGCATCGGCTCGAGGTTTGGAGAAGCGTGCGACCGCTAGGTAAATGACGGGTGTCAGGAAGAGTGTGAAGAACGCAGTCAGGCCGAGTCCACCGAAGACCACCCAGCCCACAGCCTCGCGTGCTTCAGACCCGGGACCCGAGGACAGGATAAGAGGGAGAGCACCGAGTACCGTTGAGATCAATGTCATGGCAATCGGCCGGAGTCGGATGTTCGCCGCGTCTTCGATTGCGTCACGTACGCTGGCACCCGCATCACGCCGTTGATCGGCAAATTCGACTAGCAAAATGCCATTTTTAGCGATCAATCCAATGAGCATGACGAGTCCGACTTGCGAATAGACATTGAGTGACGTCCCGGTGATGAACAAGGAGAAGATCGCCGCGGCGAGGCCGAATGGGACAATGGTCATTATGACGAGCGCTGAGGTCAGGCTTTCAAACTGCGCGACGAGTACCAAGAAGACAATCAAGAGTGCGAGACCATAGGCGTAAAGCGAATCGCGCTGAGATTCACCTAAACGCGCAGCTTCGCCCTCGGGAACGACGGTAATGGAGCTGGGGACGACCTCTTTAGCCAGCGCCATCAGGTCATCGACAGCGGTTTGTAACGCCACTCCCTCAACCGTTTGCATATCTATGCTTATAGAGCGTCGCTGATAGAGCCTTCGCAATTCATCCGGAACGCCTTCTTCGACAACAGTCACAAGCGATGCCATGGGGATGAGCTGACCTGTCTGCGACCGAACAAAGAGATTCACCAGATCATTTGGACCTTGAATACGGTTCTTACCTGCTTTCAAAACAATCGGGATTGATTGATCTCGGCCATTCAAGTCGACGACTCGAACACCATCCACCATGACCCGTAAGGTCTGAGCCAATTGGTCGATAGGTACATTGAGGTCCGCCAATCGTTCTCTATCGATTTTGATCGCTATTTGGGCCTGTGATGGCGTGTAGTCAATACGCGGGCTGTCTACACTGTCGAGCCGCTCTCGGATGGCATCCGCGTAGATACGCGCGGCGGCATATATCTCTTCATAGTTACTCCCCAGCAGAACAAACTGAATGCCACCTCGCCAACTGCCTCGCATATTCAGGCTATTGCTTCCGTAAATGCGGGCGGTCACTCCGGGTAACTGACTTAACTGCGGTTGAATTTCCGCGGCAAGTTCCTGTTGCGATATGTCTCTCCCTTCCCAAGGCTTGAGGGTGCCGACCACATAAATGATATTAGGATCCCAGCGGCCTGCGACGCTGTAGAGCGCCTCGATGACGCCTGAGTCGAGATAGGGTTGAAAGACGGCCTCAATTTGATCGGATTGACGTTCCGTATAGGGTAGGCCAACGCCTGCAGGGCCTCTCGCGAACATGTTCAGCTTGCCACGATCCTCAGTCGGCAACACTTCGCTGTCCAACGATGTGTAAAGACTAGCCGCCGCTGCAGCGATACCAATGGATAAGAGTACCGATGTGACCGGATAATTAAGGACTGATTTCAGGCTGGCGCTATATAAACGTTGGAAAATATGGATTGGTTGCGCCTCTCCGGCAACGGGTGCCTCTGATTTTCCTAATCGCGCCATCAAAGCAGGCACCAGTGACAGTGCAACAAAAGAGGAAATGGCAACGGCCACGGTTAGAACGAGGCCAAATTCTCTAAACAAACGGCCTGAGGTGCCGGGTAAAAACGCAATTGGGACAAAAACGGCTACCAGTACCATGGTCGTGGCGATCACGGCGAAGAACACAGACTGTGTCCCGAGGACAGACGATGCGCTAGTGCCTTCACCGAGCTTTTGCCGACGCTGGACGCTCTCAAGCACGACAATCGCATCGTCAACAATAAGGCCTGTTGCCAGTACAAGTGCCAGCAGCGTGAGGATGTTGATGGAGAAACCCAAAACCCAACTTGCAGCAAGCGTACCGAGAAGTGATATGGGTATAGCAACGGCGGGAACGAGGGTAAAACGCCAGCTCCCCGAAAACAGACGAATCGTCAGAATCACGATGAGAATTGAAAACGCTAGGGTTCGTAATACCTCTGACACTGCACCGTTGATGAAGACAGCCTCGTCGGAAATCACCTGTAGCTTGATGTCGTCTCGTTGGGAATTAAAACGTGCGACCGCTTGGTGTGCACCCTCTGAAATTTGAATGGTATTTGAGCCCGCTTGCCTGACCACGCCAACGCCAAGTACTCGCTGACCATTAAGACGAACAACCGATGTTGCGTCGTCAGGCGTGTAGGCAACATGAGCGACGTCTCGAAGCCGGACCTTATCGGTGATCAGTAGGTTGCCAATATCAGCTTCTGAGTCGACAGCAGCGTCGGCACGCACTAGGAGCGTCTGATCGCTCGTCCTAAAGCTCCCGGCTGGCACATCCAGTGGGGCCTGTGCCAGTACCGACCGTATGTCAGTCACTGTGAGTCCATACGTACTCATCCGACCGGGATCCAGTTCTACGCGGAGGATCTGCCGACGGGAGCCGAAGAGTGGTACGTCGGCAACACCCGGTAATGAAATGAAGGCTGGAACCACATCGCGCTCAACGATGGTCGCAAGGTCTTGCTCGGATATCCCATCCGCCAGAACGGCGATGCGCATGATTTCTTCGGCGTCTTCGTCTGCTTTGAAGACGGCTAACTGCTCGACGTTGTCAGGTAGCTGACGTTGAACTCGACTGACCGCCTCCCTTACATCGGCTGCCGCTCGATCGACATTTGAGCTTGGATTGAACACGGCGCGAATACGCGTGTTGCCTTCCTCACTGTTGGAGCTCACATCTTTTACACCGCTGACGCGCGCTACGGCGCCTTCAAGGATACGGGTTACTTCCGCATCCATGGTCTCCGGGGATGCCCCAGGTAGGTTGGCGCGAACATTCACGACGGGCTCGTCAACATCCGGTAACTCTCTGACCTCGATGGCGAAAATCGCAACGAGTCCAGCAATGGCGATCAATAAATTGATGACTGTGACGAGCCATGGGCGTTTGACACCCAAAGCGGGTAGTCCTGCACCAGATAGTTTATTCAAAGTCGCTTTCATCGCAGTTTCTTGCGCATTTTAGCTGCGATCAGCCTCGTCAGTTTTCGGTGATCGAGCCGTCGCTTGGGTTGTGTTGATATCTTTGATCTTCATTCCGGGACGAACGCTTTGAATTCCCTCGAGAATGACGCGTTCGCCTTCCGATAATTCACCGCGAATTAACATTCGTCCCTCGACACGCCGCACCATTTCTACGGGCGAGCGTATCGCTCTATCACCCTTGGTCGACCATACATAGGGCCCGTCGGCGCCCCATTGAACAGATAGCTC
>JAACDF010000092.1 GCA_009937065.1 Gammaproteobacteria bacterium | reverse complement strand
TAAGGACCGAGATAACTTCGCAATCGAATGTCAGTAAATCTATCGGCCTCTACCGATGCGTTGACACCGAGATAGTGATTCGTCCAATCCTCAAGGTAATAGTCGTACTTGGTCACCAGCTGCCAATTATCCGCGGATGGTTCACGCGACCGTATGACTTCGTCCGCACCTCCACTGCCCTCTGTCTGGACGGAGACGATGGCGGTGTCCTGCTCCACGTTAGCCCGCAAAGTGATTCGGTCACGCGTGCTGTCAAATTGTGTGTTGAACGCTATATCGAGTTGATCTGAGTCAGTGTTCCCTCGAGCAAAAGTAAAGGCAGCGGACGCCAGACCTTCCCAGGCATAACCTTGTCCCATCTCCCAGGGCTCGGGATTAAGCTTATCAACGTCGGCTAGCTTGACAATTTCACCGTCTGACAACGCCATAATGCCGGAAGTGACCATCATTGGTGCGGTTTCAACTCGGCGGCCATCTTTCAGTAACAGTGTCGACACCTCACGATCGTCCGCAGACGCCTGGATATCCTTGATTAATGCCGTGTCAATTTTCAAGTCGCGGCTAAAACTTGTGGAAAGGGTGATTTGATCACCTCGATAATCGACGATATCGGCGACGATGGAAGAGCCATCGTGCAGCACGATGCGTGCATTGGTGAGCGCATTTGCGCTCGGAGACAAAATTAGAGCCGTAAGACATAAACCTAAGAAAAAAGTCATTCTTGACGACCAATCAAGAGATCGATCTAAGTATCGCGGTACAATAATCATTCGGTGGGTCTGCATTAGAGTCATCGAGAAACTGAGTCACTCTCTACGCTAAAACTTAACACGGAGCGCCCAACATGCCGGAAAGCGACAAGGATACCAGCTGCGATTTATTTGTCATTGGCGCGGGCTCAGGCGGCGTCAGAGCCTCGCGTGTTGCTGCCGGTCTGGGTGCGAAAGTCATTGTAGCGGAAGGGCTCTATTTAGGAGGCACCTGCGTTAACGTCGGCTGCGTTCCAAAAAAACTCTACGTCTATGGCAGCGAATTCGGAAAGGCTTTTAAAGATGCTGCCGGTTTTGGGTGGCATGTCGGTGACACTGCATTTGATTGGGCGACACTTCGGGATAACAAATCTCGTGAAATAGGTCGGCTCAACAGTATTTATGAGCGACTTTTAGATGGCTCGGGGGCTGCGACGCTGAAAGGAATGGCGCGCTTGATTGATGCGCATACAGTCGAAGTTAATGGGGTCCAATACCACGCCGACAAAATCCTGCTGGCCACCGGTTCGTGGCCAACTAAGCCAGACTTTCCGGGAAACGAACACGCTATTACCTCTAATGAGGTGTTTGACTTGGTATCGTTCCCCGGGCGCCTTTTAGTGGTCGGTGGTGGCTACATCGCCACTGAATTCGCGGGCATTTTCAACGGGCTGGGATCACAGGTAACACAGCTCTATCGAGGCGATCTATTCATGCGCGGATTCGACGGTGATATCCGCAGCTTTGCTGCCGCGGAGATTCGCAAAACGGGCGTCGATCTGCGCTTCAACACCAACGTCGAATCACTGGTCCCTGTCAGCGATGGTTATGAGGCGACACTAACCGATGGCAGTACTCTGGTTGTTGATACGGTCCTGTGTGCGACTGGTCGCCACCCCAGTATTGAAGGCCTGGGCCTAGAGCACACCAGAGTTACGCTCGATAGCCGAGGATACGTCAAAGCAGACGCACACTTTCAAACCGATGAACCCAGTATCTTTGCATTGGGCGATATGACAGGTGGGCCTCAACTCACGCCTGTCGCGATAGCCCAAGCAATGGCATTTGCACACACTCAGTTTGGTAGCATTCCGAAAACCATGGACTACGAATTCATTCCCACCGCGGTATTCTGCCAACCGAATATTGGTACGGTTGGATTGACCGAAGAAACAGCGCGGGACTTGGGGCTCGAGCTTGAGATCTTCAAATCAGACTTCAAACCCATGAAACACACATTGAGCGGGCGCGATGAACGGACCTTGATGAAACTGATTGTCGACAAATCAACAGATCGGGTCCTCGGTTTGCATATGGTAGGCCCTGACGCGGGCGAGATTTGCCAGGGCATGGCCGTAGCTATGAAAGCCGGTGCCACCAAAGCGCACTTCGATAGCACGGTAGGGATTCACCCAACGGCTGCAGAAGAGTTCGTCACCATGCGGACGCCAAGCTAGTAATGGACTTGGTTTGGTGGGAAATCGTCGTACTTATTGTTGCCGGCTTTGGTGCCGGTCTGGTCAATGTCATGGCCGGTGGCGGCTCCATCCTGACAGTGCCTATCATGATGTTTTTGGGTATGCCCGGACCGGTTGCCAATGGCACAAATCGCATCACTATCGTTGCGCATAATGCGTCGGCCATTGTTACCTACCTGCGCCACGGCGTACCTCATGCCAAGCTCTGCGTAACTCTGACTTTGGTGGCGATTCCACCGGCACTGCTTGGCGCCTGGCTCAGCACGAAACTTAACAATGAGCAGTTCGAAGGCCTTTTAGCCGTGGTCATGGTGGCTGTTTTAATATTAATGCAGGCACCTCAGGCCAAAAAACAAAGTGACGCTGATAACGCGCCTAAAAACCTGCGCCTCGGCCACGTCTTGATGGCAGTAGCAGGCTTTTGGGGTGGCTTCATTCAAATAGGCATGGGCTTTGTCGTCTTACCGATCATGCACAGGGTGATGGGCCTTAGCCTCGTGGACACCAACATCCTCAAAGTATTCATCATCTTTACGTACACCTTATTGGCCGTATTCGTATTTGCTGCGACAAGTGAAGTTCTCTGGTTAATTGGCGCCATCGCCGCCATTGGGAATGTTGCGGGAGGCATGGTCGGTGCCCGATTAACACTCTCACACGGCGAACAACTTATTCGCCGCGTACTGACCATCGCTATCATTGGGATGATCATAAAGCTCTTATTTTTCTCGTAGACAGCATTACGGGCCCTCAGCAAAGCTGATTAACCAGGGTTGCCGAGCGCTGCCTAAATGGCATTAACAACCGCACATTAAAATCTAGCCATTTTGCTCGCGGTTTGTAGCTCAGGTAGTGCCAAGTCGGGCAGGCAGATCGTAGCCCTGCAGTCCCGCAAATAAGTTGGCTAGGGCCAGCTCAAACATGGCGCGTCGGGTTCGCTCCGTTGCGCTTCCAACATGTGGCAGCAACACACAGCCAGGAAGTTCGCGCAGTTCACTGGTTAAGGGCAACGGCTCCTCGGTATAAACGTCCAAGCCCGCCCTGAGACGACCCGACTTGATCTCAGCGACGAGCGCCGCCTCATCAACGAGGGCACCCCGCGCCGTATTAATCAGCATTGCGCCATCTTTCATTAAAGCGAGCTCTTTCTGACCGATCATCCCCAGCGTCTGGGGTGTCAGTGCTGTGTGCAGCGAAACAATATCAGCGGTTGAAAGCAATGTTTCGCGATCAACAAACTCTACGCCCTCTAGCGATCGCATTGTGCGATTCGACGCAATAACCCTGCACCCAAAGCCTTTCAATCGAGTGGCAACGGCTCGTCCAATGGGGCCAAGACCAATAAGGCCTACCGTTGCCCCACTGAGGTCAGTCCCTAGAAGCAAGTTGGGCTTCCAACCGTCGCTCCAAGCACCAGATCGAATGAGCGCATCACCCTCCGCAATCCGCCGCCCCACAGCTAGCATTAGGGCGAGCGTGAGATCAGCCGTGCTATTAGTGAGAACACCGGGCGTGTGTCCGACAATGACGTCGCGCTCCGCCGCAACGCCCACATCGATGTGATCAACACCAACTGAAACGGTAGAAATAACTTTTAGTTGTGGTGCGTGTGCGAGTACCTCCCTGCCAATAGGACAGGTTAAGGTAGTCAGGATAGCGTCGGCATCAGCGACCCAGTCGATCAACGTCGATACAGGAATGCTTTCTTCGCTTTCCCAGCACTGAAGCGCGGCATGTTCTGAAATCATCTGCTTCGCTACGTCTGGAATGGGAAAAGTAACGACAACTTTCATCTCAGCTCAGCTCCAATCGATTAAATTTTCGCGCGGCCGTAAACGACCAGATGACCAGAAAGAGGACCATCAGTGCACTGCCTAACCACGCAGTGCTGAAGTCTCTCGAATTCAGAAGCCCTGCAGCAAACAGTGGACCAACGATGCGTCCCGTGGACGAGGCCGATGCCGTCATACCCATCATTCGCCCGCGATGACTAGGGTCCACAATCTCAGAGGCAATGGCGTTAAGCAGCGGGAGACACACCGTTGAACCGCAGAATGCGAGAAATATCATTGCGGGCATCCAGGGGGTGATTTCAGCAGTGGCAACGACGAATAAAGAAATCGCAAAAGTCACTGAGCCAACACGCAATACATTTATATGACCAAAAACTTTGGTGAGCACCGCTAACAATCCGCCCTGGAGGGTAATCATCGCGACACCAACAACACCGAAAAAGTAGCCGACATCCTTAGGACCCCACGTAAATGCATCGGCCACCCAGAGTGGAAAGAGGTAGATGATGGAGCTGACTGAGCAGGTATGGCTCACGTATTGCATTAGAAGCAGTTTGTTTTGCTTCGGTCCAAGTGCTGGTGCTGGTGCCGGCGCTCTGTTCTCTGCCATTTCAGGTCGCGATGACACGGGCTTCGCCATTCGCGCAGGCAACATAGTTTGAGCACAGATCGCTGCGACAAGCGACATAACCGCGGCGGTGTAGAAAGGCAGTGCGAAACTCTCCGAATCGCCAGTTAGAAGCCCGCCAAGCACTGGACCAGCAATCAGTCCGAGACCAAATGCCGTTCCCACCAAACCCATGGCTTTAGCACGTCGCTGGGGCGGACTCAGGTCAGCCATTAACGCCGTGGCCACAGGTAAGCTACCTGCGGCGAGGCCGGACAACGCACGTCCTAAATAGACCTGCCATAGCGTGTCGGCCAAGGCCGTCACTACATAGGCAACACAGCTGCAAAGCAGCGCCAAAACAAGCGCCTGACGGCGTCCAGCTTTATCTGAAAGCTTCCCCCAGGCGGGTGATACCAAGGCCGCGCCCAAGGCATAGGTAATCATGATGAACGCGACGTCGGTGGAATCGCCACCTAAGTTGGGAGCCATGAAGGGAAGCAAGGGAATAACGAGCCCAAAGCCAACCAAATCGATAACAATAACGAGGAAAACCAGCCATATCAGCGGGCTGTGGCGCGAGGATGTGTCGGCAGCCATTAACTCTCGGTCCAGCGATGAGTATCCGGTGCGTCAAGTCCAAATAAATCCAAGGCTCTCCCAACACTGTGGTTGACAATGTCATCCAAACTCTTGGGATTCGCATAAAACGCTGGAAGTGGCGGCGCTATGACCGCCCCCATTTCCGTAGCCGCCACCATATTATTCAAATGCCCAAGGTGAAATGGCGTTTCTCTCACCATAAGTACCAGACGACGGCGCTCTTTCAAGGCGACATCAGCTGCGCGCGTAAGAAGAGAAGAAGTCACGCCGGAGGTGATTTCACCCAGCGTTCGAATGGAACAAGGAGCGATTAACATACCCAGGCTTTTGAATGACCCGCTTGCAATTGACGCACCTACGTCACGAACCGAGTGGACCTCCGATGCCAGGGCCTTCACCTCCTTGGCCGATTGGTCTAGCTCATAATGAATCGTAAGTTCTGCAGACTTGGACATAACGAGGTGCGTTTCAATGTCGAGTGCTTTCAGCATCTCGAGGGCCCTGACGCCGTAGATAACGCCCGATGCTCCGCTGATTCCGACCACGATTCGTTGCATGTTCATCTCACTCATTTTAGAGCCACAGCCTACACAAGCGCGGCACCTTCAGTCGCGTATTATCGACGCTCTCAAAGCAATGCTCCGAGTAAAAACCTCGACAGGGTATACCGACAGGGCTATTTCGTCATATCCTTGGCCGCAAGTGTTAATCAAGTGTCCAAAACGACCGTGACTTTGAGGCTTCTTATATCAACGTTAATCACCATTTTTTTGGTGATGGGGTCGGTTGCGCACGCGTCAACACACGAGGTGCTACCCGAAGCGGGTCACGAACTTGTTGAATGTCATGGCTGCAGCGTCGTATCAGCGACTATTGAAGCACCAGATACACACTTTTACCTTCGCGTTACATCGATTGTTCGCGAGACCCCACCCAGCTTGGGGCTTGCCAAATCGTTTGATCACTATTCCTCAAGAGCTCCGCCTAGCAACTGAATCACCTTTTTTCTGATTCTTTAAACTAGGAGCTAAGTTATGGCACGTATTGCCTTTGTAGCGGCCGCCCTGTTGTGCGCCCCGCTTGCTTTTTCACAAGACACAACCATTGAAGAGGTTGTTGTTACTTCATCATTAACCCATCAGACACCCGGCCAAATTGAAGGCCCAATTCATGTCGTCGATGGCGACAAAATCTCCGAAGGTGCTTCACAGTCACTAGGAGAGCACCTTGCCACTTTAGCCGGTGTCTCTTCTAATAACTTCGGCCCAGCAGTGGGTCAGCCCGTTATTCGCGGTATGTCGGGTAATCGAGTAAAAGTTCTGCAAAATGGCATGGTCATCCGCGATGTATCGGGCGTGGGACCAGATCATGCGAACGATGTTGATCTCAATAACGTTCAACAAATCGAAGTGGTGCGCGGTCCCTCCGCCATCCTTCACGCCAACGGTACAAGCGGCGGGATTATCAACATTGTTGATAACACCATTGCTCGGACAGATATTGAAGAACCAACCGCTACACTGTCTGCTGAGTCTCAGTCAGTCAACGATGGCAGCGGTTTTGCTGGCAGCCTTCGTCGGAACGTGGGCGGCTTCAACATCAGTTATGACTACAAAGCGTTTGACGCCGAGAGCTATGACATTCCGCGAGGCGCTGTGCTTCATGAGGAAGAGCATGGTGAAGAACATGAAGCGCACGAGGGAGAAGGGGAGCATCACGACGAACATGATGAAGACATGACCACCCTCGAGAATTCGTATTTTGAAACCACTACACATCGGTTTGGTGTGTCCAGAACGGGTGACTGGGGTTATCTCGGGGCGTCATTTCAGGATCTGAGCTCTACCTATGGCATCCCATTTCACGGTGCCCATGGCGGCCACGAGGGCGAACACGAGGGTGAGGAAGACCACGAAGAAGGTCAGGAACATGAGGAAGAAGGTCATGATGCGCATGAAGATGAACAAATCTTCTCGACGACCGACTCTGAGATTCTCTCACTTGAGGGGCAATTTATTATTGGCAGCGGTCCTGTAAAAGACATCCGGTTCAGCCTGCGTGATACCGATTACCTCCTCACAGAGCAACACGCCGAGGAGGCAGATGAAGAAGACGAGCACGAGGGGGAGGAAGAACACGAAGAACACTCAGAGGAACCCACGTTCTTCAGTAACGAGTCAACCGAGGTACAAATCGTCTTTAATCTCGGCACGGATGACGCGCCCCGACGTATCGTGCTGAATCAGGTGACCGAGAAAATAGCCATCCTAGGTGAAGAGGCGTTCATGGAGCCTGTGAAATCTACGGAGACGACCCTTGGCGTATTTGCAGGATTGGAGACCAATGGCTTTGATATCGACCTTGGAGCTCGTTGGGACGACATTGAAAGGAAAGGGACGATTCGTGAACTCCATCATGAGGAGGACGAAGAAGGCCATGAGGGTGAGGAAGAGCATCACGATGAAGAGCACGAGGGTTTCGAGCTAGAGCCCTTTACCTTCAAGGATCAGTCGCTAAGTGGTGCCATCACCATCGGGCGCGCTATCAGTGACAGCCTTACGGCTTCGATGAATCTTGGCATTGTGAATCGAACACCGTCCGCGGTGGAGTTATTCATGAACGGCGAGCATTTGGCGACAGCTCGATACGAAGTTGGGGATGCAAATCTCAAAACCGAGCGCTCCAACAACCTAGACCTGTCCTTGAGCTACGAGTCGAACGACTGGTATGCCTCCGCCTCGATCTATCGGAATCGTGTCGATAACTACATTTTCCTCCGAGACGAGAGTGAAGAAGAACATGAGGAACATGAAGGTGAGGACCATGAGGGTGAAGAACATGGCATGCATGGGAATCACGGTGGACTGCTGTTGGCTGAGTTCATGCAGAGTGATGCGACCTTCACGGGTTATGAAATCGAGCTAGGCCGTCGGTTTGAGGTCGCCGGTGGGGAGCTCGATATTCGCGTGCAACGCGATGAGGTGTCAGCAGACTTCAACAACGGCGGAAACGTACCGCGTATCACGCCCGCCAGAAATGTCTTGGCACTTGATTACTCGAGAGATCTAACCTCGGCGATGCTGGAGATTCAGGATGTTGACAGCCAAACCACCGTCAGCAGCTTCGAAACGCCGACAGCAGGTTTTACGCTGGTGAATGCCCGTCTTGCGCACCGAATAGAGCTGAGCGAGGACACGGTATTAACCATCAGTGCCTATGGGCGCAATTTGACCGATGAGATCGCTCGCAACCACACGTCCTTCGTCAAAAACGAAGTACCGCTCGCGGGTCGCAATATCGGTATCAAGGCGAGCCTATCGTTCTAATCAATGCACGGCGCAGTAGAAACGAAAGCCAAAAGGGCTGACCTCGCGTCAGCCCTTTTTTTCGGTACTAATGTCAGCTCGCTGCCTTCAACTGCTCCAGCATCTCGCCCATCTGTTTCCAGACAGCATTCACGGCTTTCAATGGTCGAACCATAACTTTAAATTCAACGATTTGATCGCCATCAAAGGTGATTATGTCCACGCCATTCACAAACACCCCATCAACCTTCACTGTGAACTCTAGGACGGCGTGATTCTCCTGAACCACCTCTCGCACGTATTGAAAGTCCTCGGAAAGAGCTTTATTAGCCGCACGCAAATAAGCATAAGTGATCTCGCGACCTTCTTGCGGAGTGTGAACTACAGGCGATATGAAAACACAGTCTGGATGGAGCAAATCATAAAGTGCCTGCATATCCCCCTCTTTCATTACATGGTGCCACCGCTCTAATCCGTTCATACAAGCTCCACTTTATTTTTTATCTTACCAGCGTTAATTGAATTACGGGCTGAAACGATTAGGGTTGCGAGAGCGATGAATCGTAGTCACGCTGCGCCTTAACCCTAATCTCATAAGCTGCTTGACCACGCAGTCGCTCTGAGGAGCGCAACCGCAGATCACGGCGACGTCTCTGAGCTGCAGCCAGCTGCTCGGCGAAAAACGAAGCTTGATACTCTCCCGCCAAAAGCGCATCAATTAAAGCGATATCTATGCCAAGGCGGTAAGCAATCCGACTGGGTCTTATTCGATTGGCATGAAATTCAGCAACCAGCCGAATTTGCTTTGCTTCGCTGAAATCACAGTCGCGTGAATAACCAAGGGGCGGATTAGGCGCCCGATTAATGTCTTGTTGGTTGGCCACCAAAAAAGTTCCATCAGTAATCAATACCCACAAAACATCGTGAGAATTTGATTGGTTTAAATATCAACTTGAGCAAAATACAGGGTTTGCTGTAAAAACCCTAGTCAGTTCTGGTTCGTTTTGGGGGAAACGCTTATGGGCAAAATAAAGATGCCGTATCCAGCTATCATTGCGCATCGCGGCGCCTGCGGTTACCTCCCCGAACATACCTTAGAAGCCGTCGAGCTCGCGCATGAGTTCGACGCCGATTACATAGAACAGGATGTAGTTCTAACGTCGGATGGCGTGCCGGTAGTGCTCCATGACGTAACACTCGAACTAACGACAAACGTCGCTACTGTCTTTCCAAATAGGCACCGACATGATGGGCTCTTCTATGCCATTGATTTCACGCTAGACGAGATAAAGACGCTGAGCGTCCATGAAAGAACCGATGCGCAGGGTAATCCCGTGTTTCCCGGAAGGTATTCGGGCACCGAAGTAGAATTTGCGATACCCACCTTAGCTGAGGAGATTCAAACCGTTGACCGGCTGAACGAGGCATCGGGTAAGCGCACGGGCGTTTACATCGAACTGAAGCGCCCTGAATTTCACGAGATGGAAGGCGCAGACCTTTACCAAGCTGTCCTCGATGTCTTGGCTGAATTTAACCGACTCGGCGAGAGTGCAGAAACTGTTATCCAGTGCTTTGATCCAGAGACGCTGAAGCGCTTTTTCCGAGATGGTATTTTTAAGGGGCCACTCGTCCAGCTTGTTCTGACTGAAAACATCCTTGGCTGGCCAGGTGACTTTGAGGCGATGCATACCAGTTCGGGACTTAAAGAGGTGGCGCGTTATGCACACGGAATCGGTCCAGATGTGAATCTTCTTGAGAATGTGACGGGTGACCCCTCTGAAATGGTCATAGCTGCCAAAAAGCTTGGTCTTTTTTTGCATCCCTACACGTTGCGAGCAGATTCAGAAACGCTACCCGGTGTAAACTTCGAGTCATTACACAAAAAGCTATTCATAGATTTAGAAGTGGATGGCGAGGACATGATTGGCCGCCTCATTGCTGCCGGGGTGGATGTTTTTAGGTTAAATTTCAGCCACGGTGCCGTCGAGCACCATCAGCGTATCGCCGAGCGGATACGCCGACAGGCACGACATCTCGATCGTTATGTGGGTGTGCTCGCCGACCTCCAAGGCCCAAAGATTCGCATTGCCAGTTTTGAGCGGGGCAGTGTTTCGCTGACGGCAGGCGATGCATTTCGTTTGAGCCTCGCGGTAGACAGCGAGAAGGGTAATTCATCGGTGGTAGGGATTGAGTACCAAGACCTTCCAAACAGCGTCGAAATAGACGACGTTCTCCTACTCGATGACGGAAAGATGCAGCTGCGGGTCGATAGCGTCTCCGAGTCAGATATCGACTGTACCGTTCTGATTGGCGGGAAATTAAGTTCGCGAAAGGGCGTCAATAAGCTCGGTGGAGGCATTGCTGCACCAGCATTAACAGACAAAGATAAGGCAGATATCAAGGCGATGGAGTCGATTAAGCCTGACTTCGTGGCAGTCTCGTTCGTGGCGGCGGTTCATGATATTGAAGAGGCGAGAGATCTTCTAAAGCAGGCGAACGTTGACGCAGCCATCATCGCAAAAATTGAGCGGGCTGAGGTGGTTGCTGATCAGGATCTACTCGATAGCATCATCGATGCCTGTGAGGGTGTCATGGTCGCGCGGGGCGATCTGGGTATTGAGGTGGGTGATGCTGAGCTGATCGGCATTCAAAAGGATCTGATCTCGAGAACACGTAAACGTGACCGTATGGTCATTACAGCAACGCAGATGATGGAATCGATGATCAGCAATTCGATGCCAACACGAGCCGAGGTTTTCGACGTCGCGAATGCGGTTCTAGATGGGACCGATGCCGTCATGCTGTCCGCCGAGACAGCGGTCGGCTCCTATCCGGTGGAGGTCGTAAGGGCGATGGCGAATGCTGCTGTCGGCGCAGAGAGTCATCCAGTGGCAAGAACCTCCCGATACCGGCAAGACAGGGAGTTTAGATCGACCCAAGAAACCGTAGCGCTTTCGGCGATGTACGGTGCCAATCACTTTCCAGGTGTTCGCGGCATAGCCACTCACACCGAAACTGGTGCAACACCTACGCTTATGTCTCGACTGAGTTCGGGCCTTCCCATTTTTGCCTTGAGTCGAAATCCTGAGACGTTACAGCGTCTCGCATTATGCCGAGGGGTCATCCCTTTGTATTTCGATATCACTGCCTTTGACAGCATGGACATAGATGCACGAACGATGGAATTTTTAAGTGATGCTGGATTTGTCACTAAAGGCGACCACATCTTAGTGACCATGGGTACCTTAATAGGAAAAGCAGGCGCCACAAACTCTATTAAACTACTGTCTATTGGCTAAAATGTCGCATTTGCAGGGCAAAAGACACCATCGCCATAAAAGGTTCATTAGACGTTAGGCCGCTGAAAGCATATAGTGTCGGCTCGCGTGGTGCTGCGTCGACGTTGCGACTGCTTCTTTTGCGTTCCCTTAGCGAGTTTGTGCGACAGCACAGTTACATTTTTAAACGATAGGTAAAACAGTATGTCTACAGTTACAGGTACCGTTAAATGGTTCAACGAGACCAAGGGTTTCGGTTTTATTGAGCAGGAAGGCGGACCCGACGTGTTCGTTCACTTTAGTGCAATTTCAGGCGATGGCTTCAAAACCCTCGCTGACGGTCAAAAAGTGGAGTTCACCGTCACAGCTGGCCAAAAAGGACCACAAGCAGAGAACGTAGTTCCTGTATAAATTTTTTCCCCACCCATAAAAAAGGCCGCTTTATGCGGCCTTTTCTTTAAGTGGGTGTGCGATTAGCCCATTTCCTTTGCCAGTTCTTCCAAGCGCTTTTGTTCACTAGCAATGTACTTTAGCCACTGATCAGCATAAGACTGCGCGCGCTTGTCCTTCCTTGCTTCGCGGAACGCACGACGCGCCGAACCAAAATCACCAAGATTGAAATAGGCCATTCCTAAGGCCAATCGGGCTTGATCGGGGCGCTTAACGCCGCCTCTATCCAAGCCTCGCTTCAAGGCTTCCACCGCCTCTTTGTTTTTATCAACATCGAGGTAGACATTGCCCAAGCGCGCATACAGCTCGCCCTTCTCAGACTTGGATGCCGCCGCTTCCAGCATGGGAAGGCTCTTAGTCACTTCCTGTGCTTGACGCCATGCCACACCAGCGAGCTCGTAGTTCTTCGATTCTTTTTCGACAATGTCATTGGCAAGACCTTTATCCATCGCTAACGCGGCCGGGTAAGGCACCTCAGCCTGAAGATAAAGCTGCGAAAGCAATACAATATCTTGGCTGCGATCGAGAAGATCTTGCTCATAGGTTGCCTCGAGCAGCGCCAACTGGCGAGCCTCGTCTTTCTCTTCGCCGTATAAATGCGATGCCTGCACCCAGTACTGCTTTTTAGGGTAGTACATGATCAGAATCTCGAGAATATTGAGCGCTTCTCGGAAATTATCTCGATCGAAGTGAATAAAGCGAGCGAGGTTATACCACTGCTCTTTTGGCAATTTACCGGCTGCTTCCTCACGATCAATGGCAGTCTGAATATTTGCCAAGCTCTTGTCGTATTCCTTGAGCTGGAAATAACCATTTGCTAGCAATACATACGCATTGGTACTGGGGGTGTCCGTTACCGACATCCACTGGTTAAGTGTATCGATGCCTTTCTGCCAGTTTTCCTGGAGAAAGTAGAGCTGCGACACTGTGTACAGTGTGTTGATCTCAAGCGCCAATGGAATTTCAGGTCGCTGATCAATCACCTTCTGATAGTAATTTAGCGCGCCTTGATAATCCTCTACCGCATAACGCAGGTAAGCATATGTGTTGTACACGTTTGCCAACTCGTACCGGTTCAGCTTGCTCTTCTTGCTGGTGGCATCCAGCATCTCGTTGAGCACCGCCTCGGCTTCAGCATACTGCTTCGCTTCTGCAAACACCTGGGCTTCGGCAAGCTTTTCATAAATATTGTTACGCAGAGCAGGAGTCTTACGGGTCTCGCGCTCCTTCTTGGGCGCGTCCTGTGCTGAAGCAGCCTGTACAAACCCTGCATCGAAAGCCTGGTCCGCAACCACAAGTAGCATCAGCGAGACGCTCGCTGCACAGGCACAAACGACTAGCTGACGAAAGAACTGAGATACCAAATGCATTATCGGCGACCTCCCTCTAACTCGTAAGTAAATTTGTTTTGCACGCCGGCCACTTCAATCGCCTCGCCATCCACCACACGGGGCTTGTACTTGAACTTCAGCGCCGCCTTGAGCGAAGCCCGCTCAAAAATACCTTTCGGTGTACAGTCCGACTCGTTTTCGACGTAAGGATCTCGAATTGCTCCCGTCGTGGTCACCGTGTAAGTGACAATGCAATAGCCAGTAATGCCCCGGGTTTGCGCACGTCGCGGATAAATCGGCGCGACCTTAACGATAGGTAGGTACTCACCATCACCCGATGATAGGCCTGACGCATTGATGTTGACAGTAACAGCAACGGTTGGCGCCATATTGGCCGTACTCATATCGAGATCGGTGTCGAAATCTAGCGGCTCCATATCGGGTGGAGGCTCGTCCGGATCCTCCACTTTCTCAGGAAGCACTTCTTTTAAGTTGGTCTCAATAACCTTATCAGGAACAACGATGTCAGCGATCTTGCGCGTTTTGACATCCTCTTGCTCAAACTGCGTGTCAATGAGGCTTTGCATTAGGTAGAACAGTCCTAAAGCGATGGGGACCGCTGCGACTGCTCCAAAAAAAGATCGTAATGTCGCTGGCATTTTACTACTCGTCTATCGTAGAGAGGCAGGGAGGAGACGTGAAGGTCGACCTCAAGGAATCAAACAACTCCTCGACCACGTACCCGGGGCTGTCATAGTCAGCCTGGATCACGATGTTTGCTCTAGGCGTCTCATCCTTTGCCGCTTTTGCTAAAAAGTTAGCGCGCTCAAGTTTGATGGGGTTTTTGTTGTAGTGAATCTTACCTTGATCGTCCACCGCAAAAATAATTGTTCCATTAGGGCACGCTTCTGTCGTCGTCGCCCCTGGCTTGTCGATCTCAACACCAGGCTCCTTCACGAATGACGACGTCACAATGAAAAAGATAAGCATGATGAAGACAACATCAAGCATCGGCGTTAGGTCAATTTGGCTTTCATCCTGCTTAGAAGCCGCGGACGAGCCAGCCTGGTCTCGTAAACTCATAAGTTAACCCTTGTCAGTGGCCCAACTAACGTTGTATTGACCTGCCTCTCTCGCCGCATCGGCAACATCAGCCACGATTCCGGTTGTAGCGCCCTTGGCAACCTTGATGGTCACTGGCGCCTCAGGATCTTCCGCAAGCAGGCGCTGAATATTTGCACGGACAGCGCGCACATCAACGCGACGGTTCTCCATCCACAACTGATTATCAGACGCGATCTCGACAACAATACTCACCGAGTCGTTAGGATCCTGAGGTTGGTTATCGTCAGGACGATTAATTTCAAGTCCCGCCTCCTTCAAAAAGGAAGCAACCACGATGAAGAAGATAAGCATGATAAAGACGACATCGAGCATGGGCGTCAAATCAATCTCTGCACCTTCTTCTTCGCGTTGTTTAGCTATTTTTCTCACTTAGAATTCCTCGATTGGTCGCTCAGTGGTCAGAAGTCAACTGATCTTCTAACAACTGCTGCTCGCGCGCTGCAATTCTCTGAAGCTGCGTGTTGGCAAACAAACCTGAGAGCGCAGATACCATGCCGGCCATCGTCGGAATTGTAGATCGCTCAACTCCACCTGCCATCGACTTGGCATCGCCACCACCGGTTACGGCCATGACATTAAAGACCTCGATCATACCGGTTACGGTGCCTAGCAGACCCAGCAGGGGGCAAAGTGCAACGCAGGTAGCGATGAGGCTCATGTTGTCATTGATATACTCTCTACTCTCTGACAGGAGCTTCACGCGGATTTGTTTGGCGTTCCATGACTTACGCTCTGCTCGGTCTTCCCACATATTGACCGTATTCACGCGATCGGTTTTCCAGCCACCCCCGAGAAAGTAGATAAAGCGCTCAATAATTAGTGTCCACATAAAGAAGACAAGGGTGGCAATGATCCATAGTACATTGCCGCCTTTATCCATGAACGCCAAGATGGTGTCGAACAATTCCATCGTCTTCTACTCCGTACTCAGCTCGCCGCTTAGTTTCCCGCCGCCTCAGCGCGCTCCGCAACAATACCTGTCGCCTGCTCGTTGAGGATGTGGATGATCTTCTGAGCGCGGCCGTTAACGATGGTGTGTAGAAGTACGGTGGGAATAGCCACCAAGAGACCCAGCACGGTCGTGATCAATGCGCTGGAAATACCACCCGCCATCGCTTTGGGATCACCTGCACCGAAAATCGTAATCGCCTGGAAGGTAATAATCATACCCGTCACTGTACCCAACAGACCCATTAGCGGCGCTACAGCTGCAATGATCTTGAGCAATGTTAGCCCCGACTCGAGTTTTGGTGTCTCACGGAGAACAGCCTCTGCCATTTTCAGCTCGAGCGTTTCTGTGTCGATGTTCGGATTCTCTTGGCTTACGAGAAGAACCCTACCAAGCGGATTGTTGGCCTTGGCCTCGCCGGACTTGAGCTGGCTGGAAACTGCTGCCCCCATCATGGTCAACATAATGACGCGAACAATTGCCAACAAGAACGCAAAAATACCGACTGCCGTAATCGCATAGCCTACAGGACCACCCTGGTGCCAACGCTCTTCAAGCGTGGGAGTATCAATGATAGCTGCCAAGAATGAACCGCCGGTTGGACCTGTGGGGTCGAT
>JAACDF010000091.1 GCA_009937065.1 Gammaproteobacteria bacterium | reverse complement strand
TGGGTATGGGTATGGGTATGGGTATGGGTATGGGTATGGGTATGGGTATGGGTATGGGTATGGGTATGGGTATGGGTATGGGTATGAAATATTCGCTTTCTAATCAGTTTCATAATGCAAATTTTTATTCCCTCGGATCGCCTAGAGTTGGTGCAAAGCTATTAGGGCAATGCACTTCAAAAGTGCGTTTTGTAGGTGACTGATCTGTCGAAGAATTTACAACTGCTTGTTTTTATTGCGAAAAATTAAGCGGGCATACTCTTTGGTAGTTACTGTGGGAGCTGTCTTCGACGCGTCGGATTGCATGAAACAGGTCCCGGCGGTTGCACCCTGATCTGCACAGAAGCGTAGGAGTAAGTAAAGCTCCAAAACACCACAACCTTCGGAGAGTCACATGAAAAACTATTCAGTGAATTTAAAACTCCAAGGGGCAGAGTTTCCCGCCCTGCGGAGCACAGCATTAAAGTTTCTCGCACTAAGCGTAGCCGTTCCCGCGGCGGCATTGTCCTTATCTGTTTCCGCACAGGAAGCAAGCGAGATCGAGGAAGTTGTCATCACAGGAGTGAGAGGGAAACCTCGTACCGTGCAGGATTCCCCAGTGCCGGTCGATGTATTTTCCTCCGATGACTTGGAGAACGTTGAGTTCACGGACATGAACGACATCGTTAGAACATTGGTCCCAACGTACAATCTTTCCCGAGAACCAATATCCGACGGTGCATCGTTTATCCGCCCCGCCACCCTCAGAGGTTTGCCTACGGATAAAACCCTCGTATTAGTAAATGGTAAACGACGTCACCGAGCAGCGCTTGTACGAATTGGTGGATCAGGTGTGCAAGGGCCCGATTTAGCAACTATTCCGGCGGCAGCTATCGGTGGCCTCGAGATTTTGAGAGATGGCGCCGCTGCGCTTTATGGCTCGGACGCCATCGCAGGAGTCATGAATTTCCAACTGAAAAATAACGACTCAGGTGGATCATTATTTGTCACTACCGGTGAGTATTACGAAGGTGATGGATCTAACACTACAATCGGCGGAAACATAGGCTTTTCTCTCGGCGATGGCGGCTTCCTGAGCGTATCGGGAGAGCATTACACCGCTGATGCTACCTACCGAGGCAATCAGTACTGCGGGTCATGGTTTTGCCTAGATCCCAATGGTGCTGCATACAACAGCTTCATTGAAAACGGTCGACCCGATCGCATAGCCTATGCAACGGACCCGGCGTTTATCGCAGCAACAGCCAACGCGTCTCTAGAGGGTGACATGGTGCAGCCTTGGGGAAATCCCAATGCCGAGCGAACGAGCATTTTCTTTAACGCCGGCATGCCCCTCTCCGAGACCGTCGACTTTTATGCATTCGGTAACTACACCGAAAGCGAGAGCGACGGCAGTTTCTTCTATCGTCACCCATATAACGGCACGATCGAGGAACTGCGGGAACCAGACGGATCGATTTACTTCCCATTGGAAATGTATCCGGGTGGCTTCACTCCTCGGTTCTATGGTGAGGTAGAGGATATCTCGCTAGTTGCAGGTCTCACGAGTACAGAGGAAGGTGCTCTGGGATGGGACGTTAGCGTCAGAACGGGAGAGTCGTCGATTGATTACACACTCGCCAACACGATCAACCCATCTATGGGCCCAGATTCACCAAAGTCATTCAAACCCGGCACGCTGACGAATACCGAAACTCAATTCCAGATCGACCTGAGTTATGAGCTAAGCGACACACTTACCATCTTAGGTGGTGTTTCATACCTCGACGAAGAGTATGACATCGGTGAAGGTGAGCCAGATTCTTATCGAGTAGGTCCTTATGCTGCGGCAGATCCATGGGGATTTTGTGATGGAGACGCGCCGACAGCTGCAGGTCAAGCCGTGATCGATGCGGGTAGCACCCTAAACTGTGCTGACTCGAGCGATCCTGTTTATCGTGCAGTTGGCGTTGGATCAAACGGTTTCCCCGGCTACTCACCCGCATTCTCGGACGTCTACACCCGAGACTCATTCGCAGCCTACGTTGAGGTGAACACGGACATAGGCGAGGCGTTATTCGTCCAGGGAGCCGTTCGCTACGAGGACTATTCCGATTTTGGTTCAGAGACGATCTTCAAAATCGCAGGTAACTACTCAATAAGCGACAGCATGAGCTTGCGGGCATCCTATAACACAGGTTTCCGTGCTCCCACACCAGGCCAGCAGGGAACGACCAATGTGTCGACTCGGTTGCCAAATGGCTTCCCCGTTGCGGTGGGCTTATTCCCCGCTAGTGGCACGGTAGCTCAGACACTCGGAGCTACAGATTTGAAACCTGAGACCTCAAGTGGGTTCTCGGTGGGCGTCACTGGGAGCGTGGGCTCTGCAGATTTCACCATCGACTACTACACCATCGACGTAGACGACTACTTCAATGCAGTGTCAACACGTGACGTCTCCAGTGATCCAACTGCGGGCGACGCGTACGCGAACTTCCTTGCACTAGATGCCGCAGGTGTTGCCGGGGCGAACACCATTGGTGGCGTTAACTGGTTCACAAATGCCTATGACGTCGGTGTCTCGGGTGTCGATGCAGTCGTTACTTTACCCATCGATTCCGGGCTGGGTACAACAGACATCACACTCACCTATGGCTACAACAAGTTTGAGTTTAACAGCAGCCCCGCTGGTTTCTTAAATGCGGAGGCTCAACACGACATCGTTAACTTCGATCCGAACACTCGTTTTATCCTGCAGGCAAACCACCGTATGGATAAGATTGGATTTAACTTGCGAGGTAGCTATTGGGGCGAGGGTTCAAATCGACTATCTAGTAGTGATGACTCACCCATCCAAACTTTCGGCAGTGTTTTTATGACCGATCTGTCATTGGCTTACTACGGTGAAAGCTACACCATCACAGCGGGTGGTATGAATATCTTTGATGAGTACCCGGACAAAGACAGCATTAGCGATTACTGCTGTGGTCGCGTTTACCCCTCTGCTTCCGGAATTTCTTGGCAGGGCGGTCGCTGGTACATTAAAGCCGAGTATGTGTTCTAACTGGTCAAAACCTGGCTGTACAAAAAAGGGGAGCGCTTGCTCCCCTTTTTATTTTTCCTCGTCTTTTTCCGTTGCTTTAAACCACTCAGCAACTGGACGAGGTCCAAGCGCACGTTAACCCGTCACCGCCAGCGCCGCAGGTAACGCATCTACGTATTGCTGAATATCCTCCAACTTGCCCATACTCACTCGAGACCAGTGGGTGTAATCGCGATAGATGCCCCTTATCAGGACGTTTCGATCAGCCATTGCCTGCCTGAAAGACTCTGCGTTTTTAGTGCGCAAGTTCACAAACATGAAGTTTGTCTCAGAGGGAAGCGCAGTCAGTCCATTCTGCTGTAGCGCCTCAGACACCATTTCGCGCGCCTCGATAATCTTGGCTTTCGAGTATTCTAAAAACTCGTTGTCGTTATAGCTGGCTACAGCAGCAGCGACCCCCGCTTGATTAAGCCCGTAGTCGCCCAAACCATATTGCTTCACCCTCTCCAAAAGTTCCGGTTTCGCAATCATGTACCCAACACGCATACCGGCGAGGCCATATATTTTCGAGAAGGTTCTCGCCACCGCTACATTTTTTCCTGCCTTGACTAACGGAATCATCGTCGATGCCGCTGGATCAGCAGTCAATTCGTTGTAAGCCTCGTCCACTAGTACAGTGCATTTTTCTGAGGCACGACTACAAAAGGCGCGAAGCTCAGCCGAATCAAGCACCATACCGGTGGGGTTGTTTGGATTCGTTACATGCACCATCGATATATCTGAATCTAACGCTCCTTCCATAGCTTCCAGATCAATGCTCAGCGAGGTGCTTTTTGGCAATCGTACGATCCCGTTACTACTGTTTCTGACTCCCATCAGTGATGTTGTATCCCAAAAGAGATCGGGCGCTAAAATCTTGCCTTGCTGTGAGGCGGCTAATGCGAGGTATGTGAGCACACCACTAGACCCTGAGCTCAACACCACGTAGTCAGGGGATAGACCGTGTCGCTCGGCAATCATTTCTCGTAATATCTGAGCAGACCTGCGAACGTAGTAAGCGCCGTGAGCAGAGGCCTTTACCATCGCCTTAAGGGCTTTTGGACTTGGTCCATACGGATTCTCATTGGCATTAAGTTTGGCTATACCAGAAGCCGGACCGAATAAATTTACCGGTGCCGCGTCGAGTGAAAATGTACGCGCCGATGCTAAGGTAGAAACCCCCGCAACGGCGGACCCGATAAAAAAGGACCTCCTAGAAATACCAGTCATAAAAGTTTCTCCTCAGGTATATGTTTGTTGCAAGATGATGATCGCTACCACCAATAGATAGAGACCGAAGTACCGCTTTAATGAATCTGATCTTAGGTCGTGTGCCAGGCGAGCACCGAAAGGTGCCGTCATTACGGACATGGCACTGATCGCAATGAGTGCGGGAACATTGATAAAGCCAATCGACCCCGGTGGAGCTCCCACGACAACTTTTGATAAGCCGACTATAAGAAAGCCAACTGCGCCGAGCATTCCTATAACTACCCCCACCCCTGCGGCTGTCCCAACCGCCTGAACCATAGGTCTCCCACAAAGCGTCATGGTGATGACGATAGGTGTCCCACCTCCAATACCCAATAATGCCGATACCCCTCCTACAGATGTACCTAACACCGCTCGAGTCATTCCAACGGGCAAATGCTCAAACTCGAATCGCGAAAACGCACGAGGAAAAAGAAAAAAGACGGAGTAGGCACCGACACCTAGAGCAAATATCAGTTGAAGTTGCGTACTCGATACCGAAGCTGCAGCGACGACACCGATAAGGGTCCCAGTCGTAAGCCATGGCAACCAGTTCCTAACGAACTGCATATCAAGTGACCCCAGTCTCCAATGCGATAACGCTGACCTGCTAGAGGCCAAGATAATAGTGGCTAACGAAGTACCGATCGCAATGAAGATAATGCCCTCACCGCCATAGCCTGCAGTATCGAGCACAAATAGAAGCGCTGGCACCACAATGAATCGACCACCCACCCCAAACAAGCCACTGCATAACCCAGCGATTGCTCCTGTGCCCATCAACATTAGGGTAAGTAATGCTATGTCCATTGCTTCATTCGTTTCCTACTGGTGCTGCCCATTGATCAAGCGCATGACTAAGGAATTTCACGGCACGCAACTAGAACCGAAATCGCGACCTTGTGTAAAATGAAGTAAGCAATAACCATTCCAGAGGACCTGCTGTCAGGTCTGCCTTCATGCGGAATCCCCGCAATTGGTCACGTGATACCGAAAAAAGAAGGTGCCAGCGCCTAATCTCTAGCTTCAAACCCTCATAAGCAGTTGAAAAAGATATAAAAACTGGCGCACGGGGCGGTGGGGCGGTGGGGCGGTGTAGCTTCATCAATGCTCTACACAATGTCCAGATTTACGACTCAGCAATCTCAACACAGTAACTTGATTCGCATTGAGGGTCTGAAAACAGGGAGGAAAAGACCTAAAATGAGGCGAGGTCGCACCAAAATCGAGCGCTACACGAGTAGAGAGCCATGCCTCAGATCCAGTCAATTAAGCTTAATATCTGCACGGAAAATCTGAGTCTGGTGGCTAGAGCGATCGTGAGATCGACAATTTATACAAAGACCCACTGAACTCATTTTTAACGACTCTGAGATCAGTCTGTTCTGTAATGCGTTCGGGCCTGTCTAATGGGTTTGTCACAGATAATCCAATTTGCAATGCACTCTCGGTCTTAAATGAAAGGGTATGGCTGATCGCCATAACTTTTGATCTGTATTGATCTTGCCATGTGTCCTCGCCAATCGATTCGAGGGTCCGTGAATAACCGAGTAGTCGTGTTTGCAGTCGAAATGGACCTTTAGAAATATTGAACGTAGCGTTTCCAAAATGTCGAGCACGCTCTGGAAAAGGAGTAGATCGATTCGCCAAAATCGCCTCGCTATCGGAGTAGGTGTAACGAAGACTCATGCTAGCGGTATCAATGGGGAGTTGCGTCGTAGGAAGGGAAAAATTCGCTGCCACTTGCGCACCTGAAATTGACGCCCGCGACCCGTTCTCGATAGAGCGAATCCGGTATATTTCACCCCGAACAAGACCCGCGGTTGTCGACCGATAAGCAAAATTATCAATAGACTTTTTGAATAGCTCCAATCGGATCGACGCATCACCACTAGTGAAGCTCAATCCTCCGGACACTGTATCGATGCGGGCCGGCGCGAGCGATGGGTTACCCCTGTCAATTCGGCGGAAGGCCTCCATTTCTCGACTGTAATTTACGATATCAAAGTATTGAGGTCGCATGATCTGCTGATGCCAAACCAAGTTAATTGCCGTCTCTTGGTTGATGGAATAACGAAATGAGAACGAGGGAATCCATTGATGATATTGATTCTCCGCGGGGACACTGAACGCTTGAAAGGCGTCAAAAGTATCCACGATAGAGACGTCAAAGATATCGACCTCGTATATTGACTGAGATCCTGCAGGTGCAATTGCCTCTTCGCTTCCACTCAACGTACCTAATGTCTCAGTCACCGTTCCCTCTCTACGCAACCCCAACGAAACAGTGTAATTAGATCGCGTCATCTGACCGTGAATATAGGCGGCGCTCACAGTTTCCGAAGACACGAATTGCTGCTCGATACTCTCTTTAAAGGACAAAAACTCATTGATTACAACGCGTGTGTTATTTGGGTCAGACACGATATGTCTAGCGTCCGCGTGACTGATTGACGGCGGCAGACTAAAGCCATTGCTCAGGATGCTGGCCCCTTGTAGCTGGGAAACCAGTTCGGTCATAGCCAACACCCCTTGCTCAGAGGGCTGATACACCCACCGCTGATCTTCCGCTCTGCGTTTCTTTGTTCGCCAACTTGCGCCAATCGAGAGAACAAACTTGGCGTCAGTCCAATCTCGCTGAGAATCCCAGTCCAGGGCTACCGCTTTGTCCGTGTCACGCGTTTTTGCGTTTAGGTATCGGTAATCTCTGAAGACCGCTCCCGACGGATCGACAAAAGAGTGGCCGTCAAGTGCTGATAACGAGGGAAGAAAAGTGTCATCTGTTGAGTAAGCTATATCGACGTCTGTGGTTAAGAAGTTCCACGGTAACCATTGCGAGGAGTTTTCCCAGCTGCCTTGATAGGCCCGCAACTCAAAAAGGCCAGAATCAAGAGTCTGGCGAAAGCTCACTTGATGCCTTGCGATGTTGCGCTGCGTATTCCATTCGTGCTGATAGTGCCGCAGCGATGCATCTATGACCGCCAAGTCGGTGATTGTGTTACCCACTGACCGTAGCCCCGGATCACTGGCATCAAAAGATCCTACTCCAAACTGAGCTTCAATCTTGGTTCTAAACGCGCTGTCTTGATAACGCGTTAAGGCTGATTCTAGCGTTAACAACCGATCGCTATCTAAATTCCAGTCAACTCTAAAATTGCCAACGTTACTGTCCGCACTTATGCGGTCGCGCGTGTACGCCGGAAAACTGAGAAAGCTCAAATCTTCACTCGTTCTGCGCCAGCGCCCCTCATACTGATCGATAATCCTCTCGGTAGCATTGTGAACCACCTCCGCCGAGAGCGCGATGGGACCATAAGCTCGCTCTGCTGCGATGCGGCCTCCCGGACGAGAAGTGCCCGCCTTATCTTGCTGGGTAACCGTAATTGTGACCTCGTTGGTTGACGCGTTTTTAGACGGGCGAACCAGCGAAAAAAAGGCTCGCGAATCGACGCCCTCTGCGTCTAAAAAAGCCTCTTGATAAAAACCCACAGGGTCAGACGCTTGAAACTCTGATGCCAAAAAATTTCGTTTCAAAAGAATACGACCACGGTCACGAACACTTTGTGTTGTGGCGTCTTCCTCATCAACTTTAGATCCGTTTACCGCCGAATCTTCCGAGGCAAATAACATCATTGACGACAGCAACGTCAGAGCGGCTACAAAAATTGGCCAGCGCATTACGCGTTTCTCCTTTGCCCTGCACGTTCGCACAGGACCAGCAAACAGTTTGCCTATGCGTTACGCAAGAAGAGTGCCAGAAACACGGCATTAGCCCCTAAGGTTGCACTAATCGATTTCCAAACCTCGCAGATCCCCCGCCTCGCGCCACTTAGCCATGAGGTTAAAAAACTCGATGGGGCCACCACCATAAAAGGTGTTTTGTGACTCAAACTCAACGTGGCCCTCGTTGTTGTAATAGCCCGGCGTGCAGGACTTCTGGAACTCCTCAGTCTGCCTCGCCACGCGCTTAATTGTATTGATCCAGGCACTCTCCGCCTTTTCTGAAGCATCCACGCGTATAGCGCCACGTTTCTTAAGTTCGCCCAAAATGTAGGCGGTTTGCATGGCGTTCTCATCGAGCGCGAAGGTATAGGTTGCGGTAAAACCCGATTGTTGAGGGCCAAAAAAGAAAGCGTTAGGGAAACCCCGCGTGTGAAGACCGTGAAAGGTCGCCATGCCATCAGTCCATTTCTCTGAAATGGTCAGTCCATCGACTCCGGTAATGGAATAGCCAGCGCGACGCGAGTAGTCAGTGCCTACTTCGAAGCCTGTGGCGAACACAATGCAATCGACCTCATACTCGGTGCCGTTGGCCACCACCCCTCTCTCGGTGAACGCCTCGACACCTTGGCCGTCCGTGTCCACTAGCGTCACACTAGGGCTGTTAAACGCCTGTAGATACTCGTCATGGAAACAGGGTCGCTTGCAGAACTGTCGGTAGTAAGGCTTTAGCGATTCAGCAGTCTCCGAGTTATCGACCACCGTATCGGCGCGTGCTCGGACCTTTTCCATCTTGACGAAATCTGCCATCTCCATTTTTTCCTGAAGACCCATTGCCACCATGGCTTTGTCGGTGAGATATTGCTTAATGCCGCGCTCCTTGCGCGCACTGGTAAACGCCCACCCCAGACTCCATAGCAAGAGACGCCAGCCACTGGGTCGGTACTGACGCAACTCTCCAAAAATATCGCGAAACGCTTCGGTCCAACCATCGCGCACCAGATCCTCTTTCACCGGCATCCCAGCGAGAAGCGATTCGAAGTTGGTTCGGCGCTTGTGATGCCAACCTGGCGACTGGGACTTGACCCACTTGGCGTCGATGTCGGTGTTGTTGCGCACATCAATGGACGAGGGTGTCCGCTGGAAGACATGGAGCGACTTCGCGCCTGCGGCCAAATGCGGCACGCATTGAACAGCGGTTGCACCTGTACCGATGACAGCCACACGTTTGTCCACGAGCTTATCGAGGTCGCCAAAAGGACCGCCGCCGGTGTAATCGTAATCCCACCGACTGGTGTGGAAGGTATGACCCGTGTAGGTATCGATACCGGGTATGCCCGGCAGCTTAGGACGATTCAGTGGGCCATTTGAGTGAATGACAAAGGTCGCTTTGATAACGTCGCCGCGGTTGGTTCGAGCGACCCACAGCCCTTCCTCTTCCGACCAGTCTGTACTCAGGATCTGGGTTTGCATCAGCGCAATGTCGTGCAGCTTGTACTGCTCCGCGATTACCTGACAGTACTCGAGCGTTTCCGTCGCGTTGGTGTAGCGCTGCTTGGGAACAAAGCCTGTCTCTTCGAGGAGTGGGAAGTAGACCAGTGACTCGATATCACACGAAGCGCCAGGGTAACGATTCCAGTACCACGTACCGCCGAAACCGCCGCCTTTTTCAACGATCAGCAAGTCATTGATGCCAGTGTCTCTTAGTCGCGCGGCCGCGAGCATACCGCCGAAGCCACCACCGATAATGAGCACTTCAACCTGCTTATCAAGGGCCTCACGGTCGAAGCCCGGTTCAACGTAGGGGTCATCAATGTAGTGAGAGAAATCACCAGCAACCTCTATGTACTGATCATTGCCATCGGCTCGGACGCGCTTATCGCGCTCCTCCCGATACTT
>JAACDF010000090.1 GCA_009937065.1 Gammaproteobacteria bacterium | reverse complement strand
CACCTGCTGGTCGTCTTCTACAGTACCGGTTGTAAAGTTAGGATCAGAGAGTGCCTGCGTCTTATTCAGTGACCACGAGGCCTTCTTAGCGACAGAAGGGACCTCACGGTACATATTAAAGACTTCACCTTCGTCCATGCCCAGTGACTCGATACAGTACTGGTAGGCGTGCGTGTGGATCGCTTCTTCAAATGCCTGACGCAGCAGGTACTGGCGACATTCTGGATTAGTGATGAGTCGATAAATGCCCAAAACCAAGTTGTTAGCTACCAGTGAATCAGCTGTTGAGAAGTAGCCAAGAGACCGCATAACGATTCGGCGTTCATCATCGGTCAGACCGCCTTCGCTCTTCCACGTCGCTACGTCCGCCGTCATGTTGATTTCTTGCGGCATCCAGTGGTTAGCACATCCGTCAAGGTACTTCTGCCATGCCCAGTCGTATTTGAATGGCACCAACTGGTTGAGATCTGCACGGCAATTAATCATCGCCTTTTCATCAACGGAAATACGCGATGCGCCCATCTCGAGCTCTTCGAGGCCGGGTGCTGCGTCAATGTTAGCCACCGCCTCAGCAGCCGCCACTTTCACTTCATCCATTATGGGCGCGCTGGCGGCTTCTTGCTGGTTGAGTGTTTCAAGCGCTTTGTTAACCACCTCGGGTTGAACGGGTGCTTGTTGCTGCGGTGCTGCGATGGGCGCTTCGCCCTCGGCTACGTTGTAATCATCCCAATTAAGCATCATTAACTCCTTTAACTTATTTGGTTACTGACAGGCTTCACAATCTGGATCGTCGAGCGAGCAAGCTGCAGGAACAGGCGCCGGTTGCGCGGGCGCTGCAGCCGCCGCTTGCTGTGATACGGCATTGAGCTGACCGGTATTAACCGTGGACTTTTCAGTGCCCGTCGCAGCTAGCGATCGGAGATAGTATGTTGTTTTCAGACCACTGAACCAAGCCATGCGATACGTCACGTCCAACTTCTTTCCACTTGCATTATTGATATACAAGTTCAGTGACTGAGCTTGGTCTATCCACTTCTGTCTGCGGCTAGCTGCATCGACCAACCAGCGCGGCTCAACCTCAAATGCCGTCGCATATTTCGCTTTTAGGTCGGCTGGAATGCGGTCAATGGCTTGTACGCTTCCGTCGTAGTACTTGAGATCGTTAACCATGACCTTGTCCCACAACCCTCGCTCTTTAAGATCACGCACCAGGTGTGGGTTCACAACGGTAAACTCACCCGACAGGTTCGACTTCACGTAGAGGTTTTGGTAAGTCGGCTCTATTGACTGAGAGACGCCCGTGATATTGGCAATCGTCGCCGTAGGCGCGATCGCCATGACGTTCGAGTTGCGCATACCTTGCTCAGCGACTTTACCTCTCAGTGCTTCCCAATCCATGGTGCTATCTTGGTTGACCGAGATATAGTCGGTGCCACGCTGTTCAATCAGCATGTTCAGCGAGTCAATCGGGAAAACACCCTGACTCCATAGCGAGCCCTCATAGCTTGAGTAGGCGCTACGCTCAGCAGCGAGGTCTGTTGATGCGTTGATGGCAAAGTAGCTTATTGCCTCCATTGTCTGATCGGCAAATGTCACAGCCTCGTCCGATGCATAGGACACATCTACTTTGTAAAGCGCGTCCTGGAACCCCATGAGACCAAGCCCTATGGGCCGATGCTTCATGTTGGAATTCTCTGACGTGTCTACGGAGTAGTAGTTAATATCTATAACGTTGTCGAGCATACGTATAGCGGTAGTCACCGTCTTGCGCAGCTTGTCGATATTTAACTCACCATTCTCGATGTGCTGTGGCAGGTTGACAGAGCCCAGGTTACAGACAGCGATTTCGTCCTTGCTGGTATTCAACGTGATCTCGGTGCATAGATTCGATGAGTGAACGACACCCACGTGCTGCTGAGGTGAGCGGATGTTGCAAGGATCTTTAAAGGTGATCCAGGGGTGCCCCGTTTCAAAGATCATGCCGAGCATTTTTCGCCAAAGTGCCTGTGCTTTCAGCGTCTTGTGGAGTTTCAACTCACCATTTCTGACCAGCTCTTCGTACTGTTTGTAACGCTCCTCGAATGCTGTTCGATACAGGTCATGCAAATCGGGTACATCATTGGGCGAAAAGAGTGTCCAGTCGCCATCTTCGAATACGCGCTTCATGAAGAGGTCAGGTACCCAGTTCGCTGTGTTCATGTCATGGGTTCGGCGACGGTCGTCTCCGGTGTTCTTACGAAGCTCGAGGAACTCTTCAATGTCCATGTGCCATGTTTCAAGATAGGCACAGACGGCCCCCTTGCGCTTGCCGCCCTGGTTGACAGCGACTGCTGTATCGTTGACCACTTTCAAGAACGGAACGACGCCTTGGCTCTTGCCGTTAGTACCCTTAATGTAAGCGCCCAGAGCGCGAACAGGTGTCCAGTCGTTTCCGAGTCCGCCCGCAAACTTGGACAGCATGGCGTTGTCCTGGATTGCTCCGTAAATGCCGTGCAAGTCGTCTGGAACAGTTGTCAGATAGCACGAGCTCAGCTGAGGTCGCAATGTCCCCGAGTTGAACAATGTGGGTGTTGAACTCATGTAATCAAACGATGACAGGAGCTGATAGAACTCTATCGCTCTCGCATTTTTGTCGTCTTCTCGCGTTGCCAATCCCATGGCGACACGCATAAAGAACAGCTGAGGTAGCTCGAAGCGGGTCTCATTGCTGTGGATGAAGTAGCGATCATAAAGTGTCTGAAGACCCAAGTAGCTGAACTGAAGATCACGCTCGGGAAGCAATGCCTCACCCAGCCTGTCGAGGTCATATTCAGCGAGATTAGGTGCCAATAGCTCGAGCTCAATGCCACGACTAATGAACGACTTGAGCGCCTGGGGATAGTAAGTCGTCATGTCCCCCTGAGTCGCAGACTCCGCGACGTTTAGGAAACTGAGACCTTCCGCGCGGAGGTTGTCCAGCAACAATCGTGCTGCGGCGCTCGAGTAGTTGGGCTCCTGCTCGATCATCGTGCGCGCGGTGATCACCAGTGAGGTACTCAACTCGTGCTCTGTAACGCCGTCGTAAAGATTCTTGAGTGCTTCATCAATAATGGCGGCCTCGCTAACGTCGGCGAGGTCCATGCAGGCCTCGGCGACGATGGTGCGAATGCGTTCAATATCAAGCGGCTTGGCGTTGCCATCCGCATCCACCACTGTGATGGCACCGGCTGCGGCTTCTGATTCGGGTGACAGCGCTTCTTTTTCGACGCGTGCCTGGCGTCGGGATTCTCTATAAATAACGTAATCGCGAGCAATCAAGTGCTCACCAGCACGCATAAGAGCCAATTCAACCTGATCCTGAATGTCTTCAATGTGGATCGTGCCGCCAGAAGGCATGCGTCGCTTGAAGGTGCCGACCACCTGCTCTGTCAGCTTTGCGACAGTTTCGTGGATGCGTGTGCTAGCCGCTGCGGTGCCACCTTCAACTGCAAGAAACGCCTTTGTAATAGCCACCGATATTTTGCTGTCCTCAAACGGAACCACGGTGCCATTGCGTTTTATCACGCGCATCTGCCCAGGTGCGGTAGCGGCAATTCGCGTTTGGCTGGGAGTGCCAGAGATTGGGGGGGGTGCGGACGCCGGATTGCTTACGGATTCACTGCCTGTCTGCATTCTACTTTCACCTTCAACTCGTCTTTTCCAAGGGTTTGCAACTGTTCCATCATGAGGTACTTCTTATCGTACTTCTCACCACATCTTGGGGTCGCTTCGTATTCCGGACCCAAGATAGGGCGGTATAGGGTTGAATGCAAGCCCAAAAGCCATCGGATTTCTTGTGGATAAGGTGTGACATTTTAAAAAGTTAGCGCTTACTAACTAGGGGGGGTGCTGAGTGTGGTCTCGAAATAACTCACAATGATGGGAGCTTCATGTCACATCAATGCAATAAATTGGAGGCGTTCTGGTCATCAAAACGTCTGGCGAGAGAGCTCAAAAACGTTGATCAGCTCAGGAGGAACTCTACTAGCGCCTTCTGTGCATGTAGCCTATTTTCAGCCTCATCCCAGATGACCGAATTGGGGTCGTCCATGAGCTCAGCGGTGATCTCCTCACCACGGTGTGCTGGAAGGCAGTGCAGGTAAATGGCTTCAGCGTCTGCGAGGTCGAGGAGTTCGCGATTGAGTTGATAGGCCTGCAGCGCGTTATTGCGTTCATTAGCCTCGGCTTCTTGTCCCATAGACGCCCAGACATCGGTGACAAGTAAGTGTGCGCCTGAAGCCGCAATTTTTGGGTCGGGCTCGATCGTCACTGCGTCTCCCGCCGCTGCAACCACTGAAGGTGATGGTTCATAACCTTCCGGGCAGGCAATGCGTAAGTTAAAGCCAAGTATTTTCGCTGCGTTAATGTAGGAATGGCACATGTTGTTACCATCGCCCAGCCAGCATGCTGTTTTTCCCCGCATGTCTCCGCGATGTTCGAACCATGTTTGCATGTCGGCGAGAAGCTGGCAGGGATGGAAATCATCTGTAAGCGCGTTGATGACGGGTACGCTCGAATGAGCCGCAAAGGTTTGAATGTCCTCGTGATCGAACGTTCGGATCATCACGATATCAACCATTGATGAAATGACCCTCGCCGTATCCTCGATGGGTTCGCCACGACCCATTTGTGTGGCGCTTGACGAGAGAAACATGGCGCTGCCACCCAGTTGAGTCATCCCTGCTTCGAAAGAGACGCGCGTTCGTGTCGACGCCTTGGCAAAGATCATGGCCATAACCTTCCCAGAGAGTGATGCGTGAGGCATGCCGGTGCGCTGTAACTGTTTAAGCTCTGATGCCCTCCTGAGAACAGCGAGCAGCTCATCCCGGGATAGATCGTTAAGTGTAAGAAAGTGGCGGGGCGAGTTCATACGTCGTTCCTACTATCCCTTGGTTTAAGCGTCCTTGAGTGAATTCACTATCTCTGCAACGGTAGCTCCAACCCATCGCGCGTCATCCATACTCATGACTAATGGGGGCAGCAGCCGGATAGTATTGCCCCCGGCGACATTAATTAATAGATATCGATCGAGTGCCATTTGAACGAGGTTCTGCGTGGGAACGGTTGGTTCGATACCTATCATAAGTCCCACTCCGCGCCTGTCTCGGATCAAGCTACCGTCGGCTATCTCTGCGTCCAAACCCTCAAAGATGGCTGAGCGGATGAGGTCCGCTCGATTCCATAGCTGGTCTGAACTTAATGTATTGATGACGGCACTTGCCGCAGCGCAACAGATGGGGTTGCCACCATAGGTCGTGCCGTGGTCACCTGCGATGAGCAAATCGCTTGCACGCCCCCTAGCCATGCAGGCGCCAATGGGCAAGCCGTTTCCAAGCCCCTTCGCAGTAGCCAATACATCCGGGATAATCCCCAGGCGTTGAAAGACGTACAGGGCGCCGCATCGACCGTTCCCCGATTGCACCTCGTCGAAACTGAGTAGCCAATCTTCTTGATCACACAGCTCGCGAGCGCTCATCAAAAAGGCATGATCCAGAGGGTGGATACCACTTTCACCCTGCACTGGTTCAAGGTGGATTGCCACAATATCGTCACGAGTCTTTGCGAGTGTGTGCAAGGCATCAATGTCATTTCTCGCGATTCGTATGAAACCAGGGAGCAACGGTTTAAAGGCAGTTTGAATCGCAGTGCTACCCGTTGCTGACAACGCGCCCATGGTCCTTCCATGGAATGCGCCCTCCAAGACAACGATCTGAGGGTTAGCAACACCTTTATTATGCCCATGGCGTCGCGCCATTTTGATGGCGGTCTCGTTTGCCTCGGCACCCGAGTTACAGAAAAAGATGCGCTCCATGCCTGTGAGCTGGCTGAGTTCCGTGGCCAATCGCTCCTGCTGCGCAATGCCATAAAGATTGGATGTGTGTAAGAGACTTTCTGCTTGTTCAGTGACCGCTCGAGTGACATTCGGGTGAGAGTGGCCGAGGTTGGTGACGGCGATACCGGACAGCGCATCCAGATACCGCTGGCCCTTCTGATCGGTGAGGTAGGCGCCCGCACCCGACGCAAATGTCACGGGTAATCGACCGTATGTGGGCATAATGGCTGACATGACTTTTACTACCTTAAATTGCCGATTTTATGACTTACCGAGCAAGGCTTCTGATAAACTCCTGCTCGCGAAAGATTTAACTACATCTAAATACGGTGCGGAGGCGAGCAATGGATATTATGGAGACCATTAAGGATCAGATCGAGAACAATCGTGTGATCCTTTACATGAAAGGCTCCCCAAACCAGCCGCAGTGCGGTTTTTCAGCGCGAACAGTGCAGGCGCTCATGGGCTGCGGTCAGAAGTTTGCCTATGTCGACGTGCTAAGCAACCCTGAGATTCGTGCAAATTTGCCGACTTACGGCAGCTGGCCCACCTTCCCGCAACTTTGGGTCGACGGTGAGCTTGTTGGTGGTTGCGACATTGTTTGCGACATGGACGAAACCGGTGAATTGCGTGACATGATCGCCGGTGAGAGCGGCTCCGAGTCTTAAACTCGGAGCCCCATTTGCTTTCTATTAACTACCTTCGCTTGGCTTGACGGTTTTCATCGCGGTCTGAAGGTAGTTCTGCTCCCCCACGCGGTCCATGAGCGACAGCTGAGTCTCTAGCCAGTCAATGTGCTCTTCCTCGGCATCGAGAATACGCTTTGCAAGATCGCGCGACACATAATCACCGACCTCTTCACAGCATTTAACGGTCGCTTTCAGGTCCTCGTGCGCGACGTGCTCTAGCTGTAGGTCACACTCCAGCATTTCACGGGGTGTCTCGCCAATCCGAAGCTTGCCCAAGTCCTGCAGGTTGGGAATTCCCTCTAGAAACAAAATACGCTCAACCAGTTCATCGGCATGCTTCATCTCATCGATGGACTCGTGATACTCGTGCTCGGCTAGCTCGGTAAGTCCCATGTCCTTGTACATCTTGGCGTGCAAGAAATACTGGTTGATGGCGACAAGCTCGTTGTAAAGAATTTTGTTCAGGTGGCTAATGACGTCTGGGTTGCCTTTCATTACGGATAGTCCTTGCGCGTTTATATCGATACACAGGATACCGCGAAACGCAGACTAAAAAAAGCGTAAGTTATTGTTTTTTAAGGGAAAGATAATGGTAACGATTCGCAATCACAATTGCATTTAGGCGCTGCGAGCTGCCTGTATTTGTACGCCTCGGTTGAGTGCCTCGCTAACCAGCGACTCGGCAAAACAGGAGCACTTACCGCATTGCGTCGAGCAACCGGTGGCGCGACTGACCTCTGCGAGCGAGCGGGCTCCCGAGGCTACTTGCTCGCGGATGGCTCTGTCCGTGACACCTTTGCAAATACATACATACATATGAGAACCGTAATGTTAATGAGAACCATTGTCAACAATGTTTTTGGGTCTTAGCGTATACTTGAGGGCTCACGTAAAGGAGTCATACCATTGTCTGTTCAGCAGTACGTTAAAGACCTTGCCACATCTGCAAAGCGCGCCTCGACGGTCGTTGCCAACACACCTGTGTCGGTTCGGAATGGGGCGCTAGGCGGCATAGCTGCCAATATACAACTTCAGCGACAATCGCTCCTTGATGCTAATGCGATGGATCTCTCGGCAGCCCACAAGGCGGGCCTGGATACGGCGTTGATTGATCGCCTTGAACTCACAGAGGCGCGGGTGGATGGCATGCTCGAGTCGCTTGCGATCGTGCAGGCTCTTCCAGATCCGATTGGTGGAATCGAGAGCCTGAAGTCAATGGAGTCTGGTATTCAAGTCGGTAAGATGCGCGTGCCGCTCGGTCTTATCGGTATCATTTACGAATCGCGTCCCAACGTAACCGTTGACGCCGCAAGTCTGTGCTTGAAGTCTGGAAATGCCGTACTTCTGCGCGGCGGCTCTGAGGCGTTGCGCTCAAATCTGGTCTTAGCAACTTGCATCCAGGCGGGTCTGGAGCAGGCTGGCTTGCCGATGCAGGCGGTTCAAGTGCTAGAGACCACCGACAGAGACGCCGTGTCTGCCATGGTAAAGCTCAGTGGTGTGGTGGACATGGTCGTTCCTCGGGGTGGTAAAGGTTTGATCGAGCGCGTCGCGAGTGATGCCACCGTACCTGTACTCAAACATTTGGATGGTATTTGCCATTTATACATTCACAGCGACGCCGACCCCGCGATGGCGATTGAGCTTGCCGTCAATGCGAAAACACATCGCTACGGGACTTGTAACACTATGGAGTCACTGCTCATCGACAGGGATCAAGTCTCACTGCTTGCTGATCTTGCAAGACCGTTAATGGAGAAGGGCGTGACGCTTCGCGGTTGCGAGCAAACTGTGGCCTTGCTGGGTGAGGAATGTGCATTGGCATCTGATGAGGACTGGGCAACGGAATATTTAGCTCCGATTCTCTCCATTAGGGTGGTCGTTGATTTCGATGCCGCGGTTAATCACATTGCGCGTTATGGTTCGGGCCACACCGATGGCATTGTGACCCAGTGTCATAGTAGCGCTATGCGATTTCTTCGAGCAGTGGATTCGAGTTCCGTGATGGTAAATGCCTCAACCCGATTTGCAGACGGGTTCGAGTATGGCTTGGGCGCCGAAATCGGGATTTCCACGGACAAAATCCATGCCCGAGGTCCTGTTGGTCTAGAGGGTCTCACTAGCCAAAAATACGTTGTTCTGGGCAATGGTCATATCCGCATCTAATCGACACGTTGGGATCATGGGCGGGAGTTTTAATCCTGTTCACTACGGGCATTTGCGGGTTGCGAGTGATGTAAAGCGGAGGCTTGCGCTCGATTCAATGCAAATCATGCCTGCCGCGCAATCGCCATTAAAAGCCCAGCACTCGGTCAGCGCCGAGCATCGTCTTGCCATGCTCGATCTTGCGCTGACGGAATTTCCTGACCTGGAACTTGATATGCGGGAGATCGATAGAGACGGACCGTCCTACACGATTGATAGCCTTAAAGCACTGCGGGACGAGGTGGGCTCGGAGGTAACGATCTACTTCGTCATTGGCGATGACCTTCTGCCGACCCTGAATCATTGGTCGCGGTGGCAGACATTGACCGATTATGCTCACCTCATCGTGGTCAAGCGGCCCGGGCAGTTTATCGATATCCCGTCCGAGGTTATTGCCTGGTGGCATGGCCGCGAAAGGCCCCTAGCCGAGCTGTCATCCGTTCAATATGGACGGGTCTCGCGTCTTGAAAGTTCTCTCGTTGATATCTCATCATCTGAAATAAGGGAGCTACTCAAGTCAGGCGAGCGAGAGATAGAGATGATTCCATACCCTGTTATGGAGTATATTAAGACCCACAAGCTGTATGAATTTTCGAGCCATATTGAGGCACTTCTTTGACCCCGACCGATGTAACCATTACCGACCTTGTGGTCGATGCTCTAGACGATCTAAAAGCAGTTGATACCAAAATAGTCGACGTCCGCGGACTTAGTTCTGTGATGGACTTTCTTGTTGTCACCAGCGGCAATTCGTCTCGCCATGTGAAGTCACTTGCAGACAATGTTGTCGTCAAAGCCAAAGAGGCTGGATGTCCACCGATAGGCGTCGAAGGTGAAAATGATGCCGATTGGGTGTTAGTTGACCTAGGCGATGTCGTTGTTCATGTCATGCAGCCCGCGGCCCGGAGTTTTTACGATCTTGAAAGGTTATGGTCAGGGGAACCAGAGACCTCCTTAGAGCTGGAAGCATTCTTAGATCCCAGGGCTTAACTCGTGCGCGTTGTGGCAATTGGTACGCGCATGCCTCAATGGGTGAGCGATGGTGCGGACGACTTCGTGAAACGACTT
>JAACDF010000089.1 GCA_009937065.1 Gammaproteobacteria bacterium | reverse complement strand
GGGAAGCGCTGGCTTATGGGCAAAAGACCCGCCGCCACAGACCAAAAAAAAGTTCTTCAGAGCGGCGGGAACCATCCCGTGCCACTCAGGCGCAATCATAATGAAGGCATCGGCTTGATCGATTTTTGCTGTCAATGCTCCGAGCCCATTCCATTGGGGCGCATCGGTGCCAATTTCCTCGTCCCAAAGCGGTAAAGGATCTTTTCCTAGGTCACAAGTCCAGCATTGATGATCTCCAAGACTTATAAGCTGATGCTCTAAAAAACGGGCAATCTTTGCGCTTTGTGAGTCTTTTCGGTGGCTTCCGACGATAATGGCAATCTGCATGAAAGGTTCTCGCTGCATGATGGGGTCGTCGATCATACTGATGCGACTATTGCATGGCTAGGCACTGCTGCCAAAACATCATTGCTGCGGGTGGTAGCTGGGACGCATGCCGCCTTATAAGGTAAAAGCGGCGTGCCATTTTAGCGGGAGGAGGGGTGTTTATCTCGATGAGCGTCGCGTCTGCCAATTCTCTTTCAAGCACACGTCGTGATAGACAGCCAATTCCCACAGTCCTTGCTACGGCGCGTTTTATGGGTTCGTTATGCCGAAACTCCATGGCGATGTCGATGCCATTTAAGTGTGCAGAAAAGGTGTCGTTAAACATGCTTCGAGCGCCCGAGCCTCGCTCTCGTAGTACCCAGGGTGTGGTGACGAGGTCATTCATTGATGCCTCTGCTTTTACTGCAAGTGGATGGTCAGGGCTTGCGAAAACGACGAGTTCGTCTTCGAGCCAGGGTGTACAAAAAATCGTGGGGTCTGTTACCGGCGATTCAATCAACCCAAAGTCTAATTCACCGGCAGCAAGTCGGTCTGTGATGCCGGGTGAGTTATCACTTGTGATTCGTATCTCGACGCTCGGAAGTTGTTTCTGAAAATCGACCATTGCATCGACGATGACGTGGTTTGCAATAGTAAAGCTTGCACCGATTTCAATGACACCGCCCACAGTGTTCCCCAGAAATTGCTGATCAAGCTCTGTTGCTTGGTTGAGAAGATCAGAGACGCTGGGTAAGAGCGACTGTCCAAATCGGCTGAGGATCAGCTGCCGTCCAACTCTTTCAAAAAGCCGGTGTCCGATATTTTCCTCGAGTTGTTGCAAGGAGGAGCTAATGGCTGACTGTGACAAAGCGAGTGCCTTACCCGCTGCAGTCGTGGATCCATACTCGGAGATAGCTCGAAAGACCCGCAGTTGCTTTAACGTAAATTGCATTGCCATGTACCTATGCCAACTATCTATCCATTTAAATGGTAGGTATTAACAAAATAAACCATTTTTATTAGTAAATAAAATCCCATACAGTTCGCAGTCTAAAAGGGGGAAGACCATGGCAGAGCAAAAGGCAACCAATATTCATTGGCACGAGGGAGACATAACGCGAAAGGAGCGGGGTGATCTCCTTGGGCACGGCGGCGCGACATTGTGGTTCACCGGACTGTCAGGCTCGGGAAAAAGTACTGTTGCTGTGGCGCTGGAGGGTGTTCTGCACGACATGGGCGTTTTGTGTTACCGGTTAGACGGCGACAACGTCCGTTTCGGTATCAACAAGAATTTGGGTTTTAGTGAAGAAGACCGGGCTGAGAATATTCGGCGTGTTGGCGAGATCTCCAAGCTCTTTGTTGACTCTGGGGTATTGGTACTGTCGAGCTTCATTTCTCCGTACTTGCGCGACCGCGACTTGGTGCGTCAGGTTCATGAAGAAGCCGGTATGGATTTTATCGAGGTGTTTGTCGATTGTAGTCTTGAAGCTGCAGAGTCTCGTGATCCAAAGGGTCTCTACAAAAAGGCCCGAGCAGGTGAGATCAAAAATTTCACAGGTATTGATGACCCCTACGAGTCGCCATCTGCACCCGAGATTCACCTACACACTGATCAGCAAACCCTAGAAGAAGAGGTCGCACAGATTATCGACGTGCTGAAGGCGCGTGGCCTCGTCAGCGATAAATAACGGAGTAGAATGAGCATGAGTTTAATCACACCTCACGGTGCGTCGTCACTGACACCCCTGATTGCAACGGGTCAACGTCTGGTTGATTTGGATGCGGAGTCGGCGACGCTGCCATCCATCACAGTTTCATCTGCTGCGGCCGCCAACGCCGTTATGCTTGGCGCAGGCTATTTCACACCGCTTCAGGGCTTCATGACTCGCGCCGATGCACTGAGCGTCGCGACAGACTTGAAAACCGCTGATGGCGTGTTCTGGCCGGTACCTGTACTCAACATGGTTGAGCGTTTCGACGGCAACGTCGGTGACCGTATTGCGCTTCGAGACCCCAATGTGGATGGTGCCCCGGTAATTGCCGTCATGGATGTGGCCGGTATTGAGTGCCTCTCGGATGACGATATGTCGTTGATGACGCAAGAGGTATTTGGAACGGACGATCCAAACCACCCTGGAGTGGCTACATTCAACGCGCAGGGTCAGGTTTTGTTGTCGGGTCCCATTGAGGTCCTGAATTTCTCCTACTTCCAGTCTGACTTTCCAGGGACCTTTAGAACGGCCATGGAGATACGCGAGGAGATTGAGTCGCGCGGTTGGACACGCGTGGTTGCATTCCAAACCCGTAATCCGATGCACCGAGCGCATGAAGAGCTATGTCGAATGGCGATGAGTGATCTGAACGCCGACGGCATTCTGATTCACATGCTGCTGGGCAAACTCAAAGCGGGTGATATACCTGCTGATGTGCGTGACGATTCAATCAGAACCATGGTCGATCACTACTTCCCGGAAAATACAGTCATGGTGACTGGATATGGCTTTGACATGTTGTACGCGGGTCCGAGGGAAGCTGTGCTGCATGCGGTATTTAGACAAAACGCTGGATGCACAGAGCTGATCGTAGGTCGCGACCATGCGGGCGTTGGTGATTATTACGGTGGGTTCGACGCGCAAACTATCTTTGATGAGCGAGTTCCCGAGGGTTCGTTGGAGATAGATATCTATCGCGCAGACCATACGGCTTACAGCAAGAAACTTGATCGAGTGGTCATGATGAAGGATGCGCCCGATCACTCGAAAGAAGACTTTGTTCTTCTCTCTGGAACGGCCGTGCGTGAAATGTTGGGGCAGGGCATTGCACCTCCGCCCGAATTCTCGCGGCCCGAGGTGGCAAAGATCCTGATGGATTACTACCAGTCGCTGGATCAGTAAAAACGAACTGACTATCCTTTGAGGTATTGCTGTCGGGCAACGGCAACTAGGCGTTCTATGCCGCGCCTGACAGTATCCTCGTCACCCGCGTAGTTGAGTCTGAGACATTCGTTGGCGTGCTGCCAAGATGCATCCAGTCCCTGAAAAAAATGGCGTCCTGATACAGTAACGACCCCTTCGCTGGCGGCTCTTCGGTAGAGCTCATCTGCACCCCCTGGTAGGTCTT
>JAACDF010000012.1 GCA_009937065.1 Gammaproteobacteria bacterium | reverse complement strand
GTTTGGTCGGATAGGTAGAAACATTCTGCGCGCACTGTATGAGCGCCCCGACGTTGCATCCCGTCTCCGCGTTGTCGCCATTAATGACCTGGGAACCCCAGAAATCAATGCGCACCTTCTGCAATTCGATACGACACATGGTCGCTTCGGTGCCACAGTGGCTGTCGAAGATGGTGCACTTAATATTAACGGCGATCGTATTGCGGTACTTGCAGAGCGAAACCCGGAAAATCTCCCTTGGGGCGATCTCAACATCGATGTGGTATTTGAGTGCACAGGCATCTTTACATCACGAGATAAAGCATCGGCTCATTTGCGCGCTGGCGCACGAAAGGTGCTGATCTCTGCGCCCTCGGGTGACGCTGACGCGACTGTTGTTTACGGCGTGAACGAGGATGTACTGACCGATGAAGCTGTGATCGTTTCAAATGCGTCGTGTACCACAAATTGTCTTGCGCCAATTGTTGCGCCTTTGCACAAATCAGTGGGTGTAGAGAATGGTTTGATGACGACGGTGCATGCCTACACCAATGATCAGAATCTGAGCGATGTCTATCACTCAGACTTGTATAGGGCACGATCAGCGACACACAGCATGATTCCTACCAAGACAGGCGCCGCTGCAGCCATTGGCCTTGTGCTTCCTGAGCTGAAAGGCCGATTGGATGGTCTAGCTGTGCGGGTCCCAACTATTAATGTTTCGTTGGTAGATCTGACGTTTACGGCGTCCCGCGACACCTCCGTTGAGGAGATTAACGAGATTCTTTCAGCCGCGGCAAAGGCGGATACTTATGGTGTCCTAGCCTGTAATACACAGCCTTTGGTGTCGGCAGACTTTAACCACAACGCGTATTCGAGCAACTTCGACGCAAACCACACGCGCGTTACTGGTCGATTGGTTAAGGTGCTGTCGTGGTATGACAACGAATGGGGTTTCTCTAATCGAATGTTGGATACCGGTTGCTTGATGGCGGCCGCATCGGTAGGCGTGAGTAACGCTGCGTAACAGTTTTTGAGTGTGAGTGTTTGGGGGCCTTAGTGCCCCCTTTTTTTGCCTGCGTTTTTTTGTATCTCAAGACAGGTTAATTGGTTGGCTAAAGATGTGTTAATGCTCCCCTTAATCTAGAGAGCACTACGGTAGTAACGAGGGAAAGCCTCGAGATAGCTCAAAAAGAAGCGAGCGACCCGCAGAGGCCCCAAGTCGAACTTTTTACCCTGCTAGGGAGCGAACCAGAGTGCGAATTGTTCGAGATGCGCGAAGTGACTGATGGGATGTATTTCGTCATCGGCGTGAGCTGTCGCTTTTTCAAACACCTCTAACTTACTGTCTCCCACCAAGTGAATTATTCCTAGCTCCGTTTTTAGTAAGCGGTGTTTGGAGAGAGTGATTCGTTTATGTGGCGCAGTGGTGGGTTGTGTCATCAGCACGGATTCGGTGGTAGTTAAGCCCTCAAGTAATTCGATCGAGCAGGGAAAGAGCGACGCTGTGTGAGAATCGGCACCCATACCGAGAACAACGACATCAAAGAAGTCGATCTCAGAGAGGATCTCTGAAACTCGAGCCACCTCTCTCTCAGGATCGTCCCGTCCTGCGCCATAATCTATCCAACTAGCGGCCGTCGCCTTATCTTGTAATAACAATGTTTTAACCATGGCCGAGTTGCTATCCGCATGGGTTTCGGGCACCCATCGCTCATCGGCCAGTAATACGGTCACTTTTGCCCAATCCAGTTCTGCTGATGACAGTTTTTGAAACAGTCCTTTAGGCGTACTCCCACCAGACACAACTAGGCTCGCCGTTCCGCGCGACGCAATACCCTCGTTTAGCTGCACTATGATCGTTTCAGCCAGGGCAGCATCGAGCGAGCTGCGGTCGGTGTACCGGTGTTGATTAGGCATGCCAGCTCCGGAAATCCTTCTCGATTAGGACTTCGGCTTTGGCGGGACCCCATGATCCAGCCTGGTAGGGCAGGGCGGGTACGTTTTGATCCTGACAGGCGGCAATCAGCCCATCGCACCAGCGCCAGCTTTCCTCAATTTCTTCTCTTCCCACGAATAGGGATTGATCGCCCTGTATTGCGTCGAGGAAGAGCCGCTCATAGGCATCTGGTATGCGGTCCAAATCGCTACCTTCTCGGAAATCAAGATCGAGTAAGTGAGATTGCAGCGACATCCGCTCTTTCAGACTTTGCTTTTTCGAGACCATGCTGAGTTCAATACCCTCGTTTGGCTGCAACCGGATAACCAATTTATTTGGAATATTGGTGCCGTCCCCAAAAATATTGTGCGGCAGAGTTTTATATTGAATAACAATTTCAGTGACTTTCTCGGGTAAGCGCTTGCCGGTTCGCAGGTAGAACGGAACGCCCGACCAACGCCAGTTGTCGATGTGGGCTTTGATCGCGATGTAGGTCTCCGTCGTGCTGGAGTCCATTTCACAACCTTCTTCGTCAAGGTATCCAGGCACCGCTGTCCCTCGGACCCAGCCATTAATGTACTGGCCGCGGACCACTTTTTCGTTGACGGATTGCGAGTCGATTCTGCGAAGCGCCCTGACAATTTTAACTTTTTCGTCGCGAATGCTCTCGGCTTTCAGTGAGTTTGGTGGCTCCATGGCCACCAGACACATGAGCTGCATCAAATGATTCTGGACCATATCGCGTAACTGACCCACCTTGTCGTAATAGGACCAGCGCCCCTCAATACCCACCATCTCACCAACGGTAATTTGGACGTGGTCAATGCAGGTATTGTCCCACTGACTATTTATAAAGCTATTGGCAAATCGCAGAACCAAAAGATTTTGAACGGTCTCTTTCCCCAGGTAATGATCGATTCGGTAAATTGATTTTTCATCGAAATATTTGGAGAGTGTCTCGTTAACCTTTACGGATGACTCGAGGTTTTCGCCAATGGGCTTCTCTACGACAATACGGCAGTCGCCCGCCAGACAATTTGTATCGCTCAGGTGTTCGCAGATAGGGGCAAAGAGCGAGGGTGGTGTAGCAAAGTAAAAGAGGCTCGTCCGATCATCGTCCAGCCAGCTTCTTAGTTCGTCATATTGATCAGGCTCTGAAAAATTCACTGTGATGTAGCTAAATCGTGACGTAAAACTTTGCCATTCATCTTCACTTGGCGCATCGCTACCCATGTAAGAGGACATCTTTTCTTTGAGTAGCGGTAGGAAGTCATCAAGAGATTGTTGTCTGCGCGCAACAGCGGCTATTCGGAGGTCCGAATCCAGAAGGTTAAGTCGCTCTAGTTGGAGTAGAGCCGGAAATAGTTTTCGCGCCGAAAGATCGCCCGACGCACCAAAAATAATTAAATCAACAGCTGCCATGTAGTGGCTCCCCCAGGTATGCGCCCAACTCGGACGCTTCGCGCGCTATTTGTGTAATGTCATCCCATTGCCCGCTATAAATAGCGTCCCTAGGTGTCAACCATGAGCCACCCACCGCTCGGACATTCGAGAGTGATAGGTAGCTACTCGCATTTTCTAAATTGATGCCTCCAGTTGGGACGAACTGTAGATCTGCAAATGGCCCCGCAAATGCCTTAATCGCAGCAGCACCACCTGAGGTGCTCGCTGGGAAAAATTTTAAGACCTTGAACCCCGCTTCCTTTGCCGCCATGACTTCGGTTGCAGTCACAGCGCCGGGAAAAAATGGAATGTTGGTGAGGAGTGCGCGCTCGAACAGGGCGTCCGATTGCCCCGGTGAAACGACAAAGTTAGCACCGGCATCGATAGCTGCGTCGAACTCGTTCGCACTACAGACTGTACCGACGCCCACATTAGCACCTTTTACCTGATCCCTAATCAGGCTAATTGCCTTGAGTCCGTGTTCGGTTCGCAGTGTTACTTCGAGGTTTACGATACCGCCGGCGACCAGTGCCTCTGCCAAAGGCACCGCGTGATCCAGGTTTTCTATAGCGATGACGGGAATCACCGGAGCATTGTTCAAAAATGCGTAAGACACAGAATTCATTTACAGCTTATCTCCAAGGCACAGTGCCGCACCAAGCAGTCCTGGGTCGTCATGCGTAATGACGAAGGTGCCAATATTTGTGTTGTAGTCGGCAAACCGACCCTTTGCTAAAAAGCGCGCGCGGAAATCACTCTTGCGCAGTAAGTCGATATATCGAGGAGCAATTCCGCCGGCAATAAAGACGCCGCCCATGGCTCCTGTAGTCAATGCCAAGTTGCCCGCCGAAGAGCCCAGTACGGCGAAGAACATAGCCATTGCCTCTGCCGCTAGTGGCAATTCTTTTTGCGCTGCCGCGCCGATGTCACTAGGTGTCGAATATTCAGGCTGCACGCCCCGAATTTCGGCAATTGCATGATAGATGTTAACGATACCCGCACCGCACAAAAGGCGCTCGATTGAGACTCGTCCGAATCGGGCGCGCAGTCGTTTTAACACTTCAAATTCCATATCGGTAATGGGGGCAAAATCCACGTGGCCACCTTCTCCCTCGATGACAATAGGAGTCCCTGCCTGATCGAAGATGACCGTGGCGACGCCTGTGCCTGTGCCCGGCCCAATGGACACCATGGGTTGCCTCGACTCAATAACACCTGCACCAATCTGTTCAACATCAGCAGAGGAAAGCGCTGGGAGCGCCCGTGCAATAGCGGCAAAGTCATTAATGATGTCGATAGATGAGTTTGTGAGGTGTCGATTCAGCAGCGCTCGATCAAACCGCCAAGGGCTATTGGTAAAACTAATGGTCTCAAGATGGGGTGGTGCAGCAACCGCCAGACAGGTTTTTTCCGGGCCTTCTTCGGGCAACCCCAGCTCACGCCAGTCGCTAACAAGTCGCGCCATGACTTCATCAAAACTTTGAAAATCTGCGACACGATATTTCGCAAGGGGGAGTGGACGATGATGCTCAGGCGTTACATAAGCAAAGCGCGCATTGGTTCCGCCGATGTCACCGACCAGGTAGTGGGGTTTAGTCACAGTGCTCGTGTCTGTCATAAGTTCCCTCAGCTAAACAGCGACGATGCGCCTTCCTCTGCACTACTCACGGCCCGTCGGTTATTACCAAATAAGCCGCGACCAACAGTTCTCGGAACAATCGGCGCTGGTGCATCAGGTCTACGGTTGAGTACTGATTCATCGATCAGTGCCGTTAGCACTCCCGATGTAGCGTCCAATCGAATCACATCGCCTGTCTGGATTTTAGCAAGTGGCCCACCTTTCGATGCCTCAGGAACCAAGTGAATGGCTGCTGGAACCTTACCTGATGCGCCACTCATTCGCCCATCGGTCACCAAGGCGACTTTGTGCCCTCTGTCCTGTAGGACGCCGAGCATGGGCGTCAGTTTGTGGAGCTCCGGCATACCATTGGCAGCGGGGCCCTGGAAGCGCACGACCACCACACAATCTTTATCGAGCTCGCCAGCCTCAAATAAGGGCTTTAGATCGTCCTGATCATCAATGACGATTGCTGGTGCTTCAATAATGTGGTGCTTATCGTGCACGGCCGAAGTTTTTATGACACTGCGGCCCAAATTACCTTCGAGAAGCTTAACGCCACCATTAACAGCGAAGGGAGTTGCTGGTGTTGTCAGAATCTCGAGGTCAAGACTCTCTGCGGCGGCTGGGCGCCATTCTATGTGATTGTCGACTAGAGTTGGTTCCTGGCAGAAGTCACCAAACCCATCGCCAAAACAGGTATTTGCATCAGGGTGCATGAGGCCTGCATCCAGTAAGGCGGTGAAAAGAGTTCCCGTACCGCCAGCGGCATGGAAGTGATTCACGTCGGCCGATCCGTTTGGATAGACACGAGCAATCAGTGGCGTGACAGACGAAATTGCATCGAAATCAGACCAGTTCATTCGATAGCCAGCAGCGCGTGCAATGGCTATCAGGTGAATGCAGTGATTGGTAGATCCACCTGATGCGAGTAGCGCCACAAGCGCATTGACGAGCGCTCGGGCATCAACGACCTCCGCCATAGGGCGATAGTCCCTGCTCTGTGCGGTGATGCGCGTGATGTGCTCGGCAGCGAAATCTGTGAGTGCATCGCGAAGAGGTGTACCGGGATTGACAAACGAGCTACCCGGAAGCTGCAGACCCATAGCCTCAACCATGACCTGGTTGCTGTTCGCTGTACCGTAAAAGGTACAGGTGCCAGGTGAGTGGTAAGACTGGCTCTCAGCCTCGAGCAGCTCGTCGCGATCAATCTTGCCTTCGGCGAATAGTTGCCGGATTCGTACTTTCTCTTTGTTAGACAGCCCCGATGTCATTGGTCCCGCCGGGACGGTCATCACCGGTAGGTGCCCAAATTGGAGAGCTCCAATGAGCAAACCTGGAATAATTTTGTCGCAGACGCCCAGAAGAAGCGCTGCATCGAACATCTGGTGAGAGAGTGATACAGCCGTTGCCTGGGCAATAATGTCGCGACTGAACAGGCTCAACTCCATGCCTGACTGTCCCTGCGTTACCCCGTCACACATAGCGGGAACACCGCCCGCAATCTGCGCTGTACTGCCCATACGTCGAGCTGCTGTTTTGATTCGCTCTGGATAGTCTTTGTAGGGCTCGTGGGCTGACAACATGTCGTTATGCGCTGTGACGATACCTATGTTGGCAGCATCCATAAGCTTGATAACGGACTTGTCGTCACTGGAGCAGGCGGCCATACCGTGCGCAAGATTGCCACAGCTGAGTTGCTTGCGATCCGGCGCCCCCAAACGCATGGCGTCGACGTCGCTTAAGTAGTCGTCACGCAAGTCTTTGCTGCGCTCTTCAATCGCGCGGGTGACGCGCAAAATATCGGCGTGCATGGCCTCTAAAACCTATTAATTAACACGAGTGTATTATGTAATAAAAATACAAATTTGGCGATATAAAACGGATTAAACCTATATTTATGTAATTTTATTACGAATTATCCCTTTCCAAAAATGCGCGTTGGGCCAGCATAAAGGCGCCAAGGATACCGGCGTCGCTGCCCAATCTTGGAGTTGCTATGAGTCTTTCCATCGCTTCCGCTGTGGTGAGTTCGGGTAAGTAGGCCCCGAGAAACGATAGACACTCCAGTCGAATCTTCTCGATTAACGTAGGCGTGTCCAACACCCCCCCGCCAAAAATGATGACTTCAGGTCGATAATGGAGAGCGAGGTTCATGGCGAGCTGACCGAGGTAAAACGCTTCCAGCGCCAAACCAGAATGGTTTTCACCGAGCTCGGTCAGTAACGCTCCCCAGCGCGCGTCGATTGCAGGCCCCGAGGCAAGCCCTTCTAAACAGTTACCGTGAAACGGACAGATGCCTGAAAATGCTTGATCGGTAGGGTGTTTGTCGACGCGAACGTGGCCGATTTCCGGATGCGATAGTCCATTAGCAATAGCGCCGTTTTGAAGCACGCCTACACCAATTCCCGTACCCACGGTCACGTAGACTAGGTGGTGGATGGGACGATCAAGTTGCCATTGCGCCTCGGCAAGCGCAGCGCCATTGACGTCTGACTCTGACATGACAGGGCATTTAAATGTCTCTCTAAGACGGGACTGGAGATTGAACCCTGCCCAATCAGATTTCGGTGTTCTCCCAATACGTCCGTAGTCGGGGCTTTTGGGATATACATCGAGCGGTCCAAAGCTAGCAATACCAATAGCATCAAGCGCGCTGTGGCCAATTTCGTCGCGAAGCATGAGCTCAATAGAGGTTGCAGTCTTGCTGGGTGAGCCGGTTTCTATTCGGTGTCGTCTCGCGGAGTTTGGGTCTCTGCCCACCGAGACAATGCATTTGGTGCCGCCGGTCTCGATAGCTGCCAATAAAGGTCTATCAGTCATTGGGGCGGGTCTCTCGAGAGGAAGCGTTATCGAGTGGCAGGGGGTTAAAAAATAAGCCGGCTCGGGGTCGAGCCGGCTTTAGTTTGTCCGGAGGCAGTGGATGCCAAAGCATCTACGTTATTAAAGCAGCGTAAACATGACCGCGTGGACACCGAGCATGGCAAGCGCCAAGGTCGCGATCATAAAGAGTAGAAAGCGAACAGGAATGGTGTTCACTTGCATTTGCCAGAAGCTGTGAAGAATACGAGCGATGGCATAGGTCCACGCTGCATAGAGTGATGGTGTCGACGTGTCACCGACCATGGCGAGAATGATAACGAGCGCATAGAACGCCGTAGGCTGTTCCATTAGGTGCTCGTAGTTGTGGCGCGTCCACTTCATTTTGTCGGGAGCGTCAGCTTCGCCGTCGGGGCCTCTGAACCCTGGAGGCAGCTCGCCCAGTTTTGCACCTGAGCCCATCACTCGGATGACATAGATAAAGACCATGATGACTGACCAGGTGGCGAGTAGCGCTGCAGGTCCCAAAATGGGGTTGAATTCTTGCATGGTTGATCTCCGTTATCGTTATTCGATGCGCGGCCCAAACCGCTTCGCTAGTCTCTAACGAAACACTGCTTGCATGCTAGACTTCTGCACCGATATTTCGAGCGAGAGTCACATCTATGGTTATCAAGCCCAAAGTTCGCGGATTTCTGTGCACTACGACCCATCCTATTGGCTGCGATGAAAACGTCCGGCGCCAGATTGAGCACGTCAGATCAAACGGTGATATTGACGATGGCCCCAAGAGGGTTCTGGTTTTGGGAGCCTCGACGGGTTATGGACTGGCCTCTCGCATTACATCGGCCTTTGGATCGGGCGCGTCAACCATTGGTGTGTTCTTCGAAAAAGAAGGTAACGAGAGGAAGCCGGGAACCGCCGGTTGGTACAACTCTGCCGCCTTTCATCGGTATGCGGACGAAGCCGGGCTCTATGCCAAGAGCATCAATGGCGATGCTTTTTCGGCGGAGCTCAAAGACAGCGTTATCGATTTGATTAAGCAAGATTTAGGGCAGATCGATCTGGTTGTATACAGTCTCGCTGCGCCGCGACGCACTCACCCTGTTACTGGCGATGTCCACGTATCAACCTTGAAGCCCATCGGATCGGCGGCAGTGCAAAAGGGCATTAACACCGACAAGGGAACCATTCAGGAGTTTCACCTCGAGCCCGCCTCCCAGGAGGAAATCGACAACACGGTTGCTGTCATGGGGGGTGAGGACTGGCAGATGTGGATTGAAGCGCTCGATGATGCGGGGGTTTTGGCGAATGGCGCGAAGACGACGGCCTATACCTACATCGGTGAGAAGATTACTTGGGATATTTACTGGCACGGCACCATTGGTGCAGCTAAGAAAGATTTAGATAAGCGTGTCATTGCTATTCGAAATCGTTTGGCGGCAAAGGGCGGCGATGCGCGCGTGTCAGTACTCAAGGCTGTCGTTACTCAGGCCTCGGCCGCCATACCTGCTATGCCCATTTATTTGGCCATCTTGTTTAAGGTCATGAAGGCGCGAGGTACTCACGAAGGATGCATTGAGCAGATCGATCGGCTGTTCCGAGAAGCGCTGTACGGCGACAAGCCACTGGACGACGAGGGGCGCTGTCGAGTGGATGATCTTGAACTCCTGCCGGAGGTTCAGACAGAAGTCGCTGGACTGTGGGATCAAATAGGCACTGATAATTTGAGTGACCTGTCAGATTTTACTGGTTATCGACAAGAGTTCTTGCAGTTGTTCGGTTTTGAAGTCGACGGCGTTGATTACGACGCTGATGTCGATCCTGCGGTTACCATTGCCCAGCTGGTCAGCTGATATGCAGGGCTATGATGAGACGGTTCAGGTATCGCCACGCATTCGGCGGTTAGTCGCACCGAACCCTAGCGTGATGACCGGTCCCGGGACCAACACTTACCTCATCGGCACAGAGGATGTGGCGGTGATTGATCCCGGTCCGGCGATTGAAGAACATATTGAGCACATCATGCGTGTCGGCGATGGCCGGATAAGCCATATTTTTTGTACGCATACGCACCCAGATCATTCACCAGCAGCTGCGCATTTGGCGCGAGAGTTGAATGTCCCGATGATTGGCGCAGTGACAGCGGATGATCAGCATCAGGATTTGACCTTTAAGCCTGATGTGCATCTCACACAAGATGCTGTCTTTACTGGCAGCGACTGGACGGTTCGTGCCATACATACCCCGGGGCATGTGGACAACCATTTCTGCTTTTTGCTGGAAGAAGAGGGGATGGTGTTTGCGGGTGATCACATCATGAACGGATCGACCGTGGTGATAGTACCTCCGGGAGGCAACATGAAAGCGTATATTGAATCGCTGCAGTGTCTGTTGAATTACGACGTGACTGCGATTGCACCGGGTCACGGCGAGGTCATTCCCGGTTGTCGCGATGAGGTTGAAAAGCTCGTGCGTCACCGCCTAATGCGTGAGGCTAAAGTTGTCGCCAATCTCGAGCGGGGTGGGCCAGTATCTATCGAAACATTGGTGGTATCCGTATACGATGACGTCCCTGAAGCGATGCACCGATGGGCACAGCTTTCATTGCTCGCTCATCTGCTTAAACTTGAAGTTGAAGGCCGTGCGCATCAAGACGCCGGTATATGGTCACTCGCAGCGTAGACCAAACACATACTAACGATAACAGCCAGATAGAGAGGTAGATCATGCAAGGCTTGATGATGGATTTCCCACTGACGATTACGTCGATCATGGAGCACGCTGAGCGTGTTCACGGCGCACAGGAGATCGTATCTGTTACGCGGGACAACCCCCGCCATCGCTACACGTACGCGGAGTCTTTTGCCCGTGTACGCCAACTTGCGAATGCAATGAGCGAGTGGGGGCTTGATCAAAGCGATCGCATTGCGACGCTCGCCTGGAACGACTACCGCCACTTTGAAACTTACTACGCATCGGCGTGCTCAGGTTACGTCTGTCACACCATTAACCCACGTCTTTTCCCTGAGCAAATCGTTTACATCATTAACCATGCGGAAGACCAGTACGTTTTTCTCGACCCTGATTTCTGGCCACTCATCGAGCAGGTTGCACCGCAGTGTCCTGGCGTTAAGGGTTGGGTTGTCATGACAACACCTGAGCACATGCCTGAAACCGGCGTGGCTAATGTTCATTGTTACGAACAGCTTTTAGAAGGGCAGGCTGATACCTATCGGTGGCCAGCAATTGATGAGAACGACGCTTGTGCGTTGTGCTACACATCGGGCACGACCGGCAATCCTAAAGGTGTTATGTACAGCCACCGTTCAACGGTGCTGCACACCTACGCCACGATGATGCCTGACTCGATGAATATCTCTTCGGCTGATGTCGTGCTACCCATTGTTCCTATGTTCCACGTCAACGCTTGGGGTAATCCCTATGCCTGTCCTGTGGCGGGCGCCAAAATGGTCATGCCCGGAAACAAAATGGGCGATGGGCCGACCTTGGCTACGTTGATAAACGAAGAAGGTGTCACTATGTCGGCCGGCGTGCCCACCGTGTGGTTGAACCTTCTGGCGCATCTGCGCTCAAGCGGCCAGCGAGTCGAGACACTTCAGCGAGTGGTCGTGGGTGGTTCCGCCTGCCCACTGTCTGTCATGGAAGAGTTCGATACCTATGGCGTTGACACTCGCCATGCCTGGGGCATGACTGAGATGAGCCCGCTTGGCACCTCGAATTCGTCCGGTGCTCGACGTCATCAATACGATGCAGAGTCTTTTGCCGCTATGCGGACCAACGTGGGCCAGCCCATTTTTGGGGTTGAGGTGAAGATAACGGATGATGACAACAAGGAGCTTCCTTGGGACGGGGTGGCGTTTGGTGCGCTCAAAGTTCGAGGTCCGTGGATCTGCTCCAGCTACTTCAAGCTTGACGGTAGCTCTGCACATGCAGAGGAGGGCTGGTTTGAAACCGGCGACGTCGCGACTATCGATGCGCGAGGCAATGTCTCGATTACAGACCGTACCAAGGACGTTATTAAGTCCGGCGGAGAATGGATTTCGTCGATCGAGGTGGAAAACTGTGCCACGGGGCATCCGATGGTGGCCGAGGCGGCGGTTATTGGCCGTATTCACCCGAAGTGGGGCGAGCGACCGCTCTTAATCGTGGTCAAAAACGGGGAGGGCGACGTAACCCCCGATGAGCTCAAGGCCTTCCTTGATGGCAAAATTGCGAAGTGGTGGATTCCGGACGATGTGCAGTACATCGAGGAAATGCCACATACGGCGACGGGTAAAATCCAGAAGATGAAACTCAGAGAACTGTTCGAGGATTATCAGTTTCCCGCTTAAGCTAAAGTCAATTACAAAAGCCCCGCTTCAGCGGGGCTTTTTGTTTCTACCCATTTGTCGGTACAGTCGTTATCGTGATGAGGAACATCGTCAGGTCCACCGCGTCCTCGACTTCGGCGTGGTTACCCGTCAGTGGCTTTAAACCGGGAAAGACGGATCAAGCTGGATGGATCAGATGCAACGTATTTTTGACTCAATGTCTCCGTATCGGCACCCCCGCGTTCTGGCCATGCTGTTTCTTGGATTCTCGGCAGGATTGCCGCTGTTACTGATTTTCTCAACTCTGTCTATTTGGCTTAGTGAAGCAGGTGTCGAACGGACTGCCGTGACGTATTTCAGTTGGGCTGCTCTTGGTTATTCGTTCAAGTTTGTTTGGGCGCCACTCGTTGATAAATTGCCTTTGCCGCTTCTCGAACAGTTTTTGGGTAAGCGACGAAGCTGGCTATTGCTGTCACAGTTAATGGTGATGTCAGCGATGTTGTGGATGGCTATGAGCGATCCAGCGAATCCTGAGGGCCTGCGTTATATGGCCTATGCGGCTGTCTTCCTAGGCTTCTCTTCTGCCACTCAAGACATTGTTATCGATGCTTACCGTATTGAAGCCGTCGAAGAAACGTTACAAGCGTTGATGTCAGCCTCTTACGTGGCGGGCTATCGGATCGGAATGATTGTTGCGGGTGCTGGCGCACTCTATCTAGCGGCCGGACTGGGCACGACAAAGGAAGCCTACGTGTATTCGTCATGGCAACTCACCTATATGGCGATGGCGGGTACCATGCTCGTTGGTGTGATCACCACCTTGATGATCGAAGAACCCCATAGTCACAGTGAATCGAGTTTCATCAAGTCAACCCGCGACTATCTCCGATTCTTGCTTTTGTTTGCCTGCTCTGTCTCTGCGCTTGTCTCTGCCTACGTTTGGCTTGCCGATAGCATTGCTGAACTTCGGATCGGGCTCGACGGCCTTGGCGTGGGTGCATCACTAGCGTCATTCTCGGCTGAGGCTATTAGACTGCTGGTTGCAGTTGTCGCGGCAGGGGCCACCAGTTGGTTGCTGGTGATGCTAAACATCGCTGATCGGCGGGCATTGCAAGAAACCTATGCCGATCCGATCGCTGAATTTTTTGGCCGCTACGGCAGGATGGCGATCTTGGTGTTGCTACTCATCGGTTTCTATCGCGTTTCCGACATTGTGTTGGGCGTCATCTCCAATGTGTTTTATCTGGATATGGGATTCAGCAAGATTGAAATTGCCACGGTCACCAAAATGTTTGGTATCTGGATGACTATTTTGGGTGGCTTTGTCGGCGGTTTTCTTACCATCCGCTACGGTGTGCTCAAAGTGTTGATGTTGGGTGCGTTGATGACGGTCATCACGAATTTGTTGTTCATTCCCGTTGCAAATAACCCCGGAGATCTATCGTTGCTTTATGTAGTGATCGGCGCAGATAACATTACCGCCGGCTTAGCGGCTGCTGCCTTCATCGCTTATCTGTCGAGTCTGACTAATCTCTCTTTTACGGCTATGCAGTACGCCATGTTTAGCTCAATGATGACCTTGTTTCCCAAGCTCCTGGGTGGGTACTCGGGTTCAATTGTTGACTCGTTGGGTTATGAGACCTTCTTTTTGATCTCATCCATGATGGGATTACCGGTCCTCATTCTAATTTGGGTGGTCGACCGCTACGTGAAAGAGATTAAGGCCTGAGTTTGACCGTCATCACTGATAGTGCCGCTAAGATGGCTGATGCCGATACACCGGTCGGGATTACGGTTGGAATAAAAGGGGTCATGAAAGACGTTCTCTTCACAACACGGCACATTTGCAGATTGTGTTTATTGAAAGCAATCTGTCTCGGCTTCCCATTTTTCGCTATGGCTATAGCGCTGGATTCGGCGGCAGAGTCAATTAGAGAAGACGGGCTAACGAGTGGTCTCGTTGGCAAGACAAGACTGACAAGCACACAGATTACTCGCCTATTTTCAGATGTCATTGATCGTGGCGAGGTTCAGGATCGGCGCGGTATATCGGCAGAGACAGTCTGGTATGCGAACGGAACCTTCGTTAGTCAATGGTGGAAAGAAGCAAGTCATGAAGGCTCGGTAAAACAGGAGGTCATGGGTCGTTGGCGAGCCGAGCGTGATCTGCGATGTGTGGCATTTGGTTCGGGGGCTCGGATCGATTGGTCATGCGCTGAGGTATGGCTGCTCGACGATGGGCGCGTCCTGTCTCTCAATCCAGATGGGAGCACTCACGGCTTGCATCGACTGTCTCCCTTGAAACGATGACTGCGAATCCGCATTAACTAACGTATCGCGGCGCAATGGAACGACGTACACTGGGTGCGGATGCGTGGGCGAGGAAAACTCTATGCCATTTTTGCTAATTGCATACCCTTTTCTTGAGTTTTGGTCGCTGCTTGAGTTCAGTGCACGCACCAGCGCGCTAGCAACGATTACGTATATCCTTGTCATGATCATTGTCGGGTACTGGTTACTGCAACTTGCGGGTCGCTCCGCCCTGATGACGGCGGGCCGTTTCCCATCGGCTGCCGCGCTCCGTGGCCAGTTGTTTGCCGGCGAGATCAGCGTCGCCTTTGGCGCTGTTTTGCTGATGATTCCAGGACTCATATCGGATGTCATCGCGCTCTACGTGTTTTTGCGCGCTGCTTTACGAGCTCTACTCGGCGGTGCCGCCCCGAGCGGGCCGCAGGAAAAACCTATGAGCGAGGAGCGGGATATTCCTCACCGAAGTACGTCTGACCCAGATGACGGTGGACCGGTGACGCTTGAAGGTGATTTTTCCAGAGTCGACGACGACTAATTCCCCATCAAAAGCGTTTTTTTTCATCAGATTTAGCACTCTCGAGCATTGAGTGCTAAAAAAGGCTTGAAATTGTTTTTTGAGTCCCCATTATTCCCTCACCCCTCGTGGGAAGAACAACATAATCGTCATTTTGGAGATTGAAACTCATGAATATTCGTCCGTTATACGACCGAGTTGTCGTTCGTCGTAAGGAAGAAGAAGCGACCTCGGCTGGCGGTATCGTCCTCCCAGGCTCAGCAAAAGAAAAACCTAATCAGGGTGAAGTGGTTGCGGTTGGTGCCGGCAAAGTGCTGGACAACGGTGAGCAACGTCCTCTGACAGTTCAGGTTGGCGACAAGATCGTTTTCGGTCAGTACGCAGGCAGCAACACCATCGAGGTTGATGGTGAAGAGCTGATCCTGATGAGCGAAGGCGAAATCTACGCCGTTATCGACTAATTACTTCAGTCCAACGTTAGTAAAGGAATTTTAGACATGGCAGCTAAAGACGTATTTTTTGGTGATTCCGCTCGCCAGCGCATGCTGGTTGGTGTGAACACACTGGCTGATGCCGTTAAAGCAACACTGGGTCCCAAGGGACGAAACGTAATTCTCGAAAAGTCATTCGGTGCGCCGACTGTCACCAAAGATGGTGTTTCAGTAGCGAAAGAAATCGAATTGGCGGACCGCTTCGAGAATATGGGCGCGCAAATGGTGAAGGAAGTTGCTTCACAAGCGTCTGATGTTGCAGGTGACGGTACAACCACCGCAACGGTGCTCGCGCAATCCATCGTGAACGAAGGCCTCAAGGCAGTGGCTGCGGGTATGAATCCAATGGATCTCAAGCGCGGCATCGATAAAGCTGTAGCGGCTGCAGTTGAAGCTGTATCCGGTATGGCATCACCGTGTGAAGACAATACAGCGATTGCTCAGGTTGGTACCATTTCCGCGAACAGCGATACGTCTGTTGGTGAGATCATTGCCGAAGCGATGGAAAAGGTAGGCAAAGAAGGTGTTATCACCGTCGAAGAGGGCTCAGGTCTTGAGAACGAACTTGATGTCGTTGAAGGCATGCAGTTCGATCGTGGCTACCTCTCTCCTTACTTCATCAACAACCAGGACAATATGTCCGCCGAAGTCGAAGAGCCCTTCGTGCTTCTAGTTGATAAGAAGATCTCCAACATTCGTGAGCTTCTCCCAGTACTTGAGCAGGTAGCAAAGGCATCTCGCCCACTCGTCATCATTGCCGAAGACGTTGAAGGCGAAGCGCTTGCTACATTGGTTGTGAATAACATGCGCGGCATCGTTAAGGTCGCTGCGTGTAAGGCACCGGGCTTCGGCGATCGCCGTAAAGCCATGCTTCAGGACATTGCGATCCTGACTGGCGGAACGGTTATCTCTGAAGAAGTAGGTCTTGATCTCGAGAGCGCCAGCCTTGAGCACTTGGGTAATGCCAAGCGCATCACCATGGACAAGGACAACACAACCATCGTTGATGGTGCGGGCGACGCTGAAGCGATCCAGGGACGCGTTAGCGAAATTCGTGTTCAGATCGAGAATACCTCGTCTGATTACGATCGCGAGAAGCTGCAAGAGCGCGTAGCGAAGCTTGCAGGTGGTGTGGCTGTCATTAAGGTAGGCGCGGCAACTGAGATCGAGATGAAAGAGAAGAAGGCGCGTGTTGAAGACGCCTTGCATGCGACTCGTGCTGCGGTTGAAGAGGGTGTCGTTGCCGGTGGTGGTGTCGCCTTGATTCGCGCTATCGCATCAGTCGAAGGTCTGACAGGTGACAACGAAGATCAGAACACGGGCATCGCAGCCGCACTGCGGGCGATGGAAGGTCCTCTGCGCCAGATCGTTGGCAATGCGGGTGATGAGGCGTCTGTCGTTCTCGATAAAGTACGTCAGGGCGAAGGTAACTTCGGTTATAACGCTGCGACTGGCGAGTACGGTGACATGATTGCGATGGGTATTCTTGACCCAGCAAAAGTGACGCGTACTGCACTTCAGGCTGCAGGCTCTGTTGCCGGCTTGATGATCACAACAGAAGTGATGATTGCTGAATCACCTAAAGATGAAGCAGCGCCTTCAATGCCTGATATGGGCGGCATGGGCGGCATGGGCGGCATGATGTAAGCAGCTCTGCTAATAAAACCTAGAACCCGGCTTTACGCCGGGTTCTTTTTTTCTGGTACGAGGATATACTTGCCCACGGGCAGGGCGTCGACGACGCTGGTATTCATAAGAGGAAAAAATCAATGGAAAACGCGATCGGTTTTATTTTTCGTTACTTTCACGTACTAGCCGGCATCACTTGGATCGGCATGTTGTACTACTTCAATTTCGTTCAGACGGAATACTTTAAGGAAGCCGAGGCTGACGCGAAGAAAGATGCAATGGCTAAGCTCGCTCCGCGTGCACTTTGGTGGTTCCGTTGGGGCGCTGCGCTGACATTCTTAACTGGTCTGTACTTGTTCCACAAATTGGGTGCATTCACTAATTTTGATCTCGCGCCTATTTGGGTGGGTGCGCTTGCCGGAACATTCATGTTCCTCAACGTTTGGCTGATTATTTGGCCGAACCAGCAAGTCGTTTTGGGTATGAAGGCGGGCGACGGTCCTTCAAGTGCGGCCAAGGCAGGTCTCGCGAGCCGAACCAATACCTTGTTCTCTGGCCCCATGCTTCTGGGTATGCTGGGTTCTAAGCATCTGGCATTGCCACTCGGTGGCGCGTCGACAGGTCTGTATCTCGCGCTAGGCTTGATTGTTCTTCTCGAGATCAATGCATTGGTCGGCAAGCAGGGTCCAATGACCTCGGTCAAGGGTGTCATTCACATGTCAGCACTGCTCACGCTCGTTATCTGGGCGTTGCTGTACTACATGTAAGCAAGAGACACTCTGAGAAAGGCGGCCTTGGCCGCCTTTTTTGTGGCTAAAAGACAGCCACTCTAGGCCGCATAGCAAGGTATACTGTGAAGGTACAGGGGGAGGAACCGTATGTCCCGGGATGACTTAACCGAGATTCCATCATTCGCCGCTCGGCGCGACGAAGCGGTCGATAGTGCACCGCGCAACGCCATACCAAGTCGGAGTCGCGAATCCGCTGGGCTCAGCGGAGCGAGTCAATTTTTCCTAACACTCTCATTTATCGCCGTATGCGCATTGTCTGCTTACGCCTGGTACAGCTACCAGCTAATAGGTGAACTCACGGCAGATCAGTCGCGGACTGGTAAGCAGGTTCAAGGTCTCGAGAACCTGTTGACGGATACAGATGAAACCGTGACCAAATCGGCCGCGGCGATGGGCGCTCAACTCAATCTATTCGATAGCGAGGTTCGGAAACTCTGGGATGCACGTAGGGTGGCAAACCGTAAAGTATCGGATCTCGAGAAAGCGGATAAGGCCACTGACGTCACGGTGCAAACCCTGAAGGACAATAGTTTCCGTCAGAAGAAAACACTTGACGCGTTGACGGCAGATCTCAAGGCCCTTCAGACCTTATCGGCAGATATCGAACGCTTGGCGGGATCAGCGCGTCAAATTCAAAGCGATGTAGAACGATTGGCTGATGATGTAAATCGTGCCAACTTGGAGCGCGCCTCTTTGGGTAATCGGGTCACAGCGAATGAAGAGTGGGTTGCCTCCATCAATGGTTTCAGAAAACAGGTTAATACCAATGTAAATCAGTTGCGGGCTGATATTCGGCAGTTATCAGCAAAAGTCGATGCCCTGGCGGTTGAGGCGGCACCAACACCCGCGCCGACGCTAGTGCAGTAAGTGGGAAAGTAAACCTCATGACCGTGATTACAGACCGAGATGTTGTCGATAGCGTCGCAGATGCACTCCAGTTCATCTCCTATTATCACCCAACCGATTTTGTGCAGGCCGTTCATCGCGCCTACGAAATGGAGCAAAGCCAGGCGGCAAAAGATGCACTCGCTCAGATCCTAATCAATAGCCGAATGTGTGCTTTGGGCAAGCGACCTATTTGCCAGGATACGGGCATCGTCACTGTGTTTGTCGACATTGGGATGGAGGTTCGTTGGGAGACATCCAAGCCGCTGGAGGATTTGATTAACGAGGGTGTCCGCCTCGCTTACCTGCATCCAGACAATAAGTTGAGGGCGTCGATCCTAGAGGATCCTGCAGGTGCCCGGAAGAATACCAAGGACAATACTCCCGCGGTTATCCATACTCGAATGGTCTCGGGAAATACGGTCGATGTTCGCGTCGCAGCGAAAGGTGGCGGTTCTGAGAACAAATCAAAGCTGGCGATGTTGAATCCGTCCGACAGTATTGTTGACTGGGTTGTTAAGACGGTGCCCACCATGGGTGCTGGGTGGTGCCCGCCCGGTATGCTTGGTATTGGTATCGGTGGAACCGCCGAGAAGGCAATGGTCATGGCCAAAGAGTCACTGATGGATCCAGTGGATATTCATGACCTGCGTGAGCGTGGCCCGTCAACACGGGCTGAGGAGCTGCGCATTGAGATTATGGATGCCGTCAACAAACTGGGGATTGGTGCACAAGGTTTGGGTGGCCTCACTACTGTGCTGGACGTGAAAATTATGGATTACCCCACTCACGCTGCATCACTACCTGTAGCCATGATTCCTAACTGTGCAGCGACGCGGCACGCGCACTTTGAATTAACCGGTAATGGGCCTGTATTTCAGGAGGCGCCAAGCCTCGATGCGTGGCCAGAGGTGACTTGGGAGCCTGGCGATTCGGTGCGCCGCATCGATCTCGATACTGTGACTCAGGAGGAGACTCTCTCCTGGCAGCCCGGCGATACGCTTTTGTTATCTGGAACGATGTATACGGGCCGAGACGCGGCACACAAGCGAATGACGCAGATGATCGCGGATGGTGAGGAGTTGCCTGTCGATTTGCGAGGCAAATTCATTTACTACGTAGGCCCTGTTGATCCTGTCAGGGATGAAGTGGTGGGTCCCGCGGGTCCGACGACTTCCACGCGCATGGATAAATTCACCGATAACATCCTTGAGCATACGGGCCTTCTGGGGATGATCGGTAAGGCTGAGCGTGGCCCTGTGGCTATTGATGCCATACGCAAGCACAAGGCGGTCTACCTCATGGCTGTGGGTGGTGCTGCTTACCTCGTATCGAAGGCAATTACGGGCGCAGAGGTAGTTGCTTTTGACGACTTGGGTATGGAGGCCATTTACGCGTTTACCGTGAAAGATATGCCCGTTAGCGTTGCCGTCGATGCCCGGGGTACGTCGGTGCACATTACGGGACCCAAGTTGTGGCAGGCCAACATCGAAGAACAAGCCATTGAGTTGTTTTAACCACTGATG
>JAACDF010000088.1 GCA_009937065.1 Gammaproteobacteria bacterium | reverse complement strand
CTCACAAGCAGAAGCTCAGCACGTGGCTGAGTCTGCAAAAAGTAAGTTTAGAGTGTTCGTTGCCAAGGGAATTAATCGCTTCACTGCGGTGTAGCACAAACAATTATTGGGGCGTCGCCAAGCGGCAAGGCAGCGGGTTTTGATCCCGCCATTCGGAGGTTCGAATCCTCCCGCCCCAGCCATTTTCCACTCGCAGGACGCCTCGCATGTCTTCGAAAATGATGGTTTTTACCGGCAACTCGAATCGTGATCTAGCCAAGAAGGTCGCAAGTCGTTTATACCTTGAATTAGGTAGTGCTAAAGTCGATAAGTTTTCCGATGGTGAAGTGACCGTCGAGCTTAACGAAAACGTTCGCGGCAAAGACGTGTTCGTACTGCAAAGCACTTGCGAGCCGACGAACGATAATTTGATGGAGCTGCTGCTCATCATCGATGCGCTCCGGCGCGCATCGGCGAGTCGAATCACAGCGGTCGTACCCTATTTCGGATACGCGCGTCAGGATCGTCGAGTACGATCCGCTCGAGTGCCTATTTCATCCAAAGTCGTCGCGGACATGATGGTCAGCGTTGGCGTGGATCGCGTACTTACCGTCGACCTGCACGCGGAACAGATTCAGGGCTTCTTTACCTGCCCCGTGGACAACGTCTATGGCTCACCAATTCTCAACGACGATATCACTGCCAGTAAGTTTAAGAACGTTGTTGTCGTATCGCCCGACATCGGCGGTGTTGTTCGTGCACGCGCCATCGCAAAACAACTTGATGATGCCGAACTAGCTATTATTGATAAGCGTCGTCCAAGAGCGAACGAATCGGAAGTCATGAATCTCATTGGTGACGTCAACGGTCGAACGGCCATCATGGTCGACGATATGGTTGATACGGCCGGGACACTTTGTTCCGCAGCCAACGCTCTCAAAGAGCGCGGCGCGACAAAAGTCGTCGCTTACTGCACGCACGCCGTATTATCCGGCAAGGCGCTCGAGAATGTCCGTAATTCCCAGCTGGATGAGTTAGTGGTAACAGACACCATCCCACTGAGCGACGAAGCCAAAACCGTGAAAAAGATACGTCAGTTAACCATTGCTGACCTACTCGCCGAGTCCATCCGAAGAGTGAGTAACGAAGAATCCATTAGCGCGCTGTTCGATTCATAAACAGCGTAAACCCACTCACCCCTGAACCGGTCGCAAGTTCACGGGTGTTTTTCAAAGGAGACAGACCATGTCTGACACTTTTGTAGTAGAAGCCGAGCTTCGAAGCGATGAAGGGAAAGGTGCGAGCCGCCGCCTTCGCCGACTTGAAGCAAAAGTACCCGCCATCATTTATGGAGGCGACAGTGCCCCAGTGAGCCTATCGCTGATCCGAAAGGATCTCGAAAAGCACCTCGAGAAAGAGGCGTTTTATTCCGCCATTATCGAAGTGGCTTACGATGGCAAAAAGGAGAAAGCGATTCTGAAGGCACTTCAGCGTCACCCTGCAAAGGACTTTCCAATGCACGCTGACTTCTTCCGAGTCGAAGCGAATAAGGCAATTAAAGTCTCTATTCCGCTGCACTTCACCAACGAAGACACCTGCGTAGGTGTAAAGATGGGTGGTGGTCGAATCCAGCACACAGTCAACGAAGTCGAAGTGCTTGCTCTTCCTGCTGACCTCCCGGAATTCATTGAGGTGGATATGACCGACGTTCAAGTGGGTGACATTATCCACTTGTCCGATCTGCAGTTACCCGAAGGCGTCACGTCAACGGCTTTGGCCCTCGGTGATGATCGTGATATGGGTGTTGCCAGCGTACTTGCGCCAAGAGGTGGTAAAGGTGCAGGCGCGGGTGATGAGGATGCCGGGGACGAGTCAGCTGACGACGCGACGAGCGAAGACGCTGGCGACGAGAGCTAATTGCCATCCCCAGTATTCCACTGATTGGCGGTCTGGGTAATCCTGGCGAAAAATATATCGGCCCCCGCCACAATGCGGGTGCCGATTTCGTTTCAGCACTCGCAAAACAAAACGGTATCGAACTCAAGTCCGAGAAAAAGCTCGCGGCCCGACTGGGCAGGGGCACTGTAGCGGGACATGATCTTCGCCTAATGATCCCTGACACGTATATGAATCACAGCGGTAAGGCTGTGGGGCTGGCAGCCAAATATTTTCAGATAGCGCCTGAGCACATTCTGATTGCTCATGACGAACTAGACATGCCGCCAGGCGCCAGTCGTTTCAAATTCGATGGTGGTCACGGTGGTCATAATGGTCTTCGGGACGTCATTCCCGCCATTGGCGGGTCCAGGGCTTTCTGGCGATTACGGGTGGGTATTGGTCACCCAGGTCAGGCAAACAAGGTGTCAGGCTGGGTTTTGAGCAAAGCCTCAAAAATTGAACAAGAGCTCGTTGATCTTTCAATCGATGAGTCATTAAGCGCTTTACCACTGCTTCTCGACGGAGAAGACGTCAAAGCAATGACACGCCTTCACAGCAGTGACAAGACGAAAGAAGAGTTGTAAGGAGCCTTAGAATGGGCATCAAGTGCGGCATAGTTGGTTTACCTAATGTGGGGAAATCGACCTTATTTAATGCGCTGACAAAGGCTGGGATCGATGCGGAAAACTTTCCCTTCTGCACGATTGAACCCAATGCAGGCGTTGTGTCGATCCCAGACCCTCGGCAGGATGCTATCGAGGGACTGGTTAAACCAGAGCGTTCTATTCCGGCGACAATGGAATTCGTTGATATCGCCGGACTGGTTGCCGGTGCATCAAAAGGCGAAGGTCTCGGCAATCAATTTCTAGCCAATATCCGGGAAACCGACGCAATCGCCCACGTTGTGCGCTGCTTCGAAGACCCAAACGTGATTCACGTGGCAAATCAGATCGATCCGCTCGCCGATATTGAAACAATCAACACCGAACTTGCGCTAGCAGACCTTGAAAGTTGTGAGAAGCAACTTCAGCGTGTTGTCCGCACAGCCAAGAGTGGCGATAAAGTGGCTGTCGCAACAAAGGCACTGTTGGAAGACAAATTGCTTCCTCACCTCAATGAGGCGCTACCGGTAAGAGCACTTGAGCTTGATGACAACGAGCAGGCGCTGGTGAAGACCATGCACCTGTTGACTACGAAACCAACGATGTACATCGCCAATGTCGCGGAAGATGGATTCGAAGATAATCCTCACCTAGATGCTGTCAGCGAATATGCAGCGAGTGAGGGAGCGGGTGTTGTCGCTATCTGCAACAAGCTCGAGTCAGAGATTTCAGAGCTGGAAGACGATGAGAAACTGGAGTTCCTGGCTGACATGGGAATGGAAGAGTCCGGTCTTGATAGAACTATCCGCGCCGGCTATGCGCTACTGAATCTTCAAACCTACTTTACAGCCGGCCCAAAGGAAGTGCGTGCATGGACAATCAAAGTCGGCGCGACAGCGCCAGAAGCAGCAGGCGTCATCCATACAGACTTCCAAAAAGGATTCATCCGAGCTGAAGTGGTCGCCTATGATGACTTCGTTTCTCTCAAAGGTGAGTCAGGCGCGAAAGAGGCTGGTAAATGGCGTCTTGAAGGTAAGGACTATACCGTTGCGGATGGCGACGTCATTCACTTCCGTTTCAACGTCTAATGCGTTTTCGGGTGGGCGCGCGCGAGGCCCATCATGAGCGAGAAAAAGTCGTGAAAAGGGGGCGTCAGGGAATTGACCTCTGCCACATTTATCGACAAACTACGCGCCCTCGTGGCTACGTAGCTCAGCTGGTTAGAGCACAGCATTCATAATGCTGGGGTCGGTGGTTCAAGTCCACCCGTAGCTACCATCTAATTCTCGAGAAATAGTGGCTTCACCCACTATTGTTGGTCCTTACGTTTATTCTCTTCCCATTACGAAGCGCAAGTCATCGCGGACTGTGGTCTTACGCGAATGCTTTTTATGGCCTGGTTCTGACGTTCCTCTATTGGTCATGCGCGTGCGGTAAAAAAAGAACGAATAGGGCTCGATATGTCACCGACTAACAAGGCGAAACCCATAACCGCGGGCGAGCGCAGACAGCGTTTGGCGCGCTTGCAAGCGAGCATGGCCTCACATGAGCTTGACGCAGTTATCGTCACGCCAGGCGCCAACATGCGTTATTTCTTCGGGCTGACATGGCGGGAAACCGAGCGCTTGGTCTGTGCTGTCATATCAGGAAGTACCGTTGCATTTGTTTGCCCTAAGTTTGAGGACACGGCCTTGCTGGCAGCCCTCTCCCCACCCGTTGACTGCGTCTGGTGGGAAGAACATGAGGATCCGAGACTGGCCGTTGCCAACGTTTTAGCCGAGGGCTCATTCTCGAGGGTTGGTGTCGATCCAAACTGCTCGTTCGGCCAGGTCCATGCGCTTTCAAAGGCAACACAGTCGACTCTGACGTCAGCTGGCGACCTATTCCAATCCTTAAGAAGCCAAAAGTCCGCGACAGAACTTGCGCTACTCCAGGCCGCTAAGTCCCTGACCTTGCTGGTACATCAGCAGACCTTCGAATGGATTCGCCCTGGGCTCCGAATGAGCGAGGTCATCGCTAAAATCGACCAGCTGCATCGAGCGGGCGGCGCTGATAACGGCAGCTTTTTCTGTGCCGTGCAATTTGGTGAGGGAACATCTCACCCGCATGGCGTTCCGGGCGATCCGGTCCTGCAGAAGGGCGAACTTATCCTGATCGATACCGGGTGTACTGTGGGCGGCTACCACTCGGACATCACACGTACCTATGCCTTAGATAAACAAGATTCAAAGGTTGAGGCTCTGTGGGACCTCGAGAAAGAAGCGCAGGCAGCGGCCTTTGACACGGCGCAGATCGGCAGTCCCTGTGGTGATGTAGACGCAGCAGCTCGCGCTGTATTAGAAGCGCATGGACTAGGCCCAGATTACCGACTGCCGGGTCTTCCTCATCGCACAGGGCACGGTATTGGACTCGAGATTCACGAAGGTCCTTATCTCGTGAGAGGCGACGACACACCACTGGCAATCGGCATGTGTTTTTCGAATGAACCCATGATCGTTATTCCGGGGCAATACGGTATTCGTCTTGAAGATCATTTTTACATGACCGATACAGGCGCCCAATGGTTTACGAAGCCACAGACGAGTCTTTATCAACCGCTTTGAGGTCAACCGCTTCACGTTACTTCGTTCATCTCGAGTAATCCTGTGTGGATTTATCAAGCGAAACAACTTATAAACGCTGAAAAAATAAAAAGAGGAAAACTCATGAGCGTTAAGTTATTTCTGGGAAGTATCATTGTTATCGTGGTCCTTTATACAGCTCCTGTTATCGCTGATTATGGACTGCTAGCGCTACTTCCCAGCTTTTTTGGGGAGATGAGCAAGATGAACTGGCAAGGTCAGTTCAACCTCGACTTTTTCATGTTCTTGCTGATGTCAGGCTCTTGGATTGCCTGGCGCAACCGATTTTCTCCTTCAGGCATTGGGCTCGGCATCGGCGGCGTTTTCTTAGGAGCACCCTACCTGTCCGCCTACCTCTTATATCTTGGCCAACGCCATGGCTGGGATTTCAATAAAGTATTTTCGCAAGAAATCTGACGCGGCACCGTCAGCCTTTATTGAAAACATCGCTCAACCATACCCTGCTGGGGTGCGGCTTAATGACAGACTTTAGTGACTTGGTGCGGATGTCTTATTTAGAGAACTTTTACGAGAATCTTGTGCCCCTGTGTTGTGCAAAGTGAGAATGTGGGCAAAGGAATGAAGCGCGGAGATTTCGTTAAAAGCTCGGCAATAGCCGGTGCATCGTCACTCTCGCCTCTCGTCACAACACTAGTTTTCGCCAGTGAGAACGAAGAGAGACTTCCAATGAAGGATCAGATAACAGCGCTTAGCGCGTCTAAACTTTCCAGCGCGATTAGGAAACGAGAGATCTCCTGTAAAGAGGTCATGGCGGCATATTTAGAGCGCATTCATCGTTACAACCCGACCTATAACGCGATCGTCAGCTTGGCGAATGACGATAGGCTTTTTAGGCAAGCAGAGGCTGCTGATAAGGCGTTAAGCAAGGACGAGTATTGGGGCTGGATGCACGGCATGCCACACGCGGTGAAAGACCTTGCCGATGTTCGCGGATTCATCTCATCATCAGGCTCGCCGCTCTTTGCTAAGACCGTCGCGAACAAAGACAGTCTCCCCATTGAGCGAATTAGAAATGCGGGCGCAATCTTCATTGGCAAGACCAATACACCAGAGTTTGGTCTGGGTTCGCAGACCTACAACACTGTCTTTGGGACTACACGCAATGCCTACAACCCCGAGCTATGCGCGGGTGGCAGTAGCGGCGGTGCCGCCGTTGGACTCGCGGCTCAATTATTACCGGTGGCAGACGGCAGCGACATGATGGGGTCGCTTAGAAATCCTGCTGCGTTCAATAACGTTATCGGCTTCCGGCCAACCAAAGGGCGCGTACCCGGTGCCGATGAAGATACAAAACTCTTTTTTAATCAGTTGGCCACCGACGGCCCTATGGGCCGCAACGTGAGAGACACCATCAAATTACTCACTACCATGGCTGGCTACGATGCGCGCGAGCCCCTATCCCTGCGAGACGCACTCCCAAGCGCTGAGGCTTTTACGGCAACCCCTCTTAATAGTGAATTACGTATCGGATGGCTGGGCGATTACGGAGGCTATCTGCCACTCGAACCATGTCTCCTGAAGCTCTGCCGCGACGGACTTAATCAGCTTGAAAAACGAGGCGTTGTGGTTGAGGACTGTGCCCCCGACTTCGAGCCCGCTCGACTTTGGGAGACATGGCTGACCTTACGACACTTCGCTTTTGTAGATTCGCAAGCATTACTCAAAAATCCCACCATGACATCCCTGCTTAAGCCCGAATTTCAGTGGGAAATCGAGGGCAGCCTGGGAATGACGGCTGCACGGGTCGTCGCCGCTGATAAGGCGCGATCTGACTGGTACCGAGCGCTCATGAAACTGTTCGATAGCTATAACTTTTTGGTACTCCCCACTGCGCAGGTTTTCCCTTTCTCAGCTGAGACGCATTGGCCCTCTGAGATCAATGGTACAGCAATGGATACTTACCATCGCTGGATGGAGGTGGTGATTGGTGGCACGCTTGCCGGACTGCCTGTCGTCAATCTACCGGCAGGTTTTGATTCACAGGGTCGCCCCATGGGTATTCAGGTACTGGGGCCTTCTGGTGCAGACCAGGCCTTGCTTGAGTTTGCCCTTGCCTATGAATCCGCCACGTCTTTCCTCACGCAACGCCCAACGCTTGTTGCAGCCGGGGACTGGACTTAGGGCGCTTTAGCGAATGCATGAAGCGCGGCTCTATTCTCGGGCAAATTAAGTAGCGCGCTCGCGCGACGGGTTTTAGCCAACCGCACGTAAAGCTCCTTTCAAAGCCACGCTCTGGACCCGATACTCAATGCGCAGTCATCTTTTGGTAACTAACTTTCTACTTCTACTTACAGCATGCGGAGGCGGGGGTGGTGGATCAAGTAACAGCGGAGCCCTACTTCCGCCCGCTCTACCCAGCAATGAATCACCTGTCGTCAGCACTGCCAACCCCGATCAATCAGCCGTTCTAGGGCAAGCGTTTGATTACGATACGCTACAAGGTGGCAATACTTTTCGCGACCCAGATGGAGACGCGCTTAGCTACCTCCTCGAAGTGACCGAAGGGTATGGTCTTTTTGCTGAGGGCACTTTTATAAAGGGGACACCGAATCAAGTTGGGGTTGTTAATGTGAAGGTTACAGCCTCAGATCCTGGTGGCCTTTCTGTGACAGATTCGCTCGATGTCCGCATAACGGAAGCCACACCGTCAGGTGATCGCAATGTTCTCGTAATCGTTGCAGACGACCTTGGTAAGGACATTCTAGAGGTATACGGACACGCAACTGATCAAGCGCTCACACCTACAATAGATGAGCTTGCTGAGACGGGTATCGTATTTAATAACTTTTGGGCGACGCCATCATGTTCGCCAACTCGCGCTGCGGCACTCACCGGAAAGCACGGACGAAAAACTGCCGTACTCGAACCGGGAGACGCACT
>JAACDF010000087.1 GCA_009937065.1 Gammaproteobacteria bacterium | reverse complement strand
CGGATTGCAAGCTGTGGGGCCCCATGCGGGACCTAATGACTGGGTGCTTGTCCACGACGCGGCACGCCCATGTATTTCGGTATCCGTATTACGTAAATTGATAGATCACACCTTGGAAAGTGGCATAGGTACAGTGCTCGCGCAGGCCTCTACAGATACATTAAAACGTGTATCCTCAAATCTCAGGGTAAGCGAGTCTTTGGACCGTCGCGTCATTTGGCGTGCGCAAACGCCACAAATGTTTCGGCTGTCCGAGCTCGAGACGGCACTATCTTCGGCCCTGAGTGATCAGCAACCAATAACGGATGAGTCTATGGCTATGGAGTTGTCTGGGTTTCCAGTCTCGATTCTCGAGGGCCCGTCAAGCAATATCAAAGTAACGCTGCCTGTCGATTTGGAGTTTGCAGAAATTATTTTGCGGCGAATGGCGGAGGAGGTTGGCTCATGAGAATTGGGCATGGTTACGATGTGCACGCGTTCGGTGAGGGCGATCACATTATGCTCTGCGGTGAGCGTATCGCGCACCATAAAGGTCTGATGGCACACTCTGATGGCGATGTCGCGCTGCACGCACTCACCGATGCCTTGCTGGGGGCACTCGCTTTGGGAGATATCGGGCACCATTTTCCCGATGATGATCCGGCGTTAAAGGGTGCTGACAGCCGCGAGCTGCTGAGACAGGTAGTTGCAAGCGTCAATGAGAAGGGCTTTTCGCTTGGGAACGCCGATCTAACAATCATTGCCCAATCACCTAAGCTTGCATCCCACATTCCACTCATGCGCCAGCACCTTGCAGACGACTTAGGCGCCGATCTCGATAGAGTCAATGTCAAAGCGACTACGACTGAAAACTTGGGTTTTATTGGTCGAGAGGAAGGCATTGCAGTGCACGCTGTCGTGTTGCTGCAGGAGAGTCTATCTCGGTGACAGATCTTCGCGGTATCGGCATGACGTCCCAGCGAACACGGCTCAGGCTTATCGAGCGGTTGAAAGCTCAAGGCATATCTGACCCAATTGTGCTTGAGGCGATGACCGATATACCCCGACATCTGTTTGTTGATGAAGCCCTGGCCCATAGAGCCTACGAAGACACCGCACTGCCCATTGGGTTTAATCAAACGTTAAGTCAGCCGTATATAGTTGCAAGAATGACAGAGCTCGCCCTGCAGGTAGGTCGACCGAAACGGGTGCTAGAACTGGGCACAGGTTCTGGCTATCAAAGTGCTGTCTTGTCGAAGGTGGCTGACGAGATCTACTCGGTCGAGCGCATTAAGCCCCTGTTAGACAAAGCGCGCGTGCGCCTGCGAAAGCTCAAAGCTAGAAACGTGCGTTGTAAGCACGGGGATGGGTTTGAAGGCTGGGATGAGTTTGCACCCTTTGACGTCATTCTAGGAGCGGCTGCACCCGAAACAGTGCCTGAACGCTTGCTTTCTCAACTGGCGCCGCATGGGATTCTTCTTCTACCGGTGGGCGGAAATTCCCAGAAACTTGTGCAGATTCAGCTCACGGATGAGGGATTTGAAGAGACCATCATTGAGGATGTTTTCTTCGTTCCCATGCGGGAGGGACTTCAACGATGAGTATGGGTAGCGACCATTGGCTGGGGCTTTATTTGCGCGGACTCGCCATGGGTGCGGCAGATCTCGTTCCCGGCGTTTCTGGAGGGACGATAGCGCTCATAACCGGTATCTACGATCGATTTATCGCGGCGATTGCCAGTGTTGGCTTGGATGTACTTCGGCTAGTGCTCTCAGGCAATATCAAAGGGGCTTGGGCGCATGTCGATGGGAACTTTTTATTCGCTGTCGCGACCGGGATCTTGTCTTCAGTCGTCTTACTTGCGTCGCTACTGAATTGGTTACTTATCAATTATCCGCTACCTCTATGGTCACTTTTTTGCGGTTTAGTTTTGGCCAGCTCGGTGCATCTTTTTTTTCAGACCCGTGCAAATTGGTCAGCGCGTGATTACGCCCTGTGGCTTGCAGGTATTGGCGTTGCTCTTGCTGTTGGCTTGATGCAGGCGACGCAGTTACCCGTTAGTAATCTCACCATTTTCATTGCCGGCGCCGTTGCCATATCCGCAATGCTTTTGCCCGGTATTTCGGGTAGTTTTCTGTTGCTCATCTTAGGTATGTACCAACCTGTGATCAGCGCGCTGGTGAACATTGATGTTGTCACCATTGGCATTTTTGCACTTGGTTGTTTTTGCGGGTTGCTCGCATTTTCGCGACTGTTGAAACTGCTCCTTGCACGCGCTCAGCGCGCCACCATGGCAGTGCTCTATGGCTTTTTATTGGGTTCAGTCATCATGTTATGGCCGTGGCAAAAGCCAGTCTCGTCTGTGTTGGATCGAGATGGCGATAACCGTGTCATTCAGAGCTTGCCTGTGTCACCTCAAACCTATGCTGAATTGATGGGAGAGCCCATGCTGTGGGCTTGTATCATAGCGTTTACCGTGGGTACCGTGGTTGTTCCACTGCTGCTGTCGTTCGGGTCTGCCGAGCGCTAAGTTGTGGCGAAAAAGCCTGCCATGCGTTTGCTCGCAATTACGACCTTACAGCTGATGTGGCTGGCAGGATGCACCGGAACAGACCCCGATAACCTACGGCCATGGGAAAACGCTGGTCAAAGCGATGTTCGTACCGTTGAGCCTAAAAGTTACGGTTCTAGGCTAGAAGAGGGTAAACCCTACCGAGTAGCAAAAGGCGATACGCTCTATTCAATTGCATTTCGTCTTGGCATCGATTTTCGCGAGCTGGCGGCGCGAAATGGGATTCAGTCTCCCTATATCATCAAAGTAGGGCAAATGCTTCGCACCGCAAAGCCAGCGGCTCAGTCTGCGAAGAAGGAGCCTCGAACTCCGAAGACAACTCCTAATGTCACGGCAAAACCGTCTCCGACCGTTAAAAAATCGAATAAAAGTGATTCGAAGCAGTCAAAAGTGACATCGGTAACCAAATCGTCATCAAAGCCCAAGCCGCCTAGTGCTAGTGTAAATAATCCACAGTCTGTGTCGCGCTGGCGTTGGCCCTCAGCAGGAAAGATTGTTCGGACGTATTCGAGCAATCGGCACAAGGGCATTGATATTGCCGGTAAGCGGGGCGACCCGGTAAGGGCTGTGGCGTCAGGAAAAGTGGTTTATGCCGGGACGGGTGTAACGGGCTATGGCTCGCTACTGATTATCAAACACAACGATACGTACTTGAGCGCCTACGGTCATAATGAGCGGTTGCTAGTCTCTGAGAATATGAACATACAAGCAGGGCAACAAATAGCGACTATGGGTAGCAGTGGAACCGACACAGTAAAGCTCCATTTCGAGTTACGTAGGCGGGGTCAGCCTATAGACCCCCTAACATTGCTGCCCAGACGCCGATAGGAGTGTGGGTCGCCAAAGAGGTAGAAGACTCTTATGGCAGATCTGGAAACACTTGAAGCACCTGCAGCCACTGAAGCTGCATTAAATTTTCAAACAGTGAAGATTGATAATCGGGAAGCACAGGAGCCGCCTGATGCGCCGCGCGACATTGATCCCGTCCAGCTGTATCTCAATGAAATTGGCTCTACGCCGCTACTTACCGCGGAGGACGAGGTTCTTCTAGCGAGAGCCTCATTGGCGGGTGACGAGGCTGCGCGTCACAGGATGATCAACAGTAATCTGCGATTAGTAGTGATGATTGCGAAACGCTACACCAATCGTGGTTTACCGCTTCTCGACTTGATTGAGGAGGGTAATCTCGGGCTGATGCGTGCTGTTGAAAAGTTCGATCCGGAGCGCGGGTTCAGGTTCTCAACGTATGCGACATGGTGGATTCGACAGAGCATTGAGCGGGCGTTGATGAACCAGGGTAGAACCATTAGGTTGCCTATCCACATTCAAAAAGACATCAATACCATCATTCGTTGCGCGCGCGAGTTAAGACGTTCATTACAGCGCGAGCCGTCGACGCATGAAATCGCCGATGTACTCGTTCGCGATCCGGGGGAGGTCAGCAACCTTCTGAAATTATCTGAAAAAATCGGTTCGGTTGATCACCAACTCTCAGATGACAGTGAT
>JAACDF010000086.1 GCA_009937065.1 Gammaproteobacteria bacterium | reverse complement strand
GTATCCCGCCAGTCTAGGGCTGTTGACTAGCGCGTATGCGTAAGCTTCCCGTAGCGTCAACTCGCCCTGAGGTTCCCCGACGTGTGGCGGATCAATTGTGTCCGCCTGCGCGGCTGAGAGTGTGCCCGCAGCGAAGGAGCAGATTGCAAAGGCAATAGTAAATGGTTTATAGTAGATACATGCGCGAGTGGGCATGCTTTGTTTACGTTTTGAAAATAGATGCATAAAAAATCCTGATAGAAGTTAAATACTGCGAATCCACAGAAGGTGGTTTGCGCAGTGGAGGTGCCCTCAACGAGAGGGCCTAACCAACTAACTTTATCAGGATATCAGAGACGCAGATTCACGGTCTGCGCGACGAGCACACACGTATCCAACAACTCCGGCGGTGCCTGAGCCTGAACAATGTGAGCAATTTCTTTTAACGTAAAATTCGGTTTAGCAACATTGGGTGCCACAAATGGAAGTGCAGTCAAAACCGGAATGGATTCTCCTTTGTCGATGCGCACCTGCGGTAGTTCGACTGCTTTTAGTTCTAAATCCACACAGGAATCATCTTCAGAGAAACCATTCTCTTCCGCTAATCCACTAACACACAGAGGCGGGCAATCAGAGCCCTTACTGGAGTTCATCTCAGAATAAAGCACCGAGCTCTTGTTAAGACACAGCAATAGTCCGCCCACGCCACCAAAGACGGCGTTCCAGGCAAAAAAGCTCAAGAGAGCAACTGCTGTTATTTTGCGTTTCACTGGATATATCAAGTCACTGAGAGATCGTTTGAGTCAAGGTTTTGTATTTTTATTCCCACTTTACCGCTGCTTCTTTAAGTAAACAGGTAGCTAGGAACTACAGTATTCTCCGCCTTTGATATTGTGACAGCGATTTTCCGCTGATTCGAATTCCAGAGTGCTGTGGTGTATCGAAAAATGTTTCCCCAAGCAGGTTTTGACCGTCGCCTTAAGAGATTCGAGTTCCTCCATGCTGCATGCTCCGATCACGACATGAGCCTCAAGTGCACGGTGATGTTCGTCGAGTTCCCATACGTGGATATGGTGCACGTTTTTAATTCCATCGAGGTTTTGCAAGGCCTCCTTGATTTCATCCACAGAGAGATTGGTGGGGGTGCCTTCCATCAGGATACGCGAGGTTTTCTTTAACATGCCGAATGACATGTAGAGTATATATCCCGCTATAATGAGTGTGATCACGGGATCCACCCAAGTCCAATCGAGCCATAGAATCGCAGCGCCGCCGAGCAAGACGGCGACTGAAGCGCCGGCGTCGGTTAGGTTATGTAGGAACGCTGCCTTCACATTTAGGCTTCCCTTGGACATCGACCACAGGAGCCAAGCCGTGACTATATCCACCACTAGTGCCACGCCAGCCGCTGCCATGATCCAGCCCCCAAGTAGTGGCTCGGGGTCGAAGAATCGGCGCACCGCCTCGTAGACAAGGTAGAGCCCGACGAGTATCAGTGCGGTCAACTGGATCATCGCGCCGATCAATTCGGCTCGTCGATAGCCGAAAGTATATTGCTCATCGGCACCCTTTCGGGAAATTCTACGGGCAATGTAGGCGATGAGCAGAGCGGCTGCATCATTGGTATTATGCAGCGCGTCGGCCATCAAGGCCACGCTCCCCGAGATCACCCCAGCAGCGAACTCGAAGACCGAGAGCCCTAAATTAACAATGACCGTCCACAATAGAACGCCGTCGCTGACATTTTCAGTGCCGTGAGAGTGGTCGTGGTCGTGTCCCATTGTTAATGTCCTTTATTTTGGCCACAAACCGCTGGCGTAAATGCCCGCCAGCAGTTCAGTTATTCAGCTTAATGGTCATGTCCTTCGTGACTCTCTTCACCATGCTCGCAGATGCAGGCATACTCTTTGTATTCGCAAGTTGGGCAGTCGCTGAGGTTTAGATTGAATTTCTCGCGAATGGTTTTCGATTTCGCATCTGCCTTAATCGAGAGAACGATCGGTAGGTTGTTTCCCTCTGGCAGTGCTTTGTCGGAGACTAGGACGTTGCCCTTTTTCGTTAAGCGTAGTCGGACGGGGTTTTGACGATCACCACCTATAAGCGAGAGCGCTTGATCTTTTGGAGCAATAGCTTTGCCGTCCTCATTGAGGAACGTGATCTGTATCAGTCGCGTATCAGTCACGAAGAATTCCAGATGTGGTTCAACGGATGTGATGATGCGACCGCCATTGGGGCCTGCCTTAGCTTCTGCATGATCGTGCTCTCCGTGGTCATGGCCTTCGTGGGAGGCATGGTCATGGTCGGAGTGATCCTCTTCCGGCTTTGCCTTTACATGTGCTGCATGGTCGTGACCTTCGTGAGCAGAATGGTCGTGATCCGCATCATTTCCGTGGTGATCCGCATAGCTAGTGCTCCACGAAAGCAAAGCGAATGTGATCAATGTGGGGAGTAGTGTTTTTTTGTATTTCATAATATATGTATTCGTAATGAGTGATTATTCAGACGCAGCAGATTTGCGTTGGACGGATGTTTCCGCCGACTTGCGGCAGAAGGTGTAGAAAATCGCAGGCGTCACACCGAGCCCCAGCAGGGTGGAGGTGACGAGGCCTCCGACGATGACGACTGCAATTGGATTGAGGATTTCTTTTCCCGGTTCATCGGTGGCTAAGAGAAGCGGCACCAGAGCAAGGCCAGCAGAGATTGCAGTCATGAGAATCGGGATGAGGCGTTCCTGCGTGCCTCGTTCGACCATCTTTCGGGTAAATCGCTCGCCTTCATGGCGCATCAGGTGAAGATAGTGCGAAATCAGCATAATATTATTACGCGCCGCAATCCCACTTACCGCGATGAAACCGACAAGAGTGGCGATACTAATATTGTTAAGCGTCATCCCCGTCAGGAATATACTGCCTACCAGGGAGATCGGCACGATGGTGAAGACTAGCAGCACAAACGCGAAATTCTTGAAGTAGCTGTAGAGTAGAAACGAGATGACCAAGAGCACGATTGCCGATGTGATCAGGATCGTGCGTTTTGCTTTAGCCTGCGCTTCGTATTCACCTTCGTAGGACAGTGTGTAGCCTTCGGGCAGCTCTACACGTTCAGCCACTTCACGTTGTAGTGTCTCGACCGCAGCATTCAAATCATCGACGGTCGGATTAATGGACACCACAAACCTGCGCACTGTGTTTTCGCGGAGGATATTATTGGGGCCAGTGGCATGGCGAATATCTGCGACGTAGTTCAGCGGGATGCGTTGGCCACTCAATGTATCAATGTAGAGTTGCGAGAGCTTTTGGTGTGATTCCCGCCATTCCTGCGGAAGCCGGATGACTAAGTCATAGACACGTTGCCCCTCGTAGATCTCACTGACCGCTTCGCCACCCATCAAAGCAGAGAGTTCTGCATTCAGCGCACCTGGAGTGACGCCATAAGCCATGGCACGTTTGCGATCAATTTCGATACGTAGTTGAGGGATAGGGGCTTGCTGCTCGACACGGGCTTCTTCCATGCCGGGAATCTCGCGGGCGATTTCGGCAATGTTGGTTCCTATTCGCCTTAGTTCGTCTAGGTCGGGGCCAAAGACTTTGACCGCGACTTTCGCCGACACGCCGCTGAGCATATGCCCAATGCGATCCGCCAACGGTCCACTGAGAGCGCTGAAGGTTCCGGGGATCGTCTGCATCGTAGCTCGAATATCGGCTACGATCTCGCTGCGTTCGCGCTCGGTTTCTCTGGCAAATTCGAGATCGAATTCAACCGTCGAAACAGGAACGACGTGATCGCCGCGTTCGGCGCGACCCAAGCGATAACCAACCGTCTCCACTTCAGGAATTTTAAGGAGCAGGTCCTGCGCGGTGTCGGCTAGGTCGCGCGTTTGCTTTAGCGATGTCCCGGGCGCAGTCGTCATAGCAACGAGGACGGTCGGCTCGCGGAAAGCGGGAAGGAAATTTCCACCCATCTTCGAAAATGAAATTCCGGCCAGCACGACAAGTGCACCGGCTACAAAAAGAACGATAAAAGGCTGAGAGAGCGAAAGTCGCAACCAGGTTGCATTGAAGAGCTTTTTGAACCCGCGTTCGACAATACCATCCGCATGTTTCTGATCGGCTTTTGGTTTTAGCAGATATGAGCTGAGCACTGGTATCACGGTTAAGGATACAAGAAACGATGCTGCCATACTAACAATTGTCGCCACGGCAATCGGTGTGAAGAGCCGTCCTTCAACGCCGCTCAATGCCATCAATGGCAAGAATACCAAAATAATCAGCACAGTCGCGTAGAGAATCGATGAACGCACTTCGGCAGATGCCTTGGCAATGACTTCGAGCTTGTTGCGTGGTTCTTCTAGGAGGGCGTTTTCGCGCAGCCTTCGAAAAACATTCTCCACGTCAACAATAGCATCATCCACGACCATGCCGATGGCGACAGCGAGGCCGCCGAGCGTCATCGAATTAACGCTCAAACCTAAGAGATCAAAAACCAAAATGGTCATGCCTAAGGACAAGGGGATCGCGGTAAGCGTTATGAGTGTGATCCTCAGGTTGAGTAAAAAGAGAAACAGAATGACGGCGACCATGATCGCGCCATCGCGCAGAGCCTCCTCTAGGTTCCCGACTGCTAGATCGATAAAATCAGACTGGCGGTAGAGAGTCACTAGTTCGACTCCTTCGGGCATCGAAGCTTTCAAATCCTCCAACGCGGTTTCCACCTCGTCGGTTAAGGTGAGTGTGTCGAACCCCGGTGATTTGGTGACGCTGAGGATGACGCCAGGATAACCTTTGGTATTCTCGTGATTGCCTAAGAGCTTACTACCCATACCCGCATCGCCTCGCATTGGCTCGATGTCCCATGCGACGCTGGCAACATCTTTGATACGAATTGGGCGGTCATTGACATGCGTCACCACTGTGTTGCCAATCGCATCGAGGTCGGTGGTCATAGCAAGATTACGCACCATGATTTCTTGCGAGGATTCCGTTAAGAATCCGCCCGTGCTGTTACTGACAGCATTGGCCGCAGCTTCGTGGAGTTCCTCATAGCGAATGCCCATCGCTAGCATTTTGTCGGGATGGGGTTGGACTTGTAGCTGCTTGACGCCACAACCCATGCCCAGCACTTCAGCCACGCCAGGGATAGACTGTAATCGTCTAGATACGGTCCAATCGGCCAACGTCCGCAGATCCATCGGCTCCGTCTCACCCGACGGATCGACCAAACCAACTAGCATGATGTTTCCCATCAATGAAGCTACCGGAGTCATGTAGGGGGTGACGCCTTCAGGCAGAGCCTCACTTGCACCAGCCAGCCGCTCCTGCACAAACTGGCGCGCTTGATAGATGTCGGTTCCCCATTCGAATTCGATAAAGACAAGAGAGAGGCTAATGTCGTTAACTGATCTCAATCGAGTGACCCCGGTTACACCCATTAAGGAATTTTCCAAGGGGATGGTAACTAAGGTCTCAACTTCTTCAGGCGAGAACCCGGGCGACTCGGTCAAAATAGTGACGGTCGGTTTGGTCAAATCTGGTAAAACTT
>JAACDF010000085.1 GCA_009937065.1 Gammaproteobacteria bacterium | reverse complement strand
GTATCCCGCCAGTCTAGGGCTGTTGACTAGCGCGTATGCGTAAGCTTCCCGTAGCGTCAACTCGCCCTGAGGTTCCCCGACGTGTGGTCGATCAATTGCGTCCGCCTGCTCGGCTGAGAGTGTGCCCGCGGCGAAGGAGCAGATCGCAAAGGCAATAGTAAATGGTTTATAGTCGATACATGCGCGAGTGGGCATGCTTTGCTTACGTTTTGAAAATAGGTGCATAAAAAATCCTGATAGAAGTTAGATACTACGATCACACAGAAGGTGGATTGCGCAGTGGAGGTGCCCTCAACGAGAGGGCCTAACCAATTAACTTTATCAGGATATCAGAGACGCAGATTCATGGTCTGCGCGACGAGCACACTCGTGTCCAATAACTCCGGGGGTGCCTGAGCTTGAACGCTGTGAGTAATTGCTTTTAACGTAAAATTTGGTTCAGCGACACCGGATGCCACAAGTGGAAGTGCAGTCAAAGCCGGAACGGATTCTCCTTTGTCGATGCGCACCTGCGGTAGTTCGACTGCCTTTAGTTCTAAGTCCACGCAGGAATCATCGTCAGAGAAACTACTCTCTTCCGGTATTCCGCTAACACACAAAGGCGGGCACTCAGAGCCCTTACTGCTGGTTAACTCGGGAGAGAGCACCGAGCTCTTGTTAAGACACAACAATAGTCCACCTACGCCACCAAAGACGGTGTTCCAGGCAAAAAAGCTCAGGAGAGCAACTGCTATTATTTTGCGTTTCACTAGATATATCAAGTCACTGAGAGATGGTTTGAGTCAAGGTTTTGTATTTTTATTCCCACTTTACCGATGCGTCTTTGAGTGGGCTGACTATCGCTGGGTCCGGCACACCGCACGAGCCGTGCAACTCCCGTTGAATGAATCAGATAGCAACCGCGCTTTACTCCAGCTAGTATTTACAAGGATGATTTAGTCTTATTACCTCGGGAATAAAGAATGTTTGTATTCATCTAACGCTTCAGTAATATACAGGAAAATGTTTTCTAACTTCGTTCATCTGCTGATGGTGCTAGCCATCTTCAATCCGTTCTGCTGTTGCACAGCGGCGGGTTTGTTTGCGGATGAGTCTGAAGTCGCAGCGATCCCTAGTTGCTGTGAGAGCACTGGCGATCAGCAGAGTTCTCAAGATCAGCATGATCCAGAGAATTGTCCGCATAAAGCTTTAGAGGACTTTGAAATTGCGTCTCATAAGGACGCGGGCACGCACAACGCCACGCTTTCACTACTTCCAGTGCTTTTTGTTGTTCGCGACTTGCTGGTCTATGAACCAGTCCTCGAATCAACTCATCCCAAGATGCTGGAGTCAGTGTTGGGGTCCCCACCTGTTTCGTTATCACAGGTGTATTGTGTCTATAGGATCTGATTGATCCGTGTTGTTCACGTGCCGCTGTTGTGCGGCACATCCATGCCACGTCCTATGCAGGATGACAGGCTTTTGAGCAATTACCGAATCAATCATGATCTATGTATACAAAACACTTTTTTAAGGGTGCCTATCGTGGCACTCAACTAAGCCTTCTATTGGGGCTATCCATTTCAATCGCACAGGCGGAGAGTCTGAGTCTCGACCAAGCGCTTGCACGGGCGGAGTCGAAAAATCCTAGCTTAGAGGCTTTTCGTGAAAGTCGCCTGAGTGCAACGGAGCGCGTTGGCGCTTCGGATGCCTTGCCGAATCCGAAACTACAAGTTTCCTATTTCGGTGAGTCTGTGGAGACACGAACAGGTTCGCAAGAGGCGATCTATTCGTTTAGCCAGACCGTGCCCTGGCTGAGTAAGCTCTCTACGCGTAAAGATATCGCCCAGAGTGATGCCAGCGTGAGTGGCTTTGCCTATGAGCATGCTTTGGCGCGGCTTCGACGGGAGGTAGCGATTACTTATGTGGAGCTGCTTTATTTGGAGAACTCGGTTGAAACGACAGAGCAGAATCTGGGGCTTATTCAGGACATGCGTTCTATCGTAGAGGAGCAAGTCAGCGGCGGGGCTTCGATCAATTCCATGCTTCGTCTGGAGCTGGAGTATGAAAGGAAGCGAGATGATCTGGATAAACTAGAACAAGAGCGAATCGAACAGCGCCATCGATTAGCTGCGTTGCTTGCGATGCCAGAAGCTGAGCTCTCCTTAATCGGGGAATTAGAAGCGGTTGATTCGTCTGTAGTCAACGCAAGCTCGCTTCATCAGGTATTAGTTGAAAATAACCCTGAGCTACTGGCTCTACGTCAAAGTAGCATTCGAGCTAGCCAGCAAGCGGAGTTGAGCCGATTGGCGCGTCGCCCGGATTTCACGGTGGGACTGAAATACATTCAAGTCGATGGTAGCGGTATCGCGGCGCGAGATGCAGGCAACGATCCATGGAATGTCTCCTTGGCTGTGAGTCTCCCGATTTGGGCGGGGAAGGATCGTGCCAACATACGTGCGGCCAACGCAAACAGGCGTTCTGTAGACAGCTCCTACCTCAATAGAGAGTTGGCACTGAAGGCCGAGCTGAGTGCAACGCTGGCGTCCTTTCAGGATAGCGCGAGGCGTATGCAACGCTACGAGGAGACGCTGATCCCGCTGGCGGACCAAGCTCTGGATAATTCGAGAGCCGCCTACGAGAGCGACCAGCTCAGTGCTCTGGAAATGATCGATAGCGAGCGCTCCTTGCTCGAACTGAAACTGAACTACTGGCGAGCCGCTGCAAACGCGCGTCAAGCGGTCGCCAAAATCAACGCCCTGATCGGCGAATAATCTAGAACGGAAAATTTAAATCGAATGAAAACGAAAAAAATACTTTTAGCCCTCGGGCTTATAATTCTCGGACTGCTTGCAGGCCGATTTCTCCTGCCTTCTAAAGCATCGGAAGACGCCGTTGGCCATGACCATAGCACTGGGGACGTCGAATCTACCGAGCCAGAAGTGTGGACTTGTTCCATGCACCCTCAGATTCAACAGCCGGACGCAGGCGATTGTCCGATCTGCGGCATGGACCTGATTCCCCTCGCAAATGATAGTGATAGCGACGAAGGCGAACGAGTCTTGAGCATGAGCGAGAGCTCGCGCGCATTGGCTGATATTAAAACGACTCTGGTTAAAGAAGAGTCTCCCAAAGTCGGCATCCGCCTCGTCGGAAAGCTCGGCTATGACGAGACTTTGGAGAAATCGCTCACCGCGCGATTCCCTGCACGCATCGATGAACTGTTCGTCAACTTCACCGGTGCGCAAGTTCGTGCAGGCGATCCATTAGCCAAGGTCTACAGCCCTGAACTTCGCACCGCGCAACGCGAATTGCTCAATGCTCACCGAGCCGACCCGGAAAGCATCTACGCCGTGGCTGCTCGCAAGAAGCTCCGTCTCTGGGATCTACTACCCGCGCAAATTGATGCGATCGTTGAGAGCGGCGAAGCACAGGATCACTTTACGATCAAAGCACCGGTGGGCGGCGTCGTTGTCGCCAAGAATGTAAGCGAAGGTGATTATCTCAAAGCTGGCGAAGTCCTCTTTCGTATCGTTGATCTGAGTAATATGTGGGCTGAACTGGACGCCTACGAGTCAGATCTGGGATGGCTGAAGGTAGGCCAATCAGCGGCGCTTTCTTTAAAAGCGTTTCCCGGTGAAGCCTTTGAGGGAGAGGTCGCTTTTATCGAACCAGAGATCAATGCGGCTACTCGAACCGTTCCCGTTCGTGTCAATGTTCCCAACTCGGAAGCTCGCCTTAAACCTGGAATGTTTGTAGAAGCGACAGTTAGTGGTTCTAGCGATAGTAGTGGTGCCTCGATTTTGGTTCCATCCACAGCCGTTCTACGGACGGGGCAGCGGGCCGTTGTCTACGTCGAAAAACCAGATGCGGAGCGCCCGACTTATGAAGGGCGAGAAATTGAGTTAGGTGTGAGGGCTGGCAATAGCTACGTTGTTACTTCAGGCCTCGAAGTGGGCGAACGGGTCGTCACTAATGGAGCCTTCAAGATTGATAGTGCGCTACAGATTAAGGCAAAGCCCAGCATGATGAATCCAGACGCTGGCTCTGAGACTGTCGGACATGACCACAGCGAGATGGCTATGGCTCCGGCTCCACCTGCGCTGTCAGTGGAAATGGCACTCTCTTTATTGGATGACTATTTGAAATTACAAGCGAGCTTGGCCGCCGACGATCTTGGCGTATCCAAGTCGGCGCTTAAGGCGATGATGCAGGTAACCGGCCATCAAGGCGATCTACCCGACTTGATACATGCGATGCTCGCAGCGGATAGTCTGGATGCGATCCGGCGTCCGCATTTTGAAACACTTTCGAATTCGCTGATCGCAGCAGTCATGGATACGCCATCGAGCTTTCCCGAAGGGCTTCTCGTGATGCACTGTCCGATGGTCTATGATGACCGTGGGGCCGATTGGATTCAAGCGACCGAGCCCCTTCAGAATCCTTACTATGGAGCGATGATGCTGAAATGTGGTGAGGTTAAATCGAAGGTGGATAGTCTGAAAGGCGCTGAGATCGAAGCGGCTACAGATACGAATTCCGAGAAATTGTTTGTGTCTTTGGTGCCCGGTTATTTGAAGCTGCAAGCCGCCCTTGCTGCGGATGATTTGGATGCATCAAAAGTTGCTCTAAAGTCGATGATGCAGGCAACCGGTCATGAGGGGGATATTCCCGATTTGATACATGCGATGCTTGCAGCAGACAGTCTGGATACGATCAGACGGCCTCATTTTGAGACGCTTTCGAACGCACTGATCGAAGCCGTGGAATCCAATCCGAACTCATTTGAAACGGATCTCTATCTGATGCATTGCCCGATGGTTTACGGCGACCGTGGAGCCAGTTGGCTTCAAGCTGAGGATTCACTCCTGAACCCTTACTTCGGGGCCATGATGTTACGCTGTGGCGAAGTGAAAGGTCTGCTTGTTGAGCCAGAGCTCACTAAAGAGGCTGAACACAAACATTAATCTTTAAGAGAACTTAACAATGAAGAAAAAGGCGATAATCTACAGAATGGTGACACCCGATCACCTGTGCCCTTGGGGTATCAAGGCTTGGGATTTATTGAAGCGCAATGGATACGAAGTTGATGACCGTCATCTCGAATCGATGGATGCGAATAAGCGATATAAAGAAGAAAACGGTGTCGATGAGACGCCGCAGATCTTGATCGATGGAGAACTCATCGGCGGTTATGACCAATTGCGTGAGCACTTGAAGCTCGATTCCGATCCGAAGGAAGGAAAGACCTATCAACCAATCATCGCCATCTTCGCAGTCACGTTTGGGATGGCCTTGACGACGGCATGGGCAATTCACGGTAGTCTCCATATCATACCAGTTCTCGAATTATTTATCGCATTCAGCATGTGCGTGTTGGGTGTTCTAAAACTGCAGAATCTGCAGTCCTACGCTAACGGATTCATCCAATACGATCTGCTCGCACGGCGTTATGTGCCTTACGCTTACGTCTATGCTTTTATCGAGGCGATTGGTGGAATCTTGATGATCTCGGGGCTCTTTATCTGGGTCGTCGCTCCCATCGTTCTTCTGGCGACGACGCTTGGTGCTATCTCGATTATAAAAGCAGTCTATATTGATAAGCGCGACTTGAGCTGCGCCTGTGTCGGCGGGGGGAGCGACGTGCCACTAGGTTTCATTTCCCTCACCGAGAATCTCATGATGATGGGAATGGCAATATGGATGATCTCTATAGCCTTCTAAACTATGAGCACCAATCCAAAAAATCCGATCAATCAGCTCATCCGTTTCTGTCTCGAGAACAAGCTGGTCGTCATACTCTTCACCGTCGTTCTCATCTTCTGGGGAATTGCCGTCGCTCCCTTTGATTGGGAGTCTGATTTCTTGCCACGCGATCCGGTTCCCGTCGATGCGATTCCCGACATCGGCGAGAACCAGCAAATTGTTTTCACCGAGGGGATGGGGCGCTCTCCGCAGGATATCGAAGATCAAATCACATATCCGCTGACGACTGCATTACTGGGTCTGCCAGAAGTGAAGACAATCCGCAGTTACTCGATGTTCGGCTTCTCCTCGATCTATATCATCTTCAAGGAAGATGCTGAGTTTTATTGGACGCGTAGTCGCATCCTCGAAAAGCTCAATAGCCTGCCATCGGGCACCTTGCCGCAAGGAGCGTCACCCCAGTTGGGGCCGGATGCCACCGCCTTAGGGCAAGTCTTTTGGTATACACTGGAAGGCATGGACACGGACGGTAATCCAACGGGTGGCTGGGACTTGGACGAGCTACGTAGCACGCAGGATTGGTATGTGCGCTATGCGCTGCAGGGTGTCGACGGGGTCGCCGAAGTTGCCTCTATCGGGGGCTATGTGAAAGAGTATCAGATCGACGTCGATCCGGATGCACTTCGGACCTATGATGTCGCGTTACATGAAGTGTTTGCCGCGGTTAAGGGGAGCAATCTCGATGTCGGAGCGCGCACGATTGAAATCAATGCGGTTGAATACGTGATTCGGGGGCTGGGGTTTATCGATAGTCTGGATGACCTTCGTAAGACAGTCATTACCCAACGCGACAATGTGCCGGTGACGCTCGATCAAATCGCCTCTATCGAATACGGCCCCGCGCTGCGGCGTGGCGCATTGGACAAGGCGGGAGCTGAAGCAGTCGGTGGTGTTGTCGTCACGCGTTATGGAGAAAACCCGCTCGAAGTGATCAAGCGGGTGAAAGCAAAAATCGGTGAAATTTCGGCGGGCATGCCTAAAAAGACGCTTGAAGACGGCACAGTCAGCCAAGTCGAGGTGGTTCCTTTTTATGATAGAACCGGCCTCATCTACGAGACCCTCGGCACGCTGGAGAATGCCGTGCGGCAACAGATACTCGTCACGATCATCGTTGTCGTGCTCATGGTGATGCATTTGCGCAGCGCTTCATTGATCGCAGGTGTGTTGCCACTCGCGGTGCTCTTTTCTTTTATCGGCATGAAGCTGTTTAAAGTCGATGCGAACGTCGTCGCGCTATCTGGAATTGCTATCGCGATTGGCACCATTGTTGATATGGGCGTTGTTCTGGTTGAGAACATTCTCAAGCATATTGATAAAGCACCACCGGATGAGAATCGTCTGGAAGTCGTCTACCGAGCCTGTAGCGAAGTCGGCGGAGCGGTGGTCACCGCTGTGCTCACAACGGTCATCAGCTTTCTCCCCGTCTTCACGATGCAGGCTGCAGAGGGTAAATTGTTCCAGCCGCTCGCCTATACCAAAACGTTCGCGCTGATTGGTTCTATCCTTGTAGCGATCACGATCATACCTCCACTGGCACACTGGGTATTGGCGAGGCGGATACGAAGAAAAGCTAAGGCCGTCCCGAGATGGCTCAGTTTGCTTAAGCAGTATTCCCGCTATGTGATTTGTCTTACAGTCGCACTCATCACTGCTTGGTTCTTGGCCGCAGACTGGAAGCCATTGGGTGTTGAAGCAACTTTGATGAACTTTTTATTCGTCGTTCTCACCATTGGTGGACTCTTAGGATTCTTCTATGTCTTCGTCCATTTCTACGGGCGTATCCTCGCTTTCCTCTTAAAAGCGAAAACAGTTTTTCTCGCTGGTTGTGTGTGTATTATTCTTTTCGGATTCACCATCTGGTTGGGCTGGGGAAAGGTTTTTGGGTGGATGCCTGAATTTGTTAAAAAATCGGATCCTTATGTCGCTGTAGCCCATGCAGTGCCCGGTCTGGGCAAAGAGTTTATGCCGGACCTTGATGAAGGTTCCTATCTTTTGATGCCAACGACTATGCCGCATGCCTCCATCGGAGAGGTCATGGATGTGTTGCGCAAACAAGACATGGCGATCAACGCGATTCCTGAGGTGGAAATGGCTGTCGGTAAACTTGGGCGCGTTGAAAGCCCGCTCGATCCTGCGCCGATTTCCATGATCGAAACGATTATCAATTATAAGTCGGAGTATCTAAGCGATGAGGATGGTCG
>JAACDF010000084.1 GCA_009937065.1 Gammaproteobacteria bacterium | reverse complement strand
TAGACGTTTTCGACATGGAACAAACCATGAAGCGCCTTATTACCGCACTATTCATTGCACTGTTCACCGCCAGCTCATTCCTAAGTCTGGGCGCTCATGCGGAAAGCAAGAACAATGTGGTGAAGGTAAATCCTCCTGTTCCTGCACCGGACTGGACCTTACCTGCCATTCAAAATGCCGAGGGCGACCTGTCTATGTCCGACTTCCGAGGGAAGATCACGTACGTGGATTTCTGGGCGTCCTGGTGTGGACCCTGCCGCTTGTCGCTGCCGGCACTTAATAGCCTGAATGAGAAGTTTGCCGGCGATCCTGTGCAGTTTCTCGCAATCAGCATTGATGTCGTTGAGGAGGATGCGTGGGATTTTCTGGCCCGCTACAAGGTGGATTACCCAGTGGTCATTGATACCGAGGGTGGCATTGCACGTATGTTCGCTGTTGATGGCATGCCATCAGGCTATCTCTTAGATACTGAGGGCCGTGTCAGGGAGATTCATATTGGTTTCAAGCGCGGTGACGAACTAAAACTCGCCGAGAGCATTAAAAAGATGCTCGATGAAATGGACGCTAGTTGAGCAATCGAGGTTTTTGATCCTTTAAGCCCTTACGATTAGCCCAAGGTAGCCACCGGTAATCGGAATGACGAAAGAAACACTCTACTACGACGGTGCGTGTCCTTTGTGTGCGCGAGAAATGAAACATCTCGCCAAACTGAAGCGCGAAAGTTTGGATCTGGTCGACATACACCAGATCGATATCACCCAAGATATGCCATCCAAACAAGACCTGCTACTGAACTTGCACCTTAAACGAGGTGATGAGTGGGTGGTGGGGGCAGACGCGAATGTCGCCGCCTGGAAGCACACGCGCTTTGGAATGCTTTGGGCATGGCTACGCTGGCCGGTAATCAAGCAGATTGTAGACCCCGTATACGCGTTCTGGGCTAAGCGTCGCTATGAGGGTCTCTACGGCGAGTCGCCTGTTAAACGAGCTCTCAGTCGTGATCGATAAGCAAACACTCGAAACGTTGGAGAAGCGTCAGCGGGTTGCACTCATCAACAGTCTTCCCGGCTTTAAGCCTGTAGTGCTCGTGGGAACCATGAATGAAGAGAAGCAGACCAATGTTTGTGTGATCAACTCATGCTTCCACGTGGGAGCAGACCCTGCGCTCATGGGTATGATTATTAGACCCGCGCCTGAGGGGACGGAGCGACATACGCTCGAGAACATCCTCGCGACAGAGACGTACTCGGTTAACGCGGTAGCCCGCGCTATGGCGCGGCGCGCGCATCACACATCGGCTAGATTTGCCCGCGACCAATCAGAGTTCTACGCCTGCGGGTTCGCCCAACAGTGGCGCGAGGGTTTTGTAGCACCTTTTGTCTCAGAATCCCCCTTACAGTTAGGACTTAAACTGGCTGAACACCTCCCGCTAACCATCAATGGTACGCACCTCATCATCGGTTCTATCGAGCAGATTCATCTATCCGATAACGCGCAGCGAAACGACGGATCACTGGACCTCCAAGGCATGGACATCGTTGCCGGTGTTGGCCTCGATGCGTATCACTCCACAGGCACCTATCAGCGTTTCAGCTACGCTAAACCCGATAAACCGCCAGAACTTATCTGACGGTCGCAGGTCTAATGTTTCTTCGGTAGGCTTGCACAAATAACGACTGGGGAATCATCAATGACCGACAAAGTGGCAGACGACAAAGCCAATCTAATCATTCTTGCGATTCTATTTGCAGGGATACTAGCGACATTAGTGTTCATTCTAATGACGGGCGACTATGGGAAATCCGAAGTCCCTGAGCAAGTCACAGAAATCACACCTGTCGAAATTGAGATGGTCCCAGCTCCCGAGCCGGAACCCATTCCAGAGGAAGTCGTCGTTACCGAAACGGAGAGGTTGCCTAAGGCACCGCCTGAGCCAACCGTAACTGAGGAAACTGCGGATAGCTATGCCCGCGAAACTATTGGGACCGTTAATGGCGGCAAAGCGCTTGCTCAGTTCGTTGCAGGCGACTACATCGTCGAGCGTGCTGTGGCCATTGTTGATGCACTCCGACGGGGTGAGGTGCCGTATAAACTCTTACCGGTGGGCCGCCCGTCAAAGCCCTTCCCTTTCAGCGACGACGGACTCCGAATTACCATGGACCCGTCGGGCTTTAGTCGATACGACGGCTTTGCGCAGTGGGTCAATCGTATCGATGTCCCTGCGGTCGTTGAACTGCTCAACGACTATGATCAAATCACAACTGAAGCCTTGTCTCGTATGGGCGTGGGTGATTTTGATATCCGTAGTGCCGTGCTAGCGGCAACAACAGAGATTTTAGCTACGCCTATAGCGCCCGAGAGCGCAGAACTAATGAAACGCGAAGCTAACTGGGTCTACATAGATCCAGAGTTGGAGGCACTGAGCTCACTGCAAAAACAAGTGCTGCGGATGGGCCCCGAAAACTCAGGGAT
>JAACDF010000083.1 GCA_009937065.1 Gammaproteobacteria bacterium | reverse complement strand
CTCCTCGGCAACTTCTTCAACAGTCTCTTCGACGTCGGGCGCTGCTTCGGTCGGAGCCGTGACTTTGATGAGCTCCTCCGCAATCAAGATATTTACTTTTTCTTCACCATTGACTGGCTTGCCATTGGCGTTTTGAACAGCGTAACGGTTGTCGCCGCGCAAGAAAATTTTGTACTCAGCGGTCTTTCTGACAAGCTTCATCGCCATGTCTTTTCTCCCTCAAGATACTCAGATAACAGCACAAGACCCGTCGCCCTGCGCCAAATTGCGGCGGAGTATACAAGCAAGTGGAGATTATAGCGATCCTTTCGTTGCTCAATCAGTTTGAACTGATATACTCCGCGCCCTTCCTAACTTCTTGCCGGAGTGGTGGAATTGGTAGACACGACGGATTCAAAATCCGTTGCCTTTAAAAGCGTGCCGGTTCAAGTCCGGCCTCCGGTACCACAATCAAGGAATGCGACGTTCCTAAGTTCTTGAAAGAGCCCTAAAATCTCTAGCGGGTTTTAAACTTCAGGAGAGAGTGAAGTGCCAACGGTTGCACCAAAGAACGACTCCGGACTTCACCTATCGTAAACACATCCAAAATTGATCTAGGCCATTATGCTTAAAGCCATTCTCCCCCTAACACTCTTACTGATATCCAGCCTTTGCAGCGCCGAGGGTATTTCAGGCATTTGGCAACACCCAAAAGATCCCGTCTGGATTGAAGTAACAGCAACGGCTGGACACGGTCTTGCTGTTCGCAACGACAGCGACCCGTCGAGCATTGGCTTTGCAGTCCTCAAAGAGGTCACGGTCGGGGATCAAAAAGGTCGCTGGACTGGCCAGGTATTTGTCCCACAACTGGGGGACTATAAGCGCGTGGAATTGTCCTTACCCACTGCAGATACACTCAAGATGAAGGTGAAAATTGGTTTTCTGAGGCGCTCTTTAGAATGGACCCGTGTATCTGAGGTACCTGAAACGCCGTAAGCCTGAAGTATATCCCGCTGCCTGCGGTGAGTGCATGACTGAAGCGTGGGTGCATCGGATTTCGATGAGGCAAATGAAGCTACTGTGGTGGACGGATACTGCCCCAGATCCTTTGCTAGACGTCGGAACGCGTAGTCGCCCCTACGGACATCCTCGGTGTGAAAAACCTTTTCGCTGGCAAACCGCCATCTCAGTCTGAATGCCTTGGTCATTTTGTTCGCGCATCCACTGATATAAATGGACCTGCATTCGTTGCAACTCTATCGTCTGCGACGCATTGAGCTGTCCGACTAAGTTCTGTAATTCGAACGGATCGCGCTCTAAGTCATAAAACTCAAGCCTGGGTCTTTTTAGATAACTTAAATACCGATCGGTACCGGCTGTTACCTCGTCTGCCAGTTCTTGCTGAAACCAATCGCTCACCGTTGTGAAACTTGAAAATCGCGTCTCGGGAAGGAGGTTTTCAATCAGTTTATAGCGCTCTGTGCGCACCCATCTAATCGGATAAGGGACGCCATTGTGAATGTTTTTACTCGTCTGCATGCCTACGGCAAACTGTTTGTGGGTGTCGGTCGTACCGCTTAGCAGTGACGAAAAGCTACGACCGTCTAAGCCCCTTGGGACTGTGTTAATAGAGAGATCCATAAGCGTCGGAAGCAGGTCAACTGACTCTACGATTGCTGAAGAAATACCCGGGCTTATCTTGTTGGGCCACCGAACGACCAAAGCCAACTTCACGCCCGCATCGTAGGCGGTCCATTTCCCAAAGGGAAGATCACTCCCGTGCTCGGATGAAAATACAAAAATGGTGTTATCGGTCAATCCCCGCTTACCCAGCTCGACATCAATCAACCCTACCTCCCGATCAAGCTCCGAAACCTCTGCCAAGTAAGAGGACAATTTGGCTCTTAATCTGGGCGAATCCCGCAGGTACGGTGGCACAGCAATACTGGCTAAAGGGTAGCTTTTCGTTTTGCCGCGATTCCATGGAATATGTGGGTTACTCGAGGCTACAATGAGTACAAAAGGTCTTTCTCCAACATCGTCTAAAAACGCCCTGGTTTTCTCAATACCAAAGGTCGTTTCACCGGCGGCTCCTTTGTTTTCATGACCTGCTTTTTTGAACGGGAATACGTGCCGCGGATACACATGGGATTTACCCGCCAGCGCCACTTCGTAGCCGTATTCTGAAAAGTAACTGACGATACTCTTTGTGTCCTCATAAACGCGCGAATGGTTCCCATAACCGCCGTTTCGAACCGGATATAACCCCGTATAAATTTGATGCCGCGCGACCGAACACATCGCTGTAGCCGTAAAGGCGCGTTCAAAAACCACGCCTTCGCTTGCCAACTGATCGATATTCGGTGTGCTCACAGCGCCCGGCAACGACGTCGCCAGCCGTCGATAGACGCCCACGTCGTGCCACGTCATGTCATCAGCGAGAAAAATGACAATGTTCGGCGGCGACTGGCGCTGGCCACTCTCAGAGACTACGGCTCCCTCAAAAACAGTGCCTTCGTCAGCCAATAACGCCGTCGATTCAGTCGTCGACTGCACGCAACCTAAGAGATTGGCACAACACGCTAAAAGCAATAAACCAAGCGCGTTATTGTTACCCCGCCTCCTTTTTTTTTGGGCCTGACGCTTGGGTTGATTCACACGAATCGTTCTTTGATTGGTGCTTCCTGAATGGGGTTTAGGCAACGTCAGGGTTGTTGGCATGTCTACGAACCATTCCAATGCCGAAAGCGCAGAGACTCAAGCGCGTCCAATACTGGCGCCAACTTTTTGTTATCCGCGAGATTAAGGGTTGGCAATAACTCGGTACGGTGGTCATAGAGCTCCTTCGACACGACTTCACCTGAGGCCACTGAAACCCAAGCGGTATAGCGATATCGATCACTTCTTACCGACTGTCCTCGCAACTTGACCCCGGATACCCAGCGCGTAATTTCGGAATAAGCCGCCTTTTTTCCCACATCCGATTGACCCAATACGACGCCCTTAAATGAAGCGCCCTCGAGATGCTTGGGATGCTCTATCCCCGCAAAGTCGAGGATAGTTGGGTAGATATCTACCGTTTCGACAATCGCAAGGCTGCGAGAGCCCTGCGGCATCGCTTGCGGTGCAACAACAATCAACGGAATTTTTAGATCGACCTCGTGTGTTGTGTGTTTTGACCAAGCGCCATATTCGCCCAACTTGTATCCGTGGTCACTCCACAGCACGATCAGCGTGTCATCAGCCAACCCTGTGTCACTCACAGTTTGCAGAAGATCTCCGATCAGTGTGTCCACATAGGTAATAGAGGCTGCATAGGCACGCCGCAGCCGCTGTGTCTGCGCGGGACTCATGGGGCCCGGTTTCTCCGGCAGGTCATCGTAGTTCCAAATTTCCAAAGCGACGACCGACCACGGGGGCGCGCCTTTAGGCGGTTGTTGAAGGTCCGGCGAAATGGGTTGCCTATTGGCCGTCGCATCCCAGGCTGACTGTGGGACTCTAAACGGTAAGTGGGGTTTATGTGTCCCTACGGCCATAAAGAAACGGTCTTCACTTGAAGATAACGCAACAAGTGCCTCACGCGCCTGCTCAACATTGAGTCGATCAGGCAGCGCTCGATCCGATGCCACAATATCGATCACAGGATTGGGTTGGCCAGGTTCTTCTCGCCGCTTTCTCATGGGGTGCTCATGATCAATAGGTTGCCTGCTCCAACCTTCGAGATCATCATTGAGGTGATGATAAACCTTGCCAAAAGCAAGCGTTGTATAACCCGCATTCTTAAAGGTTTTGTTGAGTGTCGACACCTTCGGAACCCACTCAGATACAGGCTGATCAAGGCGTCTAATCCCCGTAGTTTTCGGTCTCAGTCCTGTGAACAGCGAGGCTCTGGAAGGTGCGCAAATCGCCTGATGCGCGTAGGCCCTGTCGAATACAATTCCCCGCTCTGCCAAGTCATCGATGTGCGGCGTATTCGCCTGCGAATCCCCGTAGACTCCGAGGTCGGCTCGAAGGTCATCGACGATAATCAGCAAAACATTTTTGTAATCCGACACTGCAACACTGTCGGCGGCCGCGTGCGCAGTGGCATGCACGGTAGAGAGAAGTAGAGCACCGTAAAGCAGAAATTTCACTGGAGAGAACATACATATGTCCTTTAGGACATTTGTCACTAAAAAAGGGTTAACGCGTGAACTGACGAAACGTGCCATGGCGACTCGGCTCGGCATTAATGGACTTTTGGTCACGCGTTTGACAGCCAAACGAGACAGCACCACTACTCGGGACTAACCCGAAGCGTAACCGTTTCAAGGTCACGACTGCGGGAAGACCCGCCAACCATAATGCTGAAGTCCCCGGGCTCAACCTGCCACGACATATCAATACCGAAGTACCCGAGCGCCTCAGGGCTAATATCAAAGTAAACTTCTTGCGCTGCTCCCGGTGCGAGAGAGACACGCTTGAACCCCTTAAGCTCCTTAACCGGGCGTGTGACGGCTGAGAAGTCATCGCGGACATAGAGTTGTACAACCTCGTCACCCGTCCGTGCCCCGACGTTGCGCACAACTACAGAAAGTCGGGTCGACTCGCCCATCGACATCGTTGAGCGCGACAACTTAACGTCCGAGTAAGCAAAGTCTGTGTAACTCAAACCGTCTCCAAATTCATACAGATTGTGGGTCGGTGCATCAATATATTTCCGAACCGTCGCCGTGGGTTTGTGGTTATAAATGGCTTTCAAATGTCCCGCTGAGTACGGCACGGTGATTGGCATTTTGCCGCTCGGATTGACTTGCCCAACGATAATTTCAGCCAGGGCTCTGCCGCCCAGAGCACCCGGCTCCCAGGCTTCGATGAGTGCGGCAACGTTATCGACGACCCAAGGCTCTGCCAGTGGTCTGCCGTTAATCAAAATAACGACGGTGGGCACCCCCGTCCCCTGAATCGCTTGCACGAGAGCAAGTTGCTGGCCAAATAGACCCAGTGAACTCCGGGCCACGTTCTCACCCGATGTTTTGCCTTTTCGATCGAAGCGTAACGGGTTACTCCCGACAACCACTAGTGCCACGTCGGCAGACTCAGCTCGCTTAACGGCGGTCGCAATCATCTCTGGTTCAATACGTTTAACGCTGCCTTCGAGGTCAAGATAATCAATCTCCATGACCCCGTTGCCGACTTGTCTGAGTCCTTCAACGACCGTTGTGATGTTTTCCTTGGGTTGTCGTAACACCCAATCACCCATCAGCGAATGATTATCAGCGTTGGGGCCAGTTATAAAAATACGTGTTCCCGCAGAGAGTGGCAGCGTATTCGCTTCATTTTTTAGCAGTACAATCCCTTGCCGGGCGAGCTCAAGGGCTGTTTTCTGATGTTCTTTGTTGAACAAAAGCTTTTTCGTAACGGAGGGGTCGACCTGCGCGCGCTCAAACAAACCCAGGCGGAACTTCGCGAGCAGTATCGGTCTTACCGCAGCGTCAATTCTTGATGCACTTATTCGGTTTTCGGTGACCAGTTGACGCAGTGGCTCAAAAAACTTGGGGCCGTGCATGTGCATGTCAATCCCGGCATTCACGCTCTGGTAAACCGCCTCCTTAAAGTTTTCAGCAGTGCGGTGGTAGGTGTGTAAGCGCTCGACATCCATCCAGTCGCTCACAACAAATCCGGTGAAGGCCCACTCATCACGCAAGACCTCTGAGAGCAAAAAGTGATTGGCATGCGCCGGCACCCCATTGACCTCATTGTGAGCCGCCATGACCGAAAAAACGCCCGCTTCGATAGCCCGCTCAAATGGCGGGAAGTGATCTTCGCGAAGCGATCGAATCGACAGGTCCATGGGTGATAAGTTCAACCCGTTAATGGGGTCGCCGCCCGCGATAAAGTGCTTCGCTGTTGCGAGGACCTGACCCTCTTCATCGAAGTCGCCACTCTGCAGGCCATTAATAACCGCCACGCCCATTTCAGACACCAGAAAATCGTCCTCGCCGAAGGTCTCACCGACCCGGCCCCAACGGGGGTCCCTCGCAATGTCTATATTGGGTGTGAACGTCCATTGGGCACCACTCGCCCTGACCTCTCGTGCGGTCTCAACAGACGACTGTTTGACCAAATCCAGATTCCAGCTACTCGCCATGGTGATCGGCGACGGGTAAATCGTGGCGCCTCGAACCAAACCGTTACCGTGTATGGCATCAATACCAATCAACAGGGGGATCGCCAAACGACTCTGACTCGCATAACGCTGCAGAAGATTTGCCTCCACAGGGTCTGTAACGTGTAAAAAAGAGCCTATTTTTCCGGCTCTTATAACATTTGGAATTTGCGAAGAGTGCAAGCTAGGGTACATGCCAAACGCATCGCTGGCTTCTATCTCCTCGAGTGTCAAATTCTTCTCGGAACGCGCAATGTGTTTTGGCCCCACGTATTGAGACATTTGCCCAATCTTTTCAGCCAGCGTCATTCTGCTCAACAGATCCTCGACTCGCGCTTCATCGCTCAAATCTGGGTTTTTGTAAGGCAGTAACTCCATACCCAAGGCTGAATTTATCAGCACGCTGATCAGAAAAGGTAATAACGCAACTTGCTTCATACGAGGACATACTCCAGTAAAAGGTTGAGCGGTGCGAATAGAATGGGCCGGTCGGTCACGCCCGTCTAAGCCCGGCTATCGCGTCCTAGGCCAAGGGACTCTGCGCACCCACTTTGATGCGCTCTAATCACATAGATCAGTGCACCGGCGCCCGCCAGGGGCTCATATCGAATAACCTGTGATTTGTCGGTTGCACAAAAGTGCTCTCTTAGAGTGAACTTAATCGGGCTGAGGCGCTTTCATTTGCTTCCTTTTCTTTCGTGCCTCGACCCGTCTATGATCAGGCACGAAGAAATTAGTCAGGCCAGGATCGGTGTCTTTTTTCAACCATTGATCTGGAAACTCAGCCGCTTTCGACCGATCGCGCTCTCTGAAGACGGCGCCGCTACTAAACTTCTCGGTATAAGGCACGACGTGCTGTCCTTGATTGTTAGATAGCCGTTTAAACAACTGCTGCCGCATCGATGCGACTACCGGCAAATACTTGGGATCCCCAACCAGATTATTCATCTCTTGGGGGTCATTCTTGATGTCGTAAAGCTCTTCCGTATCCCAAATACCGTGATACTGAATCAACTTATAGTCATCGGTTCGGAGCGCAAACGTTGTGGGAGTGCTTGGAAAGTTGAACTCCCAATAGTACTCGTACAAAAGCGCTTGCCGCCAGGCGGGTGCGGGCAATCCACGCGCAAGTCCAAGTAAGCTTTCCCCCTGAAACTGAACCGGTGATTTCAGGCCTGCAATATCAAGCATTGTCGGCGCAATATCCAAGTTGGCGACCATCTCATCGACTTGGTGATTCTTCGGTAGGATACTGGGCGCCCAGGCCACTAGGGGTACGCGCATTGACTCTTCGTAGGCATTTCGCTTGTCTATTAGTCCATGCTCGCCAAACAAAAAACCGTTGTCACCCATCAATATAACGATCGTATTTTCCGCGTAACCATTATCCGCTAGCCAGGCTAATAACCTACCGATGCTGTCATCAACCGCTGACATAGCCCGGTGGTACTCCATTTTATAAGCCTGCACGTCGAGAGAACTGTGGTACGGAAAATCGACGCCATGCCAGCTGTTACGCTGATTTTTCACCCACATCGGTTTCCCGCGATAATTCTCGTCGGTATCCGCCTGACTGGTCGGAATCGGAATCTCACGGTCGGCGTACTGCTCAGCGTGCCGGGCTGCAGGCGAGAAGTTCGCGTGCACGGCTTTGTGTGACAAGTACAGAAAAAATGGGTTCTCAGATGTTCGCTGGGACAGGTAGTCCACTGCATAATCAGTGAGCTCGTCGGTAATGTAGCCTTTTTGTGGGACGTGCTCGCCGTTAATATTCAGTTGATTCATAAGCCCGTTACGCAGTCGCGTCGGATAATAATGCCCCTGCCCCGCGAAGCTGACCCAGTGGTCGAAGCCCGGCTGCGGATCGTCGAGACTTCTCGACGCAGACGCGGCTTCGCCCATGTGCCATTTGCCCACAAACGCCGTGTCGTAGCCGGCAACCTGTAAATATTGTGGGAAGAAAACGCTATTTGGATTTGGGGGCGCGTTGTTGTCCACGACCCCGTGGTTGTGCATGTACTGTCCGGTCAAAATTGTTGCCCTACTCGGCGAACACAAGGCCGTCGTGACAAACGCATTTTTAAAATGCACACCTTCGCGCGCGAGTCGGTCAATGTTCGGAGTGTCTATAACGGGATTCATAAATCCCATTTCATCAAAGCGTTGGTCATCGGTCAGGATGAAGATCACGTTCAATGGCTGACTTGATTCGCGATCTGTTTGCCACTGCACATCAAGCACCTTAGATGTCGCGTCACTTGCATGGAGCCAGGGACTACTCAACATACAAAGGCAGGCGACTGACAGTTGAAAGACAAGATTGCGTCTAGCAATGATCGTTTTCACTGCGTTACTCCTCGTTGATGCAATCATGAATGTCTTACCTCTCAATCCTCTAACTCTTAGATTAGCTCTTCAGACAGACAGCCGCCTTCGTGACTGTCAGACTCGTTCTCCGGATAGCGCTTCAAAAACTGCGTTTTTGTCTCTCCCTTGCGTCCCGGTTTAACCCAGCTACTGCTGTCTTTTGGATGCTCCGCACCGACGTCAATCAAATAACCACTCAGGAGCGCTTCGAGTTGGTCCACGCACGCCCGATTGCCATTAGCAATGTCCTTCTTCTCACCCAGGTCCTGTGCCACATTGAAGAGAAGCGAGCGGTCCGACTGATGAAATTTGACTAACTTGAAGTTTCCAACGCGAATTGCCGAATGAGGTTCGTTAAGACCCACTTGGTTGTAGTGCGGAAAATGAAACACCAGACCGTGCGGTGGTCGCTCGATAGGCGCATCGGGCGAGGTGAGCAGCGGCGCGATACTGACACCGTCGGAATCCTTCGGCACCTGCTGCCTTGATCCTGCCAAATCGGCGAGGGTCGCCATTATGTCGTAACCAATAATCGGCTCGTTTGATTGAGAATTAGTTGGAATATCAGGTCCTACGACCATAAATGGCACGCGTATGCCACCTTCCATAAGATCCCACTTGCCTCGCAAAAGCGGCGTATTGAGGCCATTTTTGTAAAGCCGTCCTCTATTAACCTGCTGGGGAAGTACCGGCATCCCCCCATTGTCCGACGTAATAATCAGATACGTATTTTTTTTCAGTCCTAACCGTTTGTAGGCCTCAAACAGCTGCCCGATTGCTTCATCGAGATCGGTCATCATGGCCGCGTAAGCCAAGTTCTGATGCAGACTTCCTGGAATCTGACTCGACACTTCCTCAAAGGACGTCTGGCGATAGGCAAGATTGGAATGCAGTGCGTAATGAGAAATCTGAAGGAAAAACGGCACTTCGCGCTTTTTGCTTTCGGTCATGAATTCGACAGCGCGCTCCGTTAACGAAAACATTTTTTTTGGGTCGTCCTCTGCGTAGCCGTGCCACTGGGATCGGTCGTTGACGAACCCCCCTTCTTTGTTGCCTGTCTGTCCGTCGTGCACGTCATAAGCGTAACGAGCCGGATCAGCCTTAATGTGCCACTTCCCCAAATGAGCCGTTCGATAGCGAGAATCAATCGCCTTGAGGACTTGAGGAATCGCCTTTTGATCGTGATTGACCTTATTCCCGCCCAACACACGTGTGTGCAGTAAACGGGCGGGAGACTTGCCAAACTGTATGCTGTAACGGCTGGGAGCACAGACCGGCGACGACGCGTAGGCATTGGAAAAACGCATACCTGACGCCGCAATTTCGTCGAGCGCAGGCGTAATGTGAAAATCACTTTTCGCATCAGGTAGGCGCTTATCCATTGACGATGACATCGAGGACCACCCTTGGTCGTCAGTGAGCACCAAAATGAAATTAGGGGGGGGGGCATCAAAGGCTTTCGCGGACAACGCAACACTCAGAGCCATGATAACTACAACAGTTAAGACCTGCCTCTTCGTGCCTCGCTTCAACACTTTAGCCGGCACCAACCTGCGGCGCTTCTTGCGGGAGGGGTTTACCAAAAATATCTTTTAGAGGGACTTCACTCACGTGCGAAAAAATTCCGCTGCCGGCTGCGGGAAATGGGGGGTGCTCAAGCGAGACGCCCATAAGCCCTTCCGGCATAGCAAAATCATCTAATGAAGTCCCCTCTGGATCGAGGTCAACCTTGATGGTTTGCGCGAACGCATCCAGTGAAGTAAAGGCCGGTGATACCAACCCTGAAAAAACGTTGTGGGACAACTGTGGCCCTTTTTGATCGTTCCAAACAACAGTGACTCGGCTGCCGATTCGACTTTCGGGCACGGCGATAAACGCGTTATTCATCAGGTGCACGTTGCGGCCATTGAGCTCAATTTGTGGCTCGGTATTTTCGAAGGTCACATAGGTATTGTTATAGAGGTAGATATCCTCGGAAATGATACGTTTCGGGGCCGCATAGTCGCTGACAAAAACGGTCTTGCCCGGGAACTGACTCTTAATGCCTTCAGGGCGAGCCACTCTCGGCACTCGACTGCCATCGCCCACGCTGACGTTGTACCGCCAAATTACATTCTTATTTTTGCCTAGAATTTCGGTCCCGTATCCTTCGTTGTCATAAAAGAAGTTGTATTGAACTAGGACATTTTCATTGCCAAAATCCACATGCAGACCACTTGAGTCGTTGTGGCCGCGCGAGCCTATCGCCGCGTTGTACTGAGCGACGACGTTCTTCGATCTAAAAAACCAAGCGCCACTGCCGCGTGTCACAGAGAGCGCCTTGTTACGCAGTGAGCCCGATCTGAGAAACGTATTACTCTCTAGCAATCCGTTGTTAACACCGTTGAGCAAGACACAGCTCCCGCCTAAGTCCTCACACAGGTTATTAACGATTCTGACGTTCTCATCAAAATGATCAGCACGATTAGCCGCTGACTTGTTCGTAGGCGCTCGATGACGAACGGCGATGCCAAATCGACCCGTAAATCGGATGACATTGTCGTGGATGAAAATATCGGAGGTCTTAACAACAGCAACCCCTGCCTTCGACGGTCGAGTCTCTACTCTGATACCACTGACCGTATTGGCGTTAAATGCTTTGCGCCGTTTGACTGGATACACATCACGCACCTCAAGATCAAAGAGCTCGAATCCTTTCAGCGATCGTCTCCCGGTGTTTTTTATCAAGACCCCGTAGGCATCGGCGTCGTCAATATTTTCTCGAGATCGCTGGCGAAAATTTCTCACTTCGAGTCCCGAGATAATGAGGTGATCCTGATCCTCGATCAAAATTGTGGCGACCGGTGCCCCACGTCGCCCATTTCCGGCATCGAGTAACGGTCTTTCACCCTCGCCGTATCGAGTGTAGGTAAGCGCATCATCAGCATCACCCGAGCTTGAAACACGCAGCTGCCCCTGAAAGGTCTCGCCCGCTTTAAACTTTATCGTGTCGCCTGGCTGAAAGCGGGTTCTACTGACTTTGGATAAGCTTTTCCACGGCGCAGCGGGAGACAATCCGTCGTCTCGGTCATTGCCTGTTTCACTCACATAGTAGGTCGCTTGCGCCTGCGCCGCAGCAGCACCGAGCAAGCAGTAAAGTGCAACAAGACCCCAGGCACCTCCTTTTACAATTCGCACTCCATCGCTCGTATGGCCGTTTAGCCTGGCGCTTTTCACCCTCTTAAACCACGCAAAGATAAGGCCTAACAGAAAAGCTGACGTCACAGCTTCGCCCGTAAGCCAATGGTGATACGACGGTCAGCATCCTTCATTCGTGCAATAGGTCCGTCTTGAAAAACGGCAGGCTGAACAGTTCGGTCTTTGAGTAAATTAACGCCACTGAGTGTGAATGCGACAGTGTCATTAAGCTTGTAGCTCATGGAGGCATTCAGCTGACCGCGATCGTCTGTGTAAAGCGGCAAGCCGTTACTAACATCGGTCGCCTCACTGACTAAAAAGACATCTCGATAGGTGTATCTCAACCGGGCCGACCACTTTGGTTTTTCATAAAAAGCCGTGAAGTTATAGGAACTTTCAGAGAGTCCTACGAAGTTAAGGGGCAACTCTTGCCGTGACCCATCACTGGAAATCGCTGCTGGAGAGGAAAACGTCTGATCTCGACTCCCGTCTTGATACGCATAGTTTGCAATGATGCCCAGGCCATTAAAGGGCTTGGGCAAATTCCTAAAGTAGTGCTGGAATGCGATTTCAACACCATCAATGTCGCCACCCGGTAAGTTCACCGGTGAGATGCGATTAACCAATATACCTGCCTCACCGCCCACCGTGCAGGTTGGAATAGCCAGAATTGGATCATTGGCATTGGCGTCAACCGCCCTTGGGTTACAAACACCTCTGAAAATAGTCTCTCTACCGATCACGCCATCAAGTTCTTTATGGTAGAAGCCCAAACTAACCACACTGCCCTTTCGCGGATAATACTCGATCGCCAAATCGAACTGCTTGGCCGTCGTTGGCTCCAACGTAGGATCACCGACGGTCACAGACTGCGCGGCATTTAGCGGATACTGCACTGTTGGAGACAGATCGCCAAAACTGGGCCTTCTCATGATCTTGGCTGCACCAAACCGAATCTGAATATCGTCGGTGGGTGACAGTACTAAACTCAGCGAGGGAAGCACATTGGTGTAGTCCTGAGACTCCGACACATCGCGCAGCACACCATCAGATAAGATTTCGTTACCGGCAGCATCTTGTTCCGTATTGACGACGCGGACACCAACAATACCCCGAGCCGGAATTCCGAATATCCGCGTTTCAAAGTCACCGCGAATATAGCCAGACATTGTGCTTTCATCGACACCAAATCCTTGCAGGGGATCACTGATCCCGTTGACATCAAGACCAAGCGTCTCTCTAAGCTCTTCTCGCTGGCCGTAAATAACCGCCGAGTTACCCGTCAAGAAATTATCAAGATAGACCCCATTGCCCTGAAAATCGAAAAAGTTGCCCGGTGTTGCGGTCAAGTACTCGGACAGGTCAGCGCCTGAAAAACCAGGGAAGTTTTGCGACACCTGTGACAAACGTGAGCGATTAATTGAGCGCTCACTCACACGCACACCCGCCTTGATCTCTTGCCAAAAGCCACCATCACGAAACCATGTGGCATCCACCTTACTGGCAATCTCGTCGTTGTCGAAAAAGCTTTCCTGATCTTTTGCAACGAACAAAGAGTAATAATTTGGGTCAAGTAACTCAGACCACAGTCGCCCCCCTGTGGGGCCGTACTCGAGTACCCCGCCACGATAGTCGTAATAAAAAGGAACACGAACCGCAGCGCCGGCGCTGTGGAAGTTATCCGCACTTTGATCGTTAAATTGGAATACCGTGGTGAACGCCGGGTTATGCGTTTCTGATCCAGCAGCACTCACCTCAAATTCGACCTTCAGATTATCTCGATCCCACTCGCCACCAATAGCGGCCACGTAAGATTCGGTTTCACGCGATGAGGCTCGGTTATTCGCTCTAAGACGAAGACCATCGTTTGACATCACGGTATCTGAGAGCACGTCTGCACGCCCGTTTAAGATACCACCGCCGATAATACCGGACGTCATAACCGGAACCTCAATGCCAGCAACCGAAACGACGCCATAGGTCGCCTCAGCGGTGCCATCTAACTCTTGATCACCACCGGCCGAACCCATAAACATCGACTGACCAAGCCCCAAATTCTTGAAGTCTGTGTACGAGGCCTCTGCAAACAGCTTCAAATCGGGATTGAACTGCCATTCAAGTGACCCTGACAGCGCAGTGTTCTTTCGCTCCTGAATGCCATACAACTGATCACCAAAACCCGGTTTGTAGTAAGCGTCTCCTGCACCGTCGCCATTGAAATCAACGTTACTTTGGTTCGCTGCTCGAACACCGGGAGAAACACGCAAAGAGTCCTCACGCACTGTTTTATTTAAGTGACTAATGGTAAGAATAGCACCCAAATCGCCACGAGACGTCTCGAACTTATCGCCCACGGTGGCAGAGAAGTTCTCATTCCATGCATCTGCATTTTCAGCGTACTCGGTGCTGGCACGAAACACAGCAAGCCTTTCCTTAAGGGCCAATCCTCGATAGGTCTTTACGTTAATCGTCCCTCCAATGCTCCCTTCAACCATATCGGCGGTCGGCACCTTGACCACGTTTAACGAGCGCACAAGCGCGGCTGGCAGATCTTCGAAGCTCATCCCACCCCGGTTGTCGCCAGACGGCGTAGTGCCGCGCCCATTTATTTCAACGCGGTTACTTGTACTGCCGCGAACCGAGACGGAAGAGCCAATACCCGAACTTCGACTGATTTGAACACCCGGAATATTCTCAAGTACTTCGGCTAGGTTCTCGTCTGGCAACTTGCCAATATCTTCCGCATTGATCACCTCAATGAGATTAGCCCTCTCGCGCTTTTCCTCAAGCGCTGTCTCTAAGCTTCGTCTGATGCCATAGACAACAACCTCTTCCATAGTCTCGGGGGCCACATTTTCATCAGCCTCAGTAGCACTGTCGGCTTCTTGTGCCATCGCGTTAGAAGCGGATAGCAGTGCGATCATGCTGGTAACCAATATCGATGGCGCAAACAAACGATCACGATGTT
>JAACDF010000082.1 GCA_009937065.1 Gammaproteobacteria bacterium | reverse complement strand
TTAGCAGGAAGCAGACATGAGCTTTGGGAACACGACTTTGAAAAAGTCCCGCCTAGACTCGATCCTGCGGACAAGTTCCCGCCTCTAATATGCATTCCTACCACTTCTGGAACCGGTGCTGAGACGGAAAGCACCGCAATGGTCACGAATCTAAATCGCGGTATGAAACTGTGCGTGTGGCATCCACTTCTGAAACCACAGCTCGCAATTTTAGACCCCAAACTTACACTCGGCCTGCCGGCCGATTTGACTGCCTGGACGGGTGTTGACGCATTGGTTCATGCGTTAGAGGCCTATTGCGTTCCCAGTGTTCATCCTATGTGTGACGGCATAGCCTTGAAGGCAGTAACTCTTATTGGCCGATGGTTACCTGACGCAGTCTTCAACCCGCAGAATCTGAATGCGCGTGGTGCAATGCAAGTAGCATCCTGCATGGCTGGCGTCGCATTTTTGAAAGGCTTGGGTCTCGTGCACTCCATTAGTCATGCAATCGGAGCCGAGTACGACACTCATCATGGCCTCACAAACGCAATTACCCTGCCCGCAGTGATGAGATTTAATGCGGCGTCGATTCAAGACAAATGCCCTGAGATTTCACAAGCGCTGAATCTCGAAGGGCGGGACTTCGATGCGATCTATCATTGGATCTGCCAACTTCTAGATCAATTGGAAATCCCGAAATCCCTGGCTGATATTGGCGTAGAGACATACAAAGTAAGCTCTCTTGCGAAGCGGGCTTTTAGCGACAGTGCAACCGCAACCAATCCAAGAAAGCCACAGCTTGAGGAGCTAGAGATGGTGCTTCGCGAGGCAATTAGTCGAGGCCGTTAGCAACGTTAGCCTCTAGTTTGCGCGGGAGGGAAACGCTACATCGCGTTACTTACAATCTAACGAACCGGCTCAGGCTACGCGCAACTAAATACTGCGAAGGTGTTGGCGCCCGGCGCCAGTTATCGCTATAGACTCGAGCAACATGCAATGAAGGTTGAGCAGATCATGACAGCATTAAGTAAGGTTTTTCTGTTTTCGGTGCTTAGCGCGGTACATCTTTATGCTAGCGCTGACGACTTCACTCTAGGAGAGATCACTGTGCCCAGAGGTGAGCAGGTGTCAGGGTTCATCACTGTGCCCGAGGGTATGGACGAAGGCGCCACAATACCTATTACTGTTGTGAATGGGGCTAGTGAAGGACCGGTGCTTGCTCTAATTGCCGGCATTCACGGCTATGAGTACCCCCCTATCACCGCGCTACAGGCAATGAGAACGCAGCTGGACCCTGTAGCTCTAAGCGGCACCATAATCCTAGTACATATCGCTAATATGCCCGCTTTCTTGGGTCGCACGATTTATTACAGCCCCGGTGATGGTAAAAACTTGAATCGCATGTTTCCCGGCGATCCCGACGGCACCATCAGTCAACGTATTGCCCACACGCTCACCACAGAGGTAATCGACCAAGCTAACTACCTTGTCGATCTGCATGCAGGAGACGGCAATGAGGCTCTGCGGCCTTACGTTTACATGCCTGTAACTGGAAACACTGTGTTTGACAGCAAAATCGAGGGATTGGCGGTAGCCTTTGGCTTGGACCACATCGTCATGGACACAGGGCCGCAGCACGCTAGCGGACCCTCGTTATTTACAGATCAAACAGCGATTGAGAGAGGAATTCCAGCCATCACAACTGAGACCGGAAAATCTGGGTCTAACGATCCTTACTGGGTAGGAATGGCAGAGAGAGGGATATGGAATGTGCTGCGGCACCTGGACATGATCGCCGAGGACGAGGTGATTAACACGGGAATCACCTGGTTAAGCGACTACAAAGTCATAACGAGCCCGCAATCTGGCATTTTCCGTGCAGTTACCAAAGACGGCTATTTTGTGGCCGAAAACGCCGTGCTGGGTGTGCTCGTGGACTTCTTCGGTAACGAATTGTTAACCATACGAGCACCTTTTGCCGGGGTGGTGAACTACGTCATTAGCACACCCCCTGTGAATGAAGGCGAGCCGGTAGCGATGATCAGCAAGGTTGTTGAGCGTTAAGAGCGTATGGTCCCCGGGGCCGGAAATAAATTCTGTTTAAAAACAATAAGTTACAATCCCCTGATCCACTTTTGAACCAATTATCTAAGCCTTTAAAGAAACAGTGTTCCGGTTAGCCAAACTCCCGTACCACCGTGTTGTAAAGCTTTATTAACTAGCGACGGGTCAGGTTAATTGCTCCGTATAACCACTCGAAACAGGCCGCTATCGCACTCAACAGACACAACGGCGGCTGATACATCCCAATTTAGGAACAATGATGATCGACTTTCGAAAGTATTGCCTCGCTTTAACTCTGATTAGCGGCGCCCTCGGCGGGTGCAGCGGCGGTGGAGATGATGGATCAGCCGTAGTGATCGACCCAGAGCCCTCACCACCTCCAGCTGCCACGCCAGCTGTAAATGCTGGAGATGATCAAGATGTTATCGAAGATGATCTTGTCAGCCTCGAAGCTACTACCTCAGGGTTTAGCGGTAACGCATCACTCACCTACAACTGGCGCAGAGTCGACGGCCCCTACATGATTTTTAGCGACGCGAGTGTTGCTGATCCTACGTTCGTAGCTCCAGATGTAGCATCAGAACAACAGATAAGTCTGGAGGTTACTGCCAGCGATGGCACAACCACCGTCACGGACACCTTGGTGGTCACTGTCGCGACGGGGGACGAGTCGCCGCTGACCAACGCCACATTTAATGGCGAGTTATCCAGTGCCGACTACTGGGATGATGAGCCAAAAATCCTGTCCGCAGGCATGGGATTCGACAACATCATTGGCGTTAACGAACTCACTGAAGAAGCAGCACTGGAGGCTGGCGGCGCCTGGTACGAGTCTGTCGTGTGCACCAGCGGTCAAGAACCCTCGGATGCCAATCGGACCAGCATGGCCCCCGCCGCTGGGGTGACTAACGTTTCCAAAGGCTACGCGGATTTTGACGATGGTTTGCCTATCGTATTCAGTTGGCCAGTTGCCACAGAAACTGCTGATGTCAGTGATTTTCAGTTCACGCTCAATACGGGCGAGGTTGTGTTTCCAAACGCCGTAACCCTGCTACCTAACTGGGAATTGAATGAGCGTAATACAATCGTTGCATTTGGCGCCTTTGGGAATAGAGGGAAGCCATCAGAGTCTGATGCGGTCTATCCTGTGCGGCTCGATATTGCGGAGGACGCAACGCCGCTGTTGCTGATAGGACCCGGCGGTCAAGAATTCAACGCCGTGGGTCTAACATGGAGTTCCCCAGACACCACTGGCTATGGCGCGGGCCCCATTCTGGTCGGTGCAAAGCTCAATGTCGTTGAAACAATCCCCTCAGGTGAAGGTGGCCTCCCGCTTATTGAGCAAAACTCTGCTGCAATGCCGAATGACGAGGTCTCACTCTATGGCGAAGTTGCGGATTTCAGAATTCGCGTGCTCACCTGCGGTGGCTTCTCACCCGACGGCATAACGGGCTTGCATCCCGACGATTATGAGGATTTCTTCCGTGTACATGCTCGGGGGGTAAACGGGGAAACAGTACTACTTGAGAGCACAGGCGAAGATTATACAGTTGATGGAGGCACCCTGCGGGTCTTGGGCCTATCGGATCTTGGGCAAGCGATTGATGAGGGGAACGGCATCTTTTACGACGACTGTTACTCGGAAGATCGCGACAACTACATTGACATCATTCTTAGTGGCGATCTGGATGCGGCGCGGAGTGTTACGCACGTTGAGATCCCGTCACTTGCCGGTGGTTATCGGGCCTTCTACAACCCTGGCGGCCCTGGGCCAGAACCCCTGGAAGGAATCCGGTATACCGAGCCAGGCCCCGCTGATCTAGAACCCGTGATCATCGCTATCGACGACCCTATGCGGGTTTCAAGATCGATACCACAGTAGCTAAGCGACTGGTTGGTTGCGGCGGCTCAACACGTTTAGTCGCCTCTCCTCCAATGGCTTTCCTCCTGTATTCCTCCTAGTGCTTGGACCAATTTCTGGACCAATTTGGACCAATTTATTTCTGGAATAGCGTATTTAAGACGATTAAATTGTATCGGAAGGGAAAAGCAACTTCGCGTAACCTACTGTTTTGGTCGCAGTTGTTTACTAAGTGCTACTAAATACTATCGAAGTGGTGGTCCCCGGGGCCGGACTTGAACCGGCACGCTCGCAATGAGCGGGGGATTTTAAGTCCCCTGTGTCTACCAATTTCACCACCCGG
>JAACDF010000081.1 GCA_009937065.1 Gammaproteobacteria bacterium | reverse complement strand
CCCCTGGTAGGTCTTCGAACCAGGCCCAGAGGAACATAGCCCCATTGGGCTGATGGATTCTGATAGGCAGATCGTGTGCAGCAGACATCATCGCTTCAATCGCCAGACGCTGTTTTCTCAGATAGTGCGGTTTTATGACGCGTTCGGATAATTCAGACAGTCGATGGCTCATGAGTAATGGCAGTACTAATTCCGGACCGGTTCTCGCTGGTGCCAGTCCATTGATCGCATTGGCATTGCTAATAAGCTTGGTCACCTCGGGTGGTGCAATGACGATGCCGGTTCGCACGCCCGGTAAGCCAAATTTGGACAAACTTAGACAGAGAATAGTGTTCTCGTCCCAAAAGGGCGTCGCCTCGGTGTAAATCATTCCGGGAAAGGGCAAACCGTAAGCGCCGTCGATAATGAGAGGGATGCCAGCGGCTTTGCATCGCGATGCGACTTGGAATAACTCACCATCGGAGACTACATTGCCCGAAGGATTGGTCGGGCGTGATAGACAGACCGCACCCGTCGTTTCCGAGTCTACCGAAAATTCTGTTAAGTCGACGCCGTATTTGAATTGTGCCTCTGGGAGCAAATCGATTCTGGCCGCGGTCGATCTGAGAATGGGGCCATCTTGTCGCGACATGTCGTTGTAACCGACGTACTCTGGTGCTATCGGTAAGGCGACCTGCTTCCAGCTGCCGTCGCTAAAACGACCCGCAAACGCATTGAATAAAATTTCGAAACTGGCCTGGCTACCATTGGTGATGGCGATGTGGTCGACTGAAATTTTGGCACTAAACAGCGTGGATAGCTGATCAGCCAAGCATGCTCGAAAGCTTTCGTGTCCTTGCGGCGCATCATAGTCCCCGATCGTCTTAGCGAATCGTTTTGCGTCGGAGACGAGCTCTGTTGCGCTCTCTCGAAGCGCATTTTGGACCTCTGGGATGTGAGCTGGATTACCTCCACCGAGCGGATAAAGTGTGGCGCCTGCAGGCGCCGCAATGCTCAAATCTTCCATTAGCTGGACGATGCCGCTTTGGCTACTGTAATGTTCAGCGTAATTCGAAAAATTCACGTCTTGCGTACACCTTCGGGTCCGATCTACTCACACTCTGGCTGCGGCCAGGCGGTCGATATCGCGGTTAAGAGACAGAGATAATGATAACACCGCTAATCATTGCGAACTGGAAAATGGCCATTGATAGAGATGGCGTCAAAGCATTCAAAGCCGGCTGGAATTCGAAACCACCTATGGAGAGTGTGGAGGCTGTTATAGCGCCGCCGGCGCCTTACCTGTCGCTCGTACAGGAGCTTACCCATGTTTCTCTGTGCGCGCAGAATGTGTCTGAGAATGACATGGGAGCCCATACGGGCGAGATCTCCGCAGAAATGCTAACTGACTTAGGTTGTCAGTATGTGATCGTGGGCCATTCTGAGAGACGCCAAAATCAGGGGGAGACCAATGCCATCGTGGCGCAGAAAGCGAAGCGCGCCCAAATGGCAGGCTTGACGCCGGTTGTATGTGTCGGTGAACCCAGCCAAATCCGAGCTTCAGGTGATGCTGTTGCCTACGTAACTCAGCAGGCATTGACCAGCTGCGAGGGTCTAAGTGCTGATCTCGTGATTGCCTACGAGCCCGTTTGGGCTATTGGTTCGGGCGAGGCCGCCTCGGGCAATGTTGCAAGTGCAATGCATCTCGAGATTAAGGCTGCCCTTACTGACCAGTATCCTGAGCTCAGGGTGATTTACGGCGGCAGTGTTAAACCTGAGAACTGTGCAGCGTTTACGATGGCGGAAGGGATTGATGGGCTACTGGTTGGTGGTGCTTCCCTGTCGGCCGAATCGTTCTGGAATATTTGTGCATCGGCTAAAGGAGCTGGGTAATGGAAGTAGCAGGTAATACACCTGTTTTGGTATCGGCGAGCCAAATGGTTGATCGGCTGGATGAATCTTGGGAAAAACTAGGCCCCGCCGATTTAGCCGCCAAGGCGGTGTCTGGGATGCTCATGTCAACAGAGGTCTCGGACATTGGCTCATATATTGACCGCGTAATAGTCATGCGCACATTTGTTGACTCAGTTCCTGACAGAATTAAACCCTTGCTCGCGCCCTTTGGGTTCAGTACGAAGTTTGCTCGATCAGTCGCTTCTCGTGCAGGTCTGAACCACGCCATTGCGCATTACGCAACGGCAGGAGGTCAGAGTCCGCAGCAATACACAGCTAAGGCCTGCCGTGCTATTGCCGATGGTGAGGCGCGCGCAATCGTTTTATGTGGTGCAGAGGCAATCGGGACCATGCGCGCTCATCAGCGATCAGGCGACACCTTGGATTGGTCTGAGAATCCAGTGGGAGATCAATCCGATGACGGCATGGGACTCGAAGATCAGTTTGTTCCTGCCCTAGCGGCCCACAAAGTGATTGCACCCATTGATATCTACCCCTTGATGGAACACCGCAAACGAACAGTTCGCGGTATGTCGCGCTCCGATTACCTGAATTACCTAGGTCAGGTCTTAACGCCCTTGGCTAATGCGGCGAGGGTTAACCCTTTTACCATGTTTGACCGAGTGCCGGATCCTGATGAAATTGCTGTGGTTTCTGGACGTAATCGTGTGGTTGGGGACCCCCATTTAAAGTCAATGGTGGCGAAGGATGGGGTGAATCAATCAGCTGCTGTCTTGGTGATGAGCTTCGAGTTGGCGTCCGAATTGGGGCTTGTGGACAAGGCAGTTTTTCTTCGAGGTTTCGCTGAGGCTTCAGAGCAGGCGCTCCTAGAACGCTTGGACTTGTCTACCTCACCAGCACTGCGCTGGGCCTATGATAATGCCGTAGCGTCGTCGGGGCTGAGTGTCAGTGATATTGAGGCCTTCGATTTATACAGCTGTTTTCCGATTGCGGTGATTGAGGCAATGGAAGCGTTAGGAGTCGATGTTGACGATCATCGCCCCACCAGCTTAACGGGCGGTCTGCCTTTCTTTGGAGGGCCCGGCAATAATTACTCGATGCACGGTATTGCCGCTGCTGTCTCCAGTATTCAGTCGGGACAATATAACCATGTGCTTGTGGGAGCCCTGGGCGGTCATATGTCGAAACACGCCGTTGGAATTTACAGTAGCTCGCCCGGGCGGAGTGATTGGCTAGAATCCGAAAAAGCGGTTGAAGAAGGTGGAAATAGCGCTGCGCTTGCCTCAGAATTCAGCGGCTCCGCGGTAGTCGAGACCTTCACCGTAAAAACGATCCCGGAAGGGCAGTGGCTAGCTGTTCTTGCGATCAATGATGAAGGTGAGCGTGTCATTGCGGCATCGTTGCTCGAGTCCGGTGAGCTTTGCAATACGTTCACTGAGGGAGAGCCCATAGGGGAGAGGGTCCTGATAGAACCCTCTGGTGAAAACACCCATCGTGTCGTCGGCCTGGGCTGACGCCAATAGAGTAAACAGAGGAAAGTTATGGAAATTTCAGGAAGAGCAGCCGTTGTGACCGGTGGTGCATCGGGTATTGGACAGGCTGTTGCACGACGTATTTATGCCGATGGTGGCAATGTCATTATCTTTGACCTAAATGCTGAGGCGGGCGCAGCTATGGTCGAGGAAATGGGGGCTGATCGGTGCCTCTTTGCAGAGGTTAATGTCGCTGACGAAGCCTCGGTTGAAGCAGGCATTGATGCCGCTATCGAGAAATTCGGAGCTATCTACGCTGTCGTCAATTGTGCCGGTATTGCCAGTGCATCGCGAACTGTGGGTCGCGACGGCGCTTTCCCATTGGCACTTTGGGACAAGGTTATAGCCGTCAATCTGACCGGAACCTTTAACGTGATTCGTTTGTGCGCTGTCCGCATGCAGCACAACGAGCCTGTTGATCAGTACATGGGACGGGGTGTCATTATTAATACAGCCTCCGTCGCTGCTTACGAGGGACAGATGGGGCAGGCGGCCTACAGCGCGACAAAGGGCGGCATTGTAGGAATGACGTTGCCGATTGCGCGCGATCTTTCGAAGATGGGTATTCGGGTGAACACAATTGCGCCAGGAATGATTAATACGCCGCTTTTCGCGGGGCTGCCGCAAGACTCGATTGACTCACTGTCAGCGGCGGTCTTGTACCCACAGCGTTTGGGTACACCAGAAGAAATCGGTAAGTTGGCTGCTGCTATCATTGATAATGATTACATTAACGGTGAAACAATTCGTATGGATGGCGGCATCCGTATGCAACCTCGCTAATAAAAAGCGGACACATAAGGAGAAAGATAATGAGTGAACCAGCTGTTTTGACGGAGGTTGCCGATGGTGTGATGACCATCACGATTAACCGTCCTCAGGCTAAGAACGCAGTTAACAAAGACGTTGCAGTGGGCATTGCTGCTGCACTTGACGCACTCGACGCAGACGACAGTACTCACGTGGTTATTCTGACAGGCGCAGGCGGTACATTCTGCTCGGGTATGGATCTCAAAGCGTTCGTAACGGGTGAAACCCCTTACGTCGAAGGGCGTGGTTTTGCCGGTATGGTCCAGCGATCCACAGACAAGCCACTGATTGCTGCGGTTGAGGGCTATGCTTTGGCAGGCGGCTGCGAATTGGCTATCACTTGTGACTTGATTGTTGCGGCTGATAACTCGAAGTTCGGCATTCCCGAGGTCAAGCGCGGCTTAGCGGCTGCGGCGGGTGGATTAGTGAGATTGCCTCGTCAGATTCCAAGCCGTGTTGCGATGGAAATGGCTTTGACCGGTGATTTCATGGATGCCGATCGTGCGTTGAGTTTGGGGCTAATTAACCAGATTTCGCCTGCGGGTGAGGCATTAGCCCAGGCCAAGGCGCTTGCGGCTAAGATCGCTGAAAATGGTCCACTTGCCGTTAAACGCAGTAAGCAAGTGATCAAGGAGTCGATCGACTGGTCGCAAGACGACATGTTCGACAAGCAACAGGCGATTACAAACGCTGTGTTCTCGAGCGAAGATGCGATTGAGGGCGCAACGGCGTTTGCAGAGAAGCGTAAGCCCAACTGGAAAGGCCGTTAAAGCGAGCGTTAAGACGACCCGGCAACGCCGGGTTTTTTTTTATGTGGGGCAGGTTTATGCGGTTTTTGTTCATTTTATCCATTGCTATTGTGCTGGCAGGTTGTGCATCACCAGCGCAAAAGGCTTCTGAAAGTGCACCGGTTGTTACCGATACAGGCTCTGTGCTGGCCTACGTTGCTGAGGGTGGTGTTTTGCAGTGGTACGACATCCCATTTGCTAAACCTCCCATTGACGAACTTCGATGGCGAGCGCCAGAGCCTCTCGACGCAGCGCCTCAGCTAATTTCACGACGATCAGAATCCCCGATGTGTCCTCAGCGAGCAGGCAGCGTGAGTGGGGTGGAGGGCAATGCGGCCATTGGTGCTGAGGACTGTCTTTACCTAGACGTGACAGCACCCGTATCCGGCACCGAACCTTTACCCGTAATGGTTTGGATTCATGGTGGTGGAAATACCACTGGGCACAAAAATACCTATGATTTTTCGCGATTTGTGGCCGAGCAGCGTGTGGTCGTGGTGACGATCAACTATCGATTAGGGCCGCTCGGGTGGTTCGCACACCCCGCCTTGGCAGATGGTCCCGGGACGATTACTAATTTTGGAACGCTAGACATCATGGCTGCACTGGGTTGGGTAAAACGCAATATCGGTGCCTTTGGCGGTGATGCGGATAACGTCACAATCTTTGGTGAGAGCGCGGGTGGACATAACGTCTTTACGCTCCTGGCGAGCCCATTGTCTGAGGGGCTGTTTCATAAAGCCATTTCGCAGTCGGGTTACGTGCGCAGCCTCAGTCCAAGACAGGCGCACAACCGTGGCCGAGAGTTTGCTGAAATCGACCGAGGTAGCTGGGAGCTTACAGAGGCGCTCGGACTATCTAACGAGACGGTAACCGCAGACACTTTGCGTGCTATCGCCGCAGATGACATTGTAACGACCTTCTATGATCTCCCCTCCGATCACAGCTCGCCGGGCATTATTAACGATGGCGTTGTCATTCCGAGCGAGGGCTTTGCCGCAGCATTGGCGAACCCGAAATATGCCAAGCCATCAGTGCCCGTCATGGCAGGTGCTAATAGCGAAGAGGTCACACTGTGGATTGGTCTGAATCGCTACTTTGTCGATGCTTCTTATCCGCTCACGAGATGGCTACCACCTAAGGTCACGTTGAAGGATCCGGATATGTACAAGTTCTGGGTTCGTCAGCGCTCTGAGGGATGGAAAGCGCAAGGCGTTGATCGACCACTCATGTCACTGGAGACCGCGGGCTACGAGTCACTGTATGCCTATCGATATGACTGGAATGACCAAAAAGATAGTTTCCTAATTAATTTTTCCGAAGTGTTAGGGGCGGCACACGCGAGCGAGATCTCGTTTATTCAAGGCAAAGCTATGTATGGGCCTATTGGTTCTTACATGTACCCCGACACCGACTCTGCAAGGGATATGACTGACATTATGATGACTGCGTGGGCAAATTTTGCGCGCGATGGTGCACCGGGTGAGGTGAAAGGTGATTCGTGGGCACCCTTTAGTTCTATTGCCCCCCATTACATGGTGCTGGACTCGCTAGATCAGCATCGTCTAGAGGCCAACATAGCGAATATCGATGAGATTCTGAATGAGGTGGCGGACAGCACCTTACTCAACTCCCAAGAGCGATGCATATTGGCCTGGGAACTTTCCACTGCATTGGGTGACCCTTCATATGGTACTTATCGACGATGGAATGGCGGCGAATGCGCTTCGATCGATGTGCGCGCGTTGAGAAAAACGATACGTGAAGCGCTTGAAGACGAATTTGGCAGTGCATCCGTTCTCTGATGGCTACCCAGTGATCACACACAAGGCGTGTCTGAGATTCAGGATGAGCAGTAGCTGGTTGGTGAGGGTGACTTAGAACAGTGTCTATTGTGGTAGCGGTTGTAGGGGCATCGGGTAGCGGTAAATCACAGCTTGTATCGTCGCTCACCTCCAGAGTTCTGGGGGCGAGTGTTGCTGTCCTGAGTATTGATGACTATTACCGAGACCTAACTCATCTGAGTTTTGCAGAGCGGAACGCCATCAACTTTGATCACCCCGATGCGATCGAGTTTGAGCGACTGGTCGACGACCTTGCTTCGCTAAAGTCTGGAGATCCGATTCAGGCGCCTGTTTACGACTTTACCCAACACACACGTGCAGAGCACAGTCAGTCCGTAACGCCAGCAGATATCATCGTTCTCGAGGGTGTCCTAGCGATGTCAGACCCGACGACGCGAGCACTGGTTGACTACACGATCTTTGTCGATACGCCTCTCGATGTCTGCCTCGCGCGTCGTATTGAGCGAGATGCCATTCAGAGAGGCCGCTCAGAGGCCTCTGTTCGGGATTTCTGGGAAACGCGTGCAGTGCCTATGTTCGCAGAGTTTGTGCGCCATTGG
>JAACDF010000080.1 GCA_009937065.1 Gammaproteobacteria bacterium | reverse complement strand
TCGCTCGCAACTTTTCGGGGTCGAAGTTAACGTTTTCGGACACGGCAGCTGTCATTAAATCTCCTCATTTCGCAGACTCTTATTTTTATCCGAGTACATCTTTACTTTAGCAGAGTCTGACTCAGCGCTAGCCATAAGTATGTTTGCTCTACCTGTACATTTCTGTTTTAACTGTGGTCTGAAAAAAGGATAACAGTGCCATGAACGATCTGACCCAAGGACAACGCCGGGAGCTCACCGCTGAGCAGCAGTGGGAGCAATTCAGCGTGCTCAAAACGGCTGATGACTATATCGACAGTCTCAGAGGTCGCAACCTTGATGTTTATTTGCTCGGCGAGAGAATAAAGGAGCCCGTGGACCATCCGATTGTCAGGCCCTCAATCAACGCGATGGCTGAGTCGTATATTCTGGCCGATGAGGACCCCGACCTAGCCACCGCTTGGTCATCGATTGCAGAAGAGCGAATCAACCGCTTCCTCCACGTACCCGAATCGGCTGAGGACCTGGTTCAAAAAAATAAGATGCAGCGACGCATGGGCCAGCTTACCGGCACCTGCTTTCAGCGCTGCGCTGGGCTCGATACGTTGAGTGTGTTGTTCTCAATTACCTATGATATCGATAAGAAGCACGGTACGCCGTATCACCAACGCTACGTCAACTTCCTAAAGAAAGCGCAAGCCAACAACTTGATTGTCGGCGCCGGCATGACAGATCCGAAGGGGGATCGCAGTAAACGCCCAAGCGACCAAGCAGACCCAGACCTCTTCATGCACGTCACGCGACGAACCGATGAGGGGCTCTACGTCAAAGGCGCTAAGGCGCATATGACCGGCGGTCTCAACTCGCACTGGATTTGCGTCATGCCCACCATGAACATGCTCGAGGGCGATAAGGACTACGCCGTCATTGGCATGATCCCAGCAACAGCACCAGGTCTAACCTACGTCTACGGGCGCCAGTCTTGTGACACGCGAGCACTCGAAACGGGCGACATTGACAAGGGAAATGCTAAGTACGGTGGTCAAGAGACGCTCGTTATCTTTGACGACGTGTTCATCCCTTGGGAGCACGTATTGATGGATGGTGAGTACGAGTTTGCGCAGGAACTCGTATCGCGCTTTACCGCTTATCACCGCGCGAGCTATGTCTGCAAAACAGGATTAGGCGATGTAATGATTGGTGCCGCATCCAGCGTCGCAGAGATGAATGGCGCGGAGACTGCCAGCCATGTACGTGACAAGCTGGTTGAGATGACCCACCTCAATGAAACCATCTATTCCTCAGGTATTGCGTCGTCGTACGAGGCCACTCAGCACGAGAGCGGAGCCTTCATCAATGACCCTATTCTCGCCAATATCTGTAAGCATAACGTGACGCGCTTCCCCTATGAGATCGCGCGACTTGCCCAGGATCTTGCGGGCGGACTTATGGTCACCCTGCCATCCCAAGCGGATTTTGAGCACGAGACGATTGGTCCCCAGCTGGATAAATACCTGCAAGGTAAAACGTCAGTGACGACTGAAGATCGAACACGCATGCTGCGACTCATTGAGAATATGACCTTAGGCCGCAATGCAGTGGGCTATCTAACCGAATCCATGCATGGCGCGGGATCACCGCAAGCGCAGCGTATTCAGGTACTCCGAGAGACCGATTTCGGAAAAAAACAGTCGCTAGCACGGCGTCTCGCAGGCATTATCGCCACTGACCGCGATTAGCACTCACACAAGGCTCTGAAACGAGGGCAGCCCTGAAGCTCGGGTTGCCTCGTTGCCATTACGTTATGTCTCAACTTTTAACTATCGCCCGCTCGCCCTACTTTATTGGGGCAGCAGCCATCTTTTTTGCTTCGTGCATGAACGCCATGATCAAGGGGCTATCCGTGTACGAGAGTGTCGTGGTCATTACGGCGTGGCGATATACCCTTGGCGCCACGTTGGTCATCGTGCTCTGGTTTATCTTCCGACCTCCTTTACCCGGGTGGTCCGCTGTTCCCTTTCACGTCTTCAGAGGCTTTTTTCAAATCTCGGCTGCCAGCTTATTTTTTTGGTCGGTCACCCAAATACCGCTGGCCACGGCAGCGGCACTGGGGCTCACCGGTACGCTCATGATTGGCCCGCTGGCCTGGTTGCTCATGCGCGAGCCACTCAAGCGTGATGTCATCGGCGGTACCTTGTTGGGCTTCGCTGGCGCACTGTTTATCGTTAGCACAGAAACCCAGATGCTATCGGGGGATATCGATGGCCCGGTACTGGGCTATCTCGCACCCATACTAGCCTCTCTTTGCCACGCCGTATCCGTTGTCCTGCTGCGCCTACGATCGCAGAGTGAGGACCCAATCGTTGTGGCTTTTTTCGCCAACACTCTGCCCGCGCTGTACGTGCTTCCCGTTTTCTTTTTGATGGATGCCCAACCCACGATTGAACTGTTTGGCGGCTATATTCTCTCCGCGTTTTTTGGAGTGAGTTTCTGGTCCCTTACGACCATCGCATATGCGCGTGCTCCCGCGGCAAAACTCGCGCCCATGACCTACACCCAGCTGATATGGGCTGCGATCATTGGCTTCTTTTTGTTTGAGGAACTCCCGGGAGCGTCGATGTGGTTGGGCGCTGCGGTAATCGTCTCCGCTTGTTTTTACGTGATGCGGTCGAGCAATGAGGAGAGCTGATGGCATTCTGGTCTCCTCAATCAGAGAGTAGTAATCCCAATAAGTTTAAACTTTTGGCATCTACACAGGCCTGTGTGGGCCCCGAAGGCTATGAATTTATTATGGGAGGTGTTGCGCAGGCCGCTGCCATTGAGGCCGCCGAAATCGCCTGTAGTAAGCCACTACTGTGGTCAACAATTCAGTTCGTGAATGCCGGTCTACTGAACCAGTCGATCGACATCGATGTAGAGCTATTGGGGGGTGGTCGGAGCATCAGCCAGGTGCTGGTCACACTGACCTCGAATGGTACGGTACTTCAAACCCTATCGGCGGCACTCGGAGGTCGCCAGGGAGCTGAGCGCCAGTTCGTGGTCATGCCCGGGGTGGCAATGCCGGAAAATTGCCCAATTAAAACCGACCTTGATCACAAAAATGACCAGGATCTCATTGCGCAGTTTGAGCGCAGAATAGCGATCGAAGTGCCCGATGAAGGTTTGGGGGCCATGTGGATTCGCTCCAAAGACGCCCTACCTATAACGGCTGGATTATTAGCCATCACCTCCGACTTTATGCTCGGCTTACATCCGGAGAGCTTTCGCGGTACCAGTCTGGACAACACCTTCCGCGTTTTCTCGACGCGTCCCACGGATTGGATTTTGTGCGTCACACAAATGTCCGGTTTTCGAGACGGAGCGGCGATGGGAGTCAGTCACCAGTTTACACAGGACGGTCAGTTGCTCTCGGTCTCCAGTCAAACGGGCTTGCTACCTAAATCCGATCATCGCCGCTAGCTATTGGTGGGCTGCAAATCAGTCTTCAGCCTTTAGCGTAGCCAGGTTTTGCTCATGCTTTTTCCGGTCCACCGAGTACAAGGACAAGCTTGCAATCATAATCATCCATAAACTGAAGATGACAGGCACATAAAGCCAACCAAAGTTACTGAGCACCGACTCTGGCACCTGATCAGGCATCGCGCCCGCGGGAAACTGACTGACCGTCAGTAGTACGCCAGCCACAGCTGCACCAATACCTTGCGTGACTTTTCGAACAAAGGTAACCGAGGCAAAGAAAACGCCCTCATTACGTCGCTTCGTTTTAATTTCCGCCTCCTCAACCAGATCAGCAATCATGGATGACGACAAGATCTGGTATGTAATGATGAGTGCCACATCGATGACAGTAATGCTCAGTACCAACGGGAATAACGAGGGGTCTGAGTTGTCTGGCATCAAGCCAAGCAAGCGCAGAAGAATGGGAGCGGGTGCCACAGTGAAGGCCATTAAGCCAACGGTAATAGCACCCCGTTTTTTACCCAGCTTTTTAGAAATCACCGGCGCAATAAAAAACGCGAGCAAGGCCGATATAACAACGCTCAGAGAGATGAGACCAATCTGCTCGGTGGTAAATCCCCAGAAAAAGGTCGAGAAATAGAAGCTGAGGGTTGTGGAAACGCCAGCTGCGACCGCGCCAAACAATGCCGCCAAAAACAAGGCCAGAAAAGAACGACTGCCCAGTGTTTCGAATACCTCCCGGTAAATCAGACCAATACTCAACTGTCGTGGCGGTGGAGGCGCCTTCAAGTCGGGAATCATCTTATGCGTTCCCATAGTCGACACCATCATGGCCATGAAGATAACCACCGCCGCGACGGCACCTACCTGCCCGTGCCCTTCCACATTGAACATGCCGTTACTAATCGTCGCTGTCGGAACCAAAACAAAGATGGTCGCAAACGCGCCCATCAGCGTCCCACCAGTCCAACCGAAAAAATAACGATAGCTCAACATACTGGTTCGCTCATCGTAGTCGTCGGACATTTCTGCAACGAGCGAGGAACTTGGAATCTCGTAGACGGTGACCAGTGTTCTTACCAACACAGCGATCGTAACGATGTAGGGAAATAGTGCATCCCCCTCAAGCCCAGAGGGTGGATTCCAGACAAAGTAATAGGCAATCGCCGCCGGCAGTGCCGCGGCATACATAAACGGATGGCGCCTTCCCCAGCGCGAGCGCGTGTTGTCGGATAAGTAGCCAATGAGCGGATCGCTGAGCGCATCTACAATGAGTGCAATCATCAAGGCCAGGCTCACAAGGTAAGCACTAACTCCCATGACCTGGCTGTAGAAGATGAGAAAGAAGTAATCGAAGCCGTTACTTTTCACACCAAACGCCACGGAACCGAAGCCATAGGCAACTTTTCGTCCGATACTGACTCGACGGTTATCGCTCATTGCGACTCCTCTGCGTTTTTTATTTTTGGTGCTGTTAACACGAGACTACCCTCTCCCCCAGCATTAAAGAAGGTTTCGGTTATCGCTTACAGTGCTAATCCGGCCTAATATCTATAGGCTGAACCTAAGGTATCGACCATGAAACACGCACTCTTTGCTCTGACCTTTCTTCTAACGCTTAATGCTCACGCCTTGAGCTTGTCACTCAATGATGTTCTCGCTGACCTACCCGCCTTGGACGACTCGCTGCCAACACCCGAGGAAGTCTCGGGCGTCGATGTGGGAGAGCGTCACTGGTATCACCATGAAATCGTGGCTTACCTCGATGCGCTTGCGGATGCATCGCCACGAATGACCGCACTGGGCGAGCACGCACGATCATATGGCGGTCGCCCGCTGGTCAGCTACGCAATATCAACGCCTGAGAACATTGCCAAGCTCGATGAGATTAGAGCGGCACGAGTCTCAATAATTGATCCTAAGGCCAATGTCGTACTCGCAGACCAGCCCGCGGTGCTACATATGATGTACAGCATCCATGGAAATGAGCCCAGCGGTGCCAACTCAACACCACTTGTTGCGTACTACCTCAATGCTGCGCAGGACGAGGCGCTTCTAGATCAGCTTGAGAACGTGGTGATTATCTTTAACCCCATGCTCAATCCTGACGGACTGGATCGATTTGCCTACTGGACGAATGGGCACCGCGGCGTCAACCCCAGCCACGACGCAAACGACCGTGAGCACACCGAGGCGGTACCCAATGGACGGACCAACTACTACTGGTTTGACCTAAACCGCGACTGGCTGCCTCATCAGCACCCAGAGAGCCGTGGGCGGTTGGCTTTATTCCATGAGTGGAAACCCAATGTTCAGCTCGACTTTCACGAGCAAGGTAGCAACAGCAATTTCTTTTTTATGCCCGGCAAACCCGAGCGCACCAACCCACTGACGCCCGAAATCAATCAAACGCTGACCGCCAAAATTGGCGAGTTCCATGCGGAGGTGTTTGACGATGAGGGTATTCGCTACTTCACCGAAGAGGGGTATGACGACTTTTTCATGGGTAAAGGATCAACCTACCCCGATCTCTTTGGCACAGTGGGTATTCTCTTTGAGCAGCCCTCGTCTCGAGGTGCCGTCCAAGACACGATCAATGGCGAGCTCACGTTCCAGTTCAGTATTTCCAATCAGTTCCGGGCATCCCTCTCTTCGATTAAAGCGACTGCAGCATTGAAGGATGAACTGCTCACCTACCAGCGAAGCTTCTACGAAAATCAGCCCAAGCGTCGTGGACACTACCTCGCAAGCGCCGTGGGCGATCCAACCCGACTCAATGAATTTGTCCGCATTCTAAGGGGACATCAGATCGAGGTTGAAGGGTTAGCGGAAGACATGACGGTGAACGGCACGACATTCCGAGCCGGTGAGGCAGTTGCGATTCCGCTCGACCAGCCTCAGGCAACCTACCTTGAAACCTTGTGGCGCGAACAGCTGGAATTTGAAGAGAACGTCTTCTACGACGTGTCGACCTGGACGCTGCCTTGGGCTTTTAATCTCACACACACACGTGATGCGGTTCGCAGTGTGAAAACGGCTCCGCTAGGTGCCAGCGCCGGTTCAGGCTCCGATACTCGTGAACTTGCCGTGTCACCCATCGGCTATCTAATTGACTGGCGGGACTCAAATGCCCCCGCCCTGCTGTATGACTTACTGGAGACTGGTGCCAACGTGCGCGTAGCAAAGGCGCCGTTTACGGCACTCACTGCCGACGCTGGGAGCCAGCACTTCGGGTACGGCACGTTGTTCGTTGCGCCACCCATCAAGGGTGACATCCCCGGCGATGCCGTAGCGCTGTTGCGAGAAGCAAGAACGATGGGGGCGCAAATTTTTGCTGCAGCCAGTAGCTACACCCCTGAGGGCATTGATCTCGGTAGTCGAGGCTTCTCCGTACTCGCACTACCGAAGGTGTTGCTCATTACCGGCCCCAATACGTCGGCGTATAGCAACGGTGAGGTATGGCACCTCCTCGACACACGCGTCGATATGCCGGTCACCATGGTCGATAGTCACCGATTAGGGCGAGTGAATCTGTCAAATTACAGCCATGTGATTATGACGAGCCCGCTGCGCTCATCAAGTGCCGTCAAGCAAATGGAAAGCTTCGTCAAACAGGGCGGCATTTTGTGGGCACAAGGTGCCTCGACCGTAGCCTGGGTGGCTGATAACGGTCTTGCCGACGTCACGTGGCGAAAAACAGCCCAGCAAACTCGAACCGACGAGCTCGAAGCGGCGGCTAAGAAAGGAGCCGGCGCTCAAGACCAAGCGGGTAAACTACCGGAGAGACGTTCTTTCGCTTCAGCGTCGGACGAGTACGCATTCACACTGGTACGCGGTGCGATATTGGACGGCAACCTCGACGTGTCACATCCGCTGGGTTATGGCTATGACTCGGAGGAGCTCGCCGTCTTTAGAACCACGAACCGTTTCATGAACCCCTCTGACAACGCCTACTCGTCGCCCGTCGTTTATACGGATAGCCCACTGCTCTCTGGGTACATGTCGGACGAAAACCGAGCGCTGGTGGCAAATTCAGCCGGCTTAGTGGTTAATGAATTGGGGGCAGGTGCCGTTGTACTGAGCCTGGATAGCCCAACGTTTCGTGCCTTCTGGTGGGGGTCACAACGCCTACTCGTCAACGGCATCTTCTTTGGCGACCTATTGGAAGAGCCTCGCTGAGCGGGACTTTACCAATGTACTGACACCTCATCGGTAAAAACGCACGCTTCACCGTTTAAAACCAGCAGTTGTGCAAAAGTAACCTAGGGTTTCATTGGGTGATTCGGTACTCTGCGCGCCATTAATTTGCGGCCATCAGATGCCGTAGCCATGGGTCTTAGGGGGATCGCGCGTTGAGTGAAAAGATAAAGGTACAAAAGCCATTAGTCGTACTTCACGGTGATGAAATGGCGCAGGTCGCCTTTACCGAGATTCTGGCGCGTTTTGTGTCCTTGCCCCTCGATATCGAGCTTGTTGAAATTGATCTCTCGGCGCCCAAACGCTTCACCAGTAATGGGCAGGTTATCCAGGAAGCTATCGCTGCGTTGAAGGAGCATGGCGTCGGTATCAAGAACGCAGGCATGACCGTTAACCGCGCTCAGCTCGATGACTTGCTCGCAAACTACCCCGATATTACCGAGAGCTCGCTTCACCCCCTAGCGACCAAGTCACCTAACGGTGCCATCCGAAAAGGCATCAGCGGCAATATCACCCGTGAGGACATCGAATTTCGTAACCTGAGAAGTGTTCGTCCCGACTGGATCGATCGCGATATCGAAGTAGATACCATGGAGACTGGGGGCTTGGACTTCAGTTACAGCGAACTCTCAAATGCCACGGGCGTCGCCAAAGTTATGTTTGTCGGCTCGAATGGCGATCCAATTGAGTTGCACCGACGGTCGCTAAATAAAGGTGACCCCTGGATGTTAGCTACTAACTGCCTCGACGAGGTCAAGGCGTGGGCACATCGCTTTTTCCAACGCGCCATCGCAGAAAATCGCGACATCTATCTCGGACTAAAAGATACGGTGGTTTCGGGATATGACGGTGTTATGCGCGCGGCCATCGAAGAAATCTTTGAGCAGGATTACAAGGACAAGGTCGCTGCGGCTGGACTGAGTTATCAATACGAACTGATCGACGCACAGGCGGCTCGTATCGTCTCCAATCCGCCTGAACGTGCACTCTGGGGAGTGCCCGACAACGTCAGTGGCATGAAGCTTTTCAAACTCGTTCAGCAGCTTAAGCGATACGGCTTGCCCGAGCGCAAGGCCCACGTCTCTATTTCCCGCATGAGCGCTGGTGGTGGCGACCAATACGGCAGCTACAACACGCCCGCACCCGAGCAAGGTGTCATCAAGGTCATCGTCGACGGCGCGGAGAAGCATGCGCGACATGTCGAGGAAGGCGACCCCATCCTCTTTATGTCGAACGACCGAGAGGCCATCAAGGACTGGGTGAGCCAAGTTTTCCAAGACGCGGCGCTCAACAAGAAAGAAGTCTACTTCGGCTTAAAGCGCGAGTTTGTTAACTACGACGAAGTCTATAGTTCGATCATTCTCGAGATCAGGAAAGAGCTGGCAGCGCTGGATACACCACCGCCGTCGTTCATGATCATGCGACCCTCTCGACAGCTAAGCAAAATGATTTGCGATCCGCCTCGGTGGGGCCTGTATCCGGCGCAGAATCTGGACGGGGATATCTTCTCCGATATTTCTGCGGCGCTTGGCGGCAGTCTTGCGACGGCTAGCTCGGTGATTATCAGTAAAGATGGAACCAAGCTATTTGAAGCACCTCACGGCACGGCACACGATTTGTACGTGTGTTATCTGGAGACTGAGGGTAAAGAGGCCAACTTTAATTCGTCAGCGCTGATATTCGCTGTGGCGAGCGCCCTGGAGGAACTCGCAACGAGAGAGGACAATGCCGCGCTCAATGACTATGCCGCGCGACTCAAAACAGCGCTGATCGAAACGGTCGCGCAGGGAACCATCACTGGCGACCTAAAAGGCAAAACCACGTCACCCGAGACGGAGCGGATTGTCGATATGCACGGATTCCTCGACGCCATTGCGGAAAATTTAACCGCGTAAAAAGCTTCCTAGGTTGTTATAGGACTCAGCGGCTTACCGCTGAGTCGTTTCAATAGCAAATAGATGAGCAGTCCAAACGGGCCCGTCATAAGGGTGAAGAACAGGCACGGAATCACGAGCCAATGACGCAGGTCGTGGGACTGACTGTCTCGAACGATCCACGCGCCGATGAAGAGATCGAACGCCAAATAGTGAATCCAGCCTGCGAGCAAGAGAGCATCAACACTGAAGAGGGCCTTGACCTCTGCTAGCGTACCGAAGCCACCCTCTGCTGGCGCCTCTCCTCGGAAAGACAACATCAGATAAGCGTAGGTTACGCCCAAGAGAACCGGAATGAGGATGCTCGGTAATAGCTCTCGAGCGACGGGCGACTTGGGCAAAAATACGAGCCCCAACCACCCCAACATAGCGAGCCCACTGCAGAGACTGAATATCGTTTCTAAGGCCATTATTTTTATTCCTTTGTATCGTAGTAGCCATCAGTCGTTGACCAAGCCACACTAACAGATCACTCAACATTGGATACACCACTCATGAGCATCTCTCCTCAGCAAACACCCATTGATACTGACCTTGGCCGAAAGTCCGAGGCAGCTGAGGTTATGAAGGGCATCGACCTCTCGGGCAAAACTGCCTTAGTCACTGGTGGCTATTCTGGCATCGGTATCGAAACTGTTCGCGCTTTGACCAACGCAGGCGCAACCGTTCTCGTTCCCTCACGTGACGTTGATCGTGCGATAAAGACCCTAGATGGGATCATCCCGGCTGAACAGATTGGTTTCATGGACCTCTCGGACTTACCGACGGTAGTGCGGTATGGAGAGGATTTATCGAGTGCTTACCCGGTCATTGATCTTGCCATCTTCAATGCAGGTGTCATGGCGTGCCCACTGGATCGCACACAGCAGAGCCTGGAGTGGCAGTTAGGCGTCAATCACGTGGGTCATTTTGCTCTGTTGCAGCAGATCATCAATCCCCTGCGCGCAGCCAATGGTGCACGTCTGATCACACTGTCGTCCATCGCTCATCGCATGGGCGCCGTCGACTTCTCAGACATGAATTATGACGAGCGCCCCTACGATAAGTGGCAGGCCTACGGTCAGGCAAAATCGGCCCAATCATTGATGGCCGTCGAGCTCGACCACCGAGAACAAGATAACGGCATACGCAGCTTTGCGGTCCATCCAGGGGGCATCTTCACCCCACTACAACGCCATTTGGGCAACGCCGAAATGGCCGAGTTCGGATGGACAGACGCCGATGGGAATCCATCCGCCGTGACAGCAAAGCTTTTCAAGTCACCTTCGCAAGGCTGTGCCACATCACTGTGGGCTGCCACTGCGGAATCCCTAAATGACATGGGTGGTGTCTACTGTGAGGACTGTAATATCTCCCGGGTGGTGCCTGACGACAGCAATGACTTTACCGGCGTTAGGCAGTGGGCGGTCGCGTCGGAGATTGCAGAGCGATTGTGGGGTGAGACCGAAAAGATGCTGACGGTACTCTGATCCGGCGAAGTGATAATCAACCCAGCTTTTTTGTCGTCAACAATCCAGCTTGCTGAATTCTAGGCAAAAAAAACGGGAGCCGAAGCTCCCGTTATTTCGACACTTGCTTATCGCTTAGAAGCGGTACTGGAATGTGCCCTGGATGTAAGTACCAATCAGATCGTAAGCACCGATGGCTGAGAAAGAGTTCATGCCGTAAGGCACTTCTTCATCAGTGATGTTACGAACCGCGATTGATGCATCCATTTGCTCGCTCATTGAGTAACGGACGAACAGCGTGTGCATGTAGTACTCGTCGATTTCTGGAATGTCGTAAGTACGTTCAGGCGCAGTGTTGCTCTTCTTAGCGCCGCTCACGTACATGGTACGCCAGTTGAACGTCCAGTCATCAAGCATATACATCAGGTTCACGTTACCGCGAAGCGATGAGTTACCAATCAAACCTTTGGTATCACCCGCGTCATCACCGGTTACTGATACACGACTGTCATTCAGATCGAAGAAGTTCGCACGAAGACGGAACTGACCAGGAATGGTGTCAGCAAAGTCGAAGCTGTAATCGAGCTCGGACTGGAAGCCCTTCAAGATTCGGTAACCCGCGTTAACAAAACCAACCGAGAAGTCATTTACCTGGAAGGTTGACGGATCACGTGAGAACTGACTACACGCAGGTGCGCTCAAGTTACCGCCGTCGTAGCACCCAGACATAATATTTGTCAAATTGAGTGTTTCAATCGCGTCGTCGAGGAACACATCGATCATATCGATCGAGAATGTCAGGCCTTCAATAAACTCAGGATCAACCACAACACCGATAGACTGCGACTCTGAAGTCTCATTGATCAGGTTAGGGTTACCACCGGTGAAGCCCTGCTGTGAGGCGTTAACAATGATGGACTGGAAAGTCTCGGGATCGTAGCCCCCAAAGCCGAGCGCTGCTGCTTCCTCGGCACACACCTGTGCACGACGACCATCAACCTCACCCGAGTCCACGAATCGCGCATCGCAAGGGTCGCTTGCAAACGAGAACGTTTCAGCTCGTGGCAGGAATGCTTCAGTAATCGCTGGTGAACGAACCGACTCGGTGTCGTTGGCACGGAACGTCACGTTACCAAAACGAGGAATATCCAATGCAAGTCGAAGGCCGATGTTATACACCTCGCCGGTACCCGCAGAGGAGTGATCAACGGTACGGAAAGCACCTTCCACGTCGAATGCAGAGATGATAGGTAGGAAGTCCTCAGCCAACAGAGGGAGACGTGTCTCCATGTAGAATTCCTCGGTGTCAAACCCACCGTTCAAGGCCTCCAGCGCAGCAGTACGACCGAGACCGTTGGCTAGGAAGTAATCAGGCTGGTAATTGCCAGCTTCCTCTCGGTTTTCGTAACCAACCGCCATCTGCCAATCACCGCCAGGCAACTCCGTGAGCGAAGTGGCCATATTTGCAGTAATGACTCGCTGTGTAATCTTAGAGTTTTCATAGCCCTGCAAGGTCACATAGTCGATGACAGCGGGGTCGGTAACAATACCGAAGATGTTAAGCGGGACGCACTCTGAGTTACCGCTGCTGCAGACAATCTCGCCGCTGTCATTGACTTCTAAATCAAGTGCTTCGCGATAGTTCTCTTCAACCAGCTGCGTGTTATTGGTCTTGCTGCGGCTCTCGCCACGGTTCCAAGACACATCCCAGCGCACGTCACGACCACCAAACTCAAACTCACCTTCTAAGCCGAGCACCAACCGAAGCATGTCGGTTGTACCTTCGGTTCGACCGCTCTGAGACAGGTCGTCCATCGCCTTGTGGAAACCGAACGTCGTTGCACCAGCGCCTAGGTTATCGAGTAACACTTGACGGTCATCTGGATGCAGGAACGGATAATCAATCGGTAGGATCAACGTTGCAGAATCACCACCGAAAAGACCACTCTGGTAGAACGGCTGACGGTTCGGGTCAGACGATGAACCGTTGTAGAAATTCAGCTCAGCGTTTGCACGTAAATTATCCGAGATTTCGTAGTTGGCGAACATGTTGACCATGTGTCGCTCGATTGGAGCACGAATTGAATCGTAGTCCTGCAACAACAAGCCGTCGCCGCCAACGAAGTTAATGAGATTGGCTGTTGGGTCGCCGATACTCATGGCCGTCAAACGGCCGTCGGGGCCAAACTGAAGTGGGTTGCCATCTGCATCACTGATTACGTTAAGACCTAACGCGTACAACGGCGTACCGCCCAGCGCTCCTGCTGCCGGACTCGGAATACCTGTGCGCGTTACGATCGGAATGGATCTTCCGGGCGCGTAAAAGTATCGGGTACCTGTTGAGGCATCGTCTGGATCGTACGTTGTGCTTTCAAAATCGTAGTAATAGTTGCGGAGAAATTCGCGATCGTTAGCGAGTACCGCATCCGTTTTGTTGTACTCGTAACCGACAGCAATGTTACCGCGACCATCGGCAAAGTTTGCACCTGCCGTTACGCCAATACGGTGCTCCCATGCGTCACCTTCAGCTTCAGCCACACCTGAAGAAATATCGACCTCAAAGCCTTCAAAGTCTTTCTTCATAATGACGTTGATGGTTCCTGCAATCGCGTCTGAACCGTAGATCGGTGCACCATTCGCAGAAATCACGTCAATACGTTCGATCAACGCTGTTGGGAGTGTGTTCAAGTCAACCTGTGAACCCGCCGATGCACCAAATGCCGTTGGCGCGTTACCGGATACGGAACGACGACCGTTGATCAGAGTCAGTGTACGTTGGCTTCCGAGACCGTACAGGTCTGCGAAGGTTTGACCTACGTTACTACCGCTCGACTCGGCGAGGCTGGTGCCAGATGGCGTGACGAGTGGAAGTGAGTTAATAGCGTCAGCGGTGTTTACAAAACCACCCTGAGCGATGTACTCCGCATCTACAACGATGTTAGGCGTTGTTTGCTCGAAGCTTGATTTTTGAAGTCGCGTACCAGTGACGACGATCTCTTCAATTGCGTCCGTCGCTGATTCGTCAGCTTCGTCTTGGGCCAGGGTAACTCCGGGGGACACAAGCGCAACTGCTGTGGCCAACGAGAGCAGTCTACGCTGCCTCGCGTATCGTGAAGTAAACATATCAGTGTGCTCCTGATTGATTTTTCTGAATATAAACGGGAGGGATCCCTGCACGGAATGTAATAGAAAGCAGTCCGATTCGCCAACAAATGACAAAAAAACCGTCATTCAACCGTAAAAATACCCATTTCATGGTGCTTTTTTTAAAGCTCCAGCATCCCGAAAACAATTTTTTGGCGCAAACTATGTCATCCCTCTAGTAATCGGCTTTTCGTGAGTTCGGAAAAATGGTTTTCCATCCATGCATATTCAATTCATCACGACCGGCGGCACGATTGATAAAATCTATTTTGATGCACTCAGTCAGTTCGAGGTTGGGGACTCACAGGTCAAGGCGATGCTGTCCGACGCACTGGTTGACTTCAGCTTCGAGGTCACAGCCATCATGAAGAAGGATAGCTTGGACATCACCGATGAAGATCGAGCAACTATCCGCGCTCACATTGAGGCGAGCGAGCACAGCCATTTCATCATCACGCATGGCACCGATACGATGCCCGAAACCGCAGCGGCATTGCTTGGCATTGAAAATAAAACGGTGGTGTTAACGGGTGCACTGACCCCAGCGCGTTTTCGAACGACTGACGCCGTCTTTAACATCGGGATGGCGGTTGGTGCTGTTCAGACCGCCTCGCCTGGAGTCTACATCGCCATGAGCGGCCAGGTCTTTAAGGCAGGGCAGGTCCGCAAAAATCGCGAGGCCAACCGGTTTGAGTCCATACTCGATCATTGACGATTAACGCCGGGGTTTAAAGGCCTCATGGAAGCCGATGGTCAGGCAGCCTAGCCGTCATCAGCCCTCAGTCCTCAGTTTCTTTACTCTCGCTTATCTTTCACCCGCGTTTGCTCGGGCTACTACACCACACGCCTTCGACCGCGCCGTCCGGCCAACGGAGCGCCGCTCACAGGCAAATCTGGCCACGCGGGGCCCAGCGCTTCTGACATTGATTTGGCATCCAATGGACGCGGAGGTGTCGAGTTCAGCGCGTAGACCATTGCAGCGAGATGCTCGGGAGTTGTGCCACAACACCCGCCAATAACCGTTGCACCTGCATCTCGTGCATACAGGGCGTACTCAGCCATCAGCTCAGGGCTACCGTGAAAATGAATCTCGCCATCGATGTACTGGGGAATCCCGCAGTTTCCCTTCGCAATAATGGGCAGACCAGCGTCCGCCTTCATCAACTCGTTGGTTGAATCCATTAGCTCTGCAGGACCAATGCCGCAATTCGATCCCATCAGATCTAAGCCAATTTCCTTAGCGAACGCTGCATAATCCGTTGGAGTCACACCCATCATAGACCGCCGTGCGGTATCAAACGTAAGCGTTACAGCCACAGGTAAGCCGGTAGTCTTTGCGGCTTCTGCAGCCGCTGCGACCTCTTCCTTCGCGGACATGGTCTCAATCCAAAGAACATCAACCCCGCCCTCGGCTAATGCATGAGCTTGGTCACTAAAGCAGCTAACTGCCTGTTCATAGGTAAGGTCGCCCATAGGCGCAAAAAGCTCGCCTGTCGGCCCCATCGAGCCAGCAACAATGCCCTCATTACCCGACGAATCCGCAAATCGTCGCACTGCTTCCCGCGCAAGCCCCGCAGCTGCCTTGTTGATCTCGTGAACACGATCCTGACTTTTGTGTAACTTGAGCCTCGGGGCGTTCGCACCAAAGCTGTTGGTCAATATGAGGTCCGCTCCCGCTTTTAAGAATTCGCCGTGCAACCACAGCACCTCCTCGGGGCGCTCGACACACCATAATTCGGGCGGGTACCCCGCCTCTAGTCCGCGGCCAAAAAAGTTGGACCCGGTAGCGCCATCAGCGACGCACCAGCCTTTCTTCCTGATGAGGTCATTAATGGGATTAGACATTGAATGGATTCCTACTGCAGTCACTTGAATCGAACTTGGGGATGATACCGAACACATGTGACATAACCACAAAATTAGAAAACTGAATTAGTAATTACGACGAATAAAACGCAAGTGACGACATAAAGGGTGACGACACAAAAAAGGGGCTATCGAAAGCCCCTTTTAAATTTCCCGAGTTATTGGCCCGAATCTCAATCCTCATCTAATGCCCGATCAATATTCAGGGCCAGCAACTTGGCATGAGCCTGGGAGACACGATCACCACGGCGCTTGCTTGCCAGCTGATCTCGAAGTTCTGACAGGGTCAAAACAGCGAGTGCTTGCGCCGTGCTGTGATACTTGGCCGAACCCTTCTCGCTAGCAATCATTGCTAGCCGATCGACATACTCTGCCTGCAGATTACGCCGAAAGCTATTGACGCTGCCTTTTGCGTCCGCCTCGAACACCGCATCGGTAAGGTCTTCGAACACTTCAACCAACGGATACTCATTACCATAGAGTTCAGTATCCGTGATGCGCTTGAGTACCGTTGGATGTAGCAAGTGATCAAGGACTCGCTGCTGGGCGGATAAAACAGCGCGGTGAACTTTCGGGTCCTCGGTCGTTCCTCCGTGTTCAAAGCCGCGGCGCTCAGGCGCTGCCTGACGCCACAGCCCGCCATCGACATCAAACGCATCGGGACCAAACAGTTGCTCAGCGAGCGTCGCCATGGCCTCTTTCTGCCGGTCGCGCTCAACCGGAATAAAGGGCTCCGTTGCGCCGTCTTGACCGACTACCGCACGGTCAACGTAGACGCCACCAACCCAACGGGAAATGACGCCAGCGTTGAGACCCCAGAAGCGAACCAATAAGGCGACGCCATCGACAACGTCTTCGTAGGAGTCACCCTCATCAGGTGTCCAATCAGCCGTCTTATTCAGCGCGTCATGCATGATCTGCATCTGATTCGATGCGTAAGCAATGGAGTCGGAGCTGTTGTCGTAAATGTTCACCCGCGGATCGATACCGGTGCCGGGACGGCGCATATCATCGGCGTCATTACCGAATGCCAGCGCAGGTTCTGACGAGCGCGCAGCGATAGCCTCGAGCCGCGTTGCTTCAGCATCCGCATCATCCAAACCGGGCGAATAGGCATACTCGATGTACCAGTCGTCATAGGGACCGGGGGCAATCGTGTAAAACAGTGTTTGATCTTCACGATTTGGCGCGTAGTTCACGGCGGGATAGTCCATCACCGAGCCTGAAATGATGCCCGACTCAAGTACGGCTGGGTCCTCAAGCTCCTCAGGTGACAGCAACTGCGTCGCCTTCATATTGTGGTTCATCCCGAGGGTATGACCCAGTTCGTGAAGGATGAGGTAGTACAACCGATCGCGCTTGAGCTGCTCCTCTATCGGAGCGTCGCCACCCGTCATCTGAAGCGCAATCTCTGCCATCAGTCCGCCCTCGGCGATGGTTCGGCCAACCGAGCACAGCCGCGCATCATGGCCATCGATCATGATCGGCTCGACGGCCTCTCCCTGAATGAGCTCACGCGTCAATTTGGAGCGGTTCAAGAAGGAATACTCAAGCATGATGTCCGCGCCGATCAGCTGGCCGGTGCGAGGGTTAGAAAAACTAGGACCGTAACCACCAAAGGGTGGTCGTGGCGACGACGTCCAGCGAAGCACGTTGTAACGGATATCGCCCGCATCCCAGTCGGCATCATCAGGCTGCACTTTGATCGACATAGCGTTGCTAAAGCCAGCATGCTCGAATGCCTTGTTCCACTCCAACGCTGCGTCGCGGATAAGGTCGCGCCACTCAACGGGCGTCGTGTTTTCAATCCACCAGGTGATGGGCTCAACGGGATCGGAAATGTCAGCTGCTGGGTCTTTCTTTACTAAGTACCAGCGCTCAAGTAGGTCTCGATAAGGCGCCGAATCAGTGGATGTAAGATCGGTGACCTGTACGTTGAACGACCCGAGTCGTGCATCGGCGAATCGTGGCTGGTAATCGTTCTCTGGCACCGCGATCAATGTGTGGAGTACCGTGATCGACACATTGCGCGCATCAGTCACCGCATCGCTGCCACCGTTTTTCGGTGCGGGATTATTGAAGACGTACTCTACTTCCACGGCCGAGTTTTCGGGATAATTTTTCAAGGCAAGAATTTGACTCTTGTCAGAGTCCATCTTACCCACTCGGAACCGATCGCCCTCGTCATCACCGCCGCGGCTGCGCACCACATTGGCAAAGGTCTCGGATAGGAACAGCGAATCTGCATCAATTAGAATGTCCCCTGACACCTCGTCTTCAGCAGCAACTGGCAACACCGCGAGTACAGCTCGGGAAATATTCTTGTCAGAAGCACGAGCAATCGCAATGCTGGGGTCAAAATAGTAAGCCGTGTTCTGGCGTACAAACTCGACTTTGTCAAAGCGACGCTCAATGGTGAAAATAAACTGGTCGCCGTAGGATCCAGTAAATGCACCTGCATCAACCACGCCATTCATGGTGTGCTTGAAATAGATGAATTCCTTGTTGATCTGATCGCTCGCAATCAGCATTTTAGTCGCACCCGTCTTGGGGTCCCTGAACAGCGTGAAGAGACCGTCGAATCGATCGGCATCTTCTGTTAACTCACCGATCGTTTTTGGCTTTTCTTCTTCCTTCGCTTCGCCATCCTCTGTGGACTCTGAAGCTTCTTCAGCCGCAGGCGCGGCCTCTTTGGCCTCAGGCGCCGCAGGCGCATCCTCGGCAAAAACAGGTGTAGAGAGTGTGAATGTCAGAGGAAGCACCAGCAGCAGCTTCCAAAGATCGATACGCTTCATGTTCTTTCCTTTTTTTTGAGTAACGTGAACGTTTTATGGGCTACGTGAACTGGGGCCCCTCGAGCGCTCAACGAGGCGAGTCAAGATACTCCCAGCAACCACTAGAAATCAAAGAAATCCGCTCAAATGCGTCACACGCTAATCGCCTAAAACCCAACAAGAGCAGTACACTGCGGCCCTCAGTCATGGAGAACTCACTGATGCCAAGTCTCTATCCACCTTTAGAGCCCTATCGAACAGGATTTCTTTCGGTGGGAAATGGTCACTCAATCTACTTTGAAGAGAGTGGAAATCCCGAGGGTAAACCCTGTGTCTTTGTGCATGGCGGGCCCGGCGGAGGGTCGTCACCCGCAGCGCGACAGTTCTTTGACCCTGAGCGCTATCGCATTGTTCTCTTTGACCAGCGCGGCTGCGGTCACTCAACCCCCCATGCTTCATTAGAAGCCAACACAACCTGGCATCTGATTTCGGATATGGAACAGCTGCGCGCGGAACTTGGCATCGATCAATGGCTGGTTTTTGGTGGATCGTGGGGCAGCACGCTCAGTCTTGCCTACGCGCAAAAACACCCTAAGCGGGTCACCGAGCTGGTGCTCCGAGGCATATTCTTACTCCGACCGGAAGAGATACGCTGGTTCTACCAAGAGGGTGCGAGCTCGCTGTATCCGGACACATGGCAAAACTATCTGGCACCGATTCCAGAAGATGAGCGATCGGATCTCGTCAGCGCCTTCCACAAACGCCTGATAAGTGACGAAAAAACCGTACGCCTCGCAGCAGCCCGTGCCTGGTCAGTCTGGGAAGCATCCACCAGCTTCCTTCATCAGAACGCTGATTTCATGGAAAAATTAGACGAGCCTGAAGCTGCACTGGCAATGGCAAGAATCGAGTGTCATTACTTTGTGAACGGTGGGTTTTTCGAATCCCCAAATCAGTTACTCGAGAACATCGACGCCATTCGTCACATACCCACCGAGATCGTTCAGGGCCGTTACGACGTTGTTTGCCCACCCACAACGGCCTGGGAACTGCATCGAGCTTGGCCCGAGGCCAACTTGCACATGGTTGCGAACGCGGGTCACTCTGCTTTCGATCCGGCCAACGCCAGTGCATTAGTCGCAGCGACCGATCGATTTTCAGATGCCAAGTCAGGTGTTTAGTCAGGTGTTTAGGTGATCGGCTTAATCGCTCTAACGGCAAGGAAACTCTTGATGAACTGATCAATGGGCTCACTGCCGCCCCAATCATCTTCATACAGGCCGGCAATCAAAAAACCCGCATCGAGCTGACCACCCAGTTGATCCCCCAACGAGTGCACAAACTCAATGGGGGCGTCCGATCCAAACCAGTTCTCGCGCTCTTCATCGCTGAGCTGCAAGTCAGAGTGAGGCATGGAAAATTTCAATTGAAACGTACCCAGCTTCTCAAGATCGGGATCAAACAGTCCGTGAATCGGCTTCACGAAACCACTGACGATAGAGCCACCAGGACGCAAGACACGGTAGGCCTCGCGCCACACGGGCCTAATATCCTCGGCAAAGCAGTTAGAGCATGGATGAAAAATAAAATCGAAGGCGCTGTCTTCAAAACATGACAAATCGGCCATGTCTCCCTGAATAATCTGCAGCGTTAGACCATCGCGATCAGCCACCAGTCGATCCTGTAACAGCTGCTTCTCGGAGGCATCAAAAACGGTCACGTTGGCACCGGCGGCGGCCAGGATAGGACCCTGCTGCCCCCCGCCTGATGCGAGGCAAAGGACGCGACAACCTGTCAGTGATGGAAACCATGAGGCCGGTACCGGAAGTGATGGCGTAAGCACCAACTGCCAATCGCCATCTCTCGCTTTTGCAATGGCTTCACTAAAGACAGGGACCGTCCAGCGATTACCCGACTCGACCAACCGATCCCATGCACGCTGATTGAAATCAAAAACGCTCATCTGCTACTTCTCAGTGCAGTCATCGCGGAAAGACTCATCGATAGCGTAAGTTGTCGCGACTCAGCTCGCTGACATTACGTACACCCATCAAGCGCATGTCACGCTCTATCTCAGCCTTGAGGTTACCAAGCGCCCGCTCCACCCCGAGCTGTCCCGCTGCGGCCAGCGCATAAAGATACAGGCGACCGCCAGAAACCGCCTTCGCACCAACCGATAAGGCCTTCAGGACATGCGTTCCCCGCTGAATGCCTCCCTCACAAACGACATCAATTTGATCGCCCACGGCGTCGCAAATTTCGGCTAACTGATCGAAGGGGGCGCGCGAACCATCCAGCTGTCGTCCGCCGTGATTCGATACCATGATTCCGGTGCAACCGATGTCCACCGCACGCTTGGCATCTTCAACGGACATGATGCCCTTTAAGGCGAACTGTCCGTTCCATTGTGAGCAGAGCTTCTCCGCATCCTTCCAGGACATCGTCGGATCTAACATGCTGGAAAAATACTCACCCACTGAAACTGCCACGTTAGTGCCCTGCTCTACGTGACTCGAGAGATGCGGCATATCGAACTTTTCTTTGGTAAAGAAATTCCATGCCCAAGCGGGGTGCGTCGCGAAACTCCATGCCGATTGAAGATTTAACCGAGGCGGCGATGTGAATCCGGTTCTAAGATCGCGCTCCCGATTGCCACCCGTAATGGTATCTACCGTCAGCGCCATGACGTTGAAGTTCGCAGCACGCGCACGCTCGAGCAAAGCGTCGTTCAGGCCTCGATCTTTGTGAAAATAGAATTGGAACATTTTCGGACCGGGCGCGAGCTCGGCAATCTCCTCGACCGTTACTGTGGCCAAGGATGAGACGCCAAACATGGTGCCAAACTTCGTGGCCGCATGGGCGACCGCTCGCTCTCCCTCGTGATGGAACAAGCGCTGCAACGCGGTTGGCGCACAGTAGAGCGGCATTGCAAGCTTCTGCCCCATCACCTCGACTGACATGTCGATACTGTCGACGCCATTCAGCACAGTCGGCACGAGGTCTACCTGCTCGTACGCCTCGGTGTTGCGCCGGTAGGTCACTTCGTCATCGGCGGCACCATCGATATAGTGAAAAATAGGGCCGGGTAGGCGCTTGCTTGCCAAGCGCCGAAAGTCGGCGAAGTTGTGACAGTCCGTCAAACGCATTACACATTTCCTGTTTGCAGTGCACCTTATGCACGGCATGATAAAGCAGTCTTTATTTATCGCAGAGTACAAAGCGGTATGGAGCAACTCTGCCGTATTTATACAGTCGAGCAAAGTTGAACACAGCGTGCACGCTTTAAAATAGGAAAATACTATGTCATTCATTAGAAAGTTGGTTTTGATCGCCTTTACGGTCTCTGTTGCACAGGGTGCTATCGCAGGGCTGCTCATGAAGCCCACGAGTGACCCAGATCTGGTTTACAAAGGCGCTATTCTAGAAGGGACTTATACGGATGGCGTTTCAAAGCCCTCGGTCTTCTTGGGCTTTGAGGCAGGTCAGCGGGTCGCGAGCCCCGCTCAGATCAGCGCAGCTATTGAACGCTGGACAGAGGAATCTGATCGACTCAAGGTCTTTGAATACGCGAGGACACACGAAGGAAGACCACTTTTTGCCGTCTTTATCTCCTCACCTCAAAACCTAGCGCGCCTCGACGCAATCGAGGCAGACATCACGCGACTGTCCGACGCGCGTGCTATCACCGACACAGAAGCCGATGACATCATTGCGAGACTCCCTGCCGTTGCGTGGATGGCGTATTCCATCCACGGCAATGAGACCTCGGGTGCCGATGCCGCTATGGCGAGTATTTATCACCTCATCGCAAGCACAGATGATCAGGTTGAGGCGATGCTAGATAACATGATCGTGGTCATCGATCCCATGATGAACCCCGATGGCCGCGCCCGATTTGCTAAATCTCTTGAGCAGTATCGAGGCACTGCACCCAACGTAGATGATCAGTCATTACTTCACACGGGGGATTGGCCATTTGGTCGGACGAACCATTACTTCTTCGACCTCAACCGAGACTTCTTCCTACTGACACAGCCGGAAACGCGGGGACGCGTGGCGCTGATCAATACCTGGCGACCACAAATCATGATCGACGGTCACGAGATGGGTGCACAGAGTACGTTCCTGATGGGTCCGCCGCGTCAGCCGCTCAACACGAACATTGATACCGATCTGCAAAAGTGGGCTGTCACCTTCTCCGAGGAACAAGGCGCCGCATTCGACGACCGATCCTGGCGCTATTTCACAGGTGAATGGTTCGAAAACTGGTACCCCGGATATTCGAACTACTCCGAGTACCGCGGTAGCATGCACATCCTCTACGAGCAATCGCGGATGGCCGAGGACGGCGTTAGACGCCCAGAGGGAACCGTCCAGACCTACATGGAGTCCGTGCACCACCAGTTTGTCAGTACCATGGCAAACCTTGCATCACTGTCCGCGCACTCCCAGGCGATGTATCGCGACTACTGGGACGGCCGTAAATACAACGTCTCTGCGAAAAGTAAGTTCGCAGATAAGAGCTATGTCGTTTTGGCAAACGATAATCATGGCCGAATGGCTGCGTTGGTAGAGCGCCTCGATGCACAAGGCATCGAAATATTTACCAATGATTCCCCAGTTAAAGTAGCGCGCGCGACGACGCAGCTAGGGGTTGAGGAGCGTGGATTCATCATTCCAAAGGGCAGCCTCATTATTCCTAATCGTCAGCCCGATGCACCGTTGGTTGCGGCGATTCTAGAGTTCGATGCCGAGGTGAGAAAGTCCGTTCTCGTTGAGGAGCGGCAGCGAACACTCCGTGACGGCTCATCCCTCATGTATGACACCACAGCGTGGAACTTCAGCATGATGTTCGGGCTTCCAGCAGTCACCGTTCCTGAGTACCTCAATCAGGGCCTGCGTCAGTGGCAGAACGCAACACCGAGTGTTGACGTGGCAGCCGAAGCCATCGCGTGGAGCGTGAGCGGTGACGATGACCGCTCGGTGGCGTTCGCCGCGCGTCTAATGGAGTCAGGCGTGCAAGTGCGAGTCATCGATAAAGCGACAGAGTTGTCTGGTAGCGCTCTGCCCCGAGGCTCGGTCTTTGTTACCGCCATGGACAACCCAAAGCTCGACAACCTGACAGACCTGATTAGAGCAGAAGCAGAGAATCTTCAGTTAACGGTCAGTTCGATTGGCTCGGGTTATGGCGCTGGCGACTTGCCCGACTGGGGAGGCTCCCACTTCCGGTTACTCACGCGTCCGCAAATTGCCATCCTAAGTCAGGCTGGCTTTAGCAGTTATGACGTGGGCTCAAGTTGGTGGGCCATCGATACGCACTTAGGCATCCGCCACAGCCAAATCGATACTGCCTACCTATCCCGCGCCGACCTGCGGCGCTACAACACCATCGTTATCCCCAACGGCTACCGACCCATGAGCGGCGCCGAACTCGGGGCGTTGCGTGATTGGGTTAAGCAAGGCGGCACCTTGGTGGCTCACGACAACAGTGCGGCAAATCTGGCGCGAGAAGGCGGCATTGGTGGCGTGCGAACAGTCGGCGATAGCCTGGCCGAGGCGCAGGAATACGACATTGCCCTGCAACGCGAGATACTGGCGACAGACGATACTTTAGACGTGGCGGCGGTGGCCTCCCACCGCGTTAGTACCGACGTGGCTTACCCATGGGATCAGGGCAGCAAGGCGCTAGCAGCCGATGAGTTAAAGCGCCGTGACGCATGGCAGTCACGCTTCATGCCATCGGGTGCCATGGTTGCCGGGCGTGTAGATATGTTGCATTGGATGACCTTTGGCACCCCGGCAACACTGCCGCTGCTCTACAGCGAACAGCCCCCACTCATGACAAAAGGAAGGCAGCAGTCTGTGGTTCGGGTCGGCGCACTGCAAACAGATAGCGATGCGACCGAGGCCATGACACTGAACTGGTCGACGGCCCCAAGAGGCACCGCACTTTCCGTCCGCATGAGTGGCTTGCTATGGCCAGAAGCTGCAGCGCGTATTGCAAACTCAGCCTATGTAACGAGAGAGCGGATGGGCAAGGGTCAGATTATTCTGTTCTCTGGTCAGCCCAACTTTAGGGGCTCGACCCGTGGCGTAGGTCGTATTTGGTTGAATGCGCTGGTTTACGGTCCCGGTTTGGGCACGTCGGCCCGTATTGACCTTTAGGATCTGCGCGTTTCGTAGACAGGTAATTGCAATTCTAGGCGTCTTGCCGGAGGCTTAGCGCTGCTCACAGTTCATCTAACACAATAAGGAGAAGCGGTATGCCGCGAGTAAATTTGGAGGGTAGCTCCTCAATCGTCACCGGAGGTGCATCGGGGATTGGAGAGGCCTGTGCCCGACAACTGGCTGACCTGGGATCTAAGGTCGTTATTGCCGATCTCAATGAGGAACGCGGTCAGCAAGTCGCTGAGGAGATAGGCGGTGCGTTCGTGAAGTGCGACGTATCCAGTATCGAAGACGCAGATGCTGCGGTTGCTGCCGCGGCTGCACTGGGCCCCCTGCGCGCCTGTGTGAACTCGGCGGGCTTGGGTGCTGCTGGCCGTACCGTCAGCCGCGATGGCGAGCCATTCCCGCTCGATAAATTCAGCTTTGTTATCAAGGTCAACCTGATCGGTACGTTCAACATGCTCAGTCGCGCAGCGGCACAAATGGCGAAGCAAGAGCCACTGGATGACGACGGTGGCAGAGGCGCGATTGTGAACCTCGCATCAGCTGCTGCCTTCGACGGGCAGATCGGACAGTGTGCCTACTCGGCTTCCAAAGCGGGTGTTGTTGGTATGGCGCTGCCTATCGCGAGAGATCTCGCCGCGGTCGGTGTTCGAGTCAACACGGTCGCACCCGGCTTAATTGACACGCCCATTTATGGGGAAGGTCCAGAGTCAGACGCTTTTAAAGCGCATCTTGGTAAGTCAGTGCTATTCCCCAAGCGTCTGGGTAGCGCTGAGGAACTCGCGTTTTCTGTCATTGACTGCATCACCAACCCGTACATGAATGCAGAAGTCATTCGACTGGATGGTGGTATCCGAATGCCACCAAAGTAATTTGCAGAAGCAGCGCAATTTTCTGATAGAAAGCCTTGCCGCTTGGTGAGGCTTTTTTATGTCTGGCTCTATATAGAGTAAGGCAAGCACCGCGTTCTGGGTCGAAAAGCGGGCAACGATGACTTTGATGGAACCAAGATCTGATGATACTCGTACGATTAGGCACAATTTGTCACAGAATGACCGGTATGCGCCGTGAAGCCACATGTTTCGTGTTTCACTTAGCTTATTCACTTAGCGCTATTTATAAGTAGCCACCTGTTCCTCTTTGCAATTGCAACGAGCGAACTCACTCACACATCGGAGTCTCTAATGGAGAAGCCCACGTTCAAAGAGGAAGCCCTCAAATATCACATAGAGGGCAAGCCCGGGAAGCTGGAAGTCAGAGCAACGACACCACTTGAAACCCAGGCTGACCTAGCCATGGCCTATTCGCCCGGTGTCGCACATGCCTGCGAATACATTGTCGAGGATCCACTTAACGCATCGAAAGTCACGGCAAGAGGCAATCTTGTTGCTGTCATCAGTAACGGTACAGCAGTTCTGGGTCTTGGACCCATCGGGGCATTGGCATCCAAACCGGTCATGGAGGGCAAGGCAGTACTCATGAAAAAGTTCTCGGATATCGACACGTTTGATCTTGAGATCGATGAGCGCGATCCAGAGAAACTTGTCAATATTATTGCTGCACTCGAACCTACCTTTGGCGGTATTGTGCTTGAGGACATTAAAGCTCCGGAATGCTTTTACGTTGAGCGACAGCTCCGCGAGCGCATGAAGATCCCTGTCTTTCATGACGACCAACACGGGACAGCCGTGGTATCCACCGCGGCGGTCATCTCGTGGCTGAAACTTACCGGCAAAAAAATGGAAGAGGTAAAGCTGGTTATCTCAGGTGCCGGCTCTGCCAGCATGTCATGTGCGGATCTCATTGTGAGTTTAGGACTCAAGCGAGAAAACGTATTCATGTGCGACAGTAAAGGCCTCATCTACGAGGGCCGGACCGAGGGCATGAACGAGTTTAAGGCGCGTTACGCTCGTGAAACCGAGAAACGGACGCTGGCCGAAGCCATGGAAGGTGCAGATATCTTCTTTGGTCTATCGACCGGCGACTGTGTCACCCAAGAGATGGTCAAGCAGATGGCACCAAACCCACTCATCTTGGCCATGGCAAACCCTAATCCGGAAATTCACCCAGACCTCGCCCGAGAAGCACGACCCGATGCCATTATCGGAACCGGTCGTTCGGACTTCCCCAATCAGGTGAACAACGTTTTGTGCTTTCCGTTCCTGTTTAGAGGGGCCCTGGACTGCGGCGCGACAACGATTAATGATGAAATGAAGATTGCCTGTGCTTACGGCCTCGTTGACCTCGCGCAACAGGAAGCCTCAGAGGAGGTCGCGCTCGCTTACGATGGTCAGTCACTCAAGTTTGGTCCGGAATACATTATTCCTAAGCCTTTTGATCCCCGTCTATTTGAGCGAGTGCCTGTCGCCGTAGTCGAAGCAGCAATGAAGACCGGTGTTGCGAGTCGCCCGATAGAAGACCTCGAAACCTATCGCCAGACGCTGAGCAAGCATGTGACGCGCTCAGGCATGTTCATGCAACCCGTCGTCAACGCCGCGACCAATAGCGGCTTAAAAATAGTTTACTCCGATGCGGAGAATGAGACGGTATTGCGTGCCGTTCAAACCGTAGTCGACGAAGCCATTGCACGACCCATTCTTGTGGGACGCCCCGATGCGATTAACGCGTTGATCGATGATCTGGGTTTGCGCATCAAGCTCGGCGAGGAAGTCGACGTCATTAACCCGCGTAGCTACGACAAGTACGATGAGTATTCACGAGATTACCATCAGATCGCTGGGCGCAATGGAGTTTCGGTCGAACGCAGTAGTGTCCTGTTAAGGACCGACAGCACTGTGATCGCCTCAATGGCGCTCCGGAACGGAGATGCGGACGGAATGATCTGCGGGAAAGTCGGTCGCTTTACTGACCATTTCCAGACCTTGAGATCGGTCATCGGCACACAAGGCCAGGGAGTTCGAGCCTCGACCTTAACGACGTTGCTTTTTGACGACGGCCCGCTCTTCCTGACCGACTGTTTTATCGACCTCGACCCTACCGTTGATCAGATTGTTTCAAAAACACTATTAGGCACAGAGCAGGTGCGGCAGTTCGGAATAACGCCTCGGGTGGCCCTACTATCACACTCCAACTTTGGATCATCTAACGCTGAATCTGCACGAAAGATGCGACATGCGAGTGAAATCCTGAGAGCACAACTTCCCGATGTCGAGATAGACGGCGAAATGCACTCTCTGACGGCGCTTGACTCTTCCTATCGCCAAACCATCTTCGCGGACAGCCAACTTCGATCATCAGCCAATCTTCTGGTCTTTCCCGGGTTGGATGCGGCCAACATCGCGTTAGGGTTATTGCGCCAGAAAGCGAATGGCCTATTGATCGGTCCTTACATGTCTGGCCTGAAACGGCCTGCGCACATCATGTTGAACTCGGCAACGCCCCGAACTATTTACAACGTAACCGCAATTGCGGTCGCGGAGATCGTAGCCAAACAGGGGTAAACAATGGCCGCGGCGCACTAGCCGCGGTCCTCATCCTCGGCATCGGCATCGGCATC
>JAACDF010000079.1 GCA_009937065.1 Gammaproteobacteria bacterium | reverse complement strand
GTATGAAACGGTGCGCTTACTGGCAGCGGCATGGCGCGCCGCGCGCCTGCGTTCTTCAAAGCGACGACCGCCGCATCAACCGCAGCCGAATGCCCAGCTATCACAACCTGCCCGGGTGCATTAAAGTTTACGCCGCCTACATAGCAGTCCCCTGAGGAAACACTGTCACAGGTTTCGGTGACGACCTTGTCATCCAAGCCCATAACGACTGCCATAGCACCCACGCCCACGGGAACAGCGTCTTGCATGGCTGCACCTCGACGCCGAACTAAGGAAACGCCATCGGCCAATGACAAAGCGCCTGCACTGACCAGCGCCGAATATTCTCCAAGGCTGTGGCCTGCGCCCGCTGCGGGCTGAAACGAGTTGGCTTCGCTAAAGGCGCGGTACAAGGCTACGCTCGCGGTAAGTATCGCCGGCTGGGTGTATTCGGTGAGGCCCAGCTTCTCTTCTGGCCCCTCGGACACAAGCTGCCAGAGGTTATAACCCAGCGCATCACTCGCCTCGTCAAAGGTCTCGGCAACAACTGAAAACGCGCCGGCTGCTTCCTCAAGCATCCCGACGCGCTGCGAACCCTGTCCTGGGAAAACTACGCCAAACGACATAGTGTTAGTCGTCGTTGTTTGTATCGATGACCTTTTGGCCTTTGTAGAAGCCATCAGCACTTACGTGATGCCGACGACGCGTCTCGCCTGATGTGCCATCCACAGTCAGCGTGGATCCACTCAGTGCATCGTGTGACCGACGCATACCGCGCTTTGAACGTGTTTTGCGATTCTGTTGAACAGCCATGGTGCTCTCCCGTCTTCAATAAGTGGCTCGGTGTAGGACACCGAATCCAGTGTTAAGTTCTATCTTTAGTCGTCTTCTGCTCCGGGCTTCTTCAATAATGTACCCAATGCCGCGAACGGACTTTCTTTCTCTTCAGTAACATCGATGGTCGAGTCACCGAATGCTCTTGATACATTCTCACAGCTACCCACATCGTGCATCGGCACGGCGGGCAAAGCGAGAAGCAACTCTTCCTCAACCAGCGCATGCAAATCGCTGATATCGCCTACCACACAGGGGTCATACCCCATCGGCAGATCGTTAATCGAATCCTCGTTCCACAACAAACACAGGCTGCTATGCGTCGACAGTTCCAACTCGCAGTCAGAGAGGCAACGCTGGCATTCGAGCTCCACTGTCATCAGTACATTAACGTCGACAATGTAACGATGTTGCTCGTCTTTCCAGCACGAGAGCCGAGCGCGCGCAGGCTCCTCAGCGCTCGCAACGACAGCGTGTAATCGTGGCATTCGAGTCACTAGCACATCACCTTCGACTTCGATGCCGCGAGAGGCCCAGGTACGTAACTCAGCCTCGCGTGGTAGTGCAGTGTTTGACATGGCGGCGGACTATACGTTCCGCGCCTTTAACTGTCAAAATCGAAAGTTGTCAAAAACTAACACGACCGAAATAACCTACATGACCACCAAAAAACTAACACTCATTCTAGCCTCAACCTCAAAGTACCGAGAAAACCTGCTGGGTCGCCTGGGCATTGCGTTTGAGACGGCCACCCCTTTGGCTGACGAATCACGCTTGTCCAATGAGCCGTTTGACTCCATGGCAGCGCGATTATCCGAGGCGAAAGCTAAATCGATCCGCCACCCAAGCGCGTTGATTATCGGGTCTGATCAAGTTGCCGTACTCGGAGATCGACAGCTTCATAAACCAGGCTCGGTAAATCGTGCTGAAGAACAGCTGGCAGCAGCGAGTGGCAAAACGATAGATTTTTTTACCGGCGTGTCCCTGTGGAATACACAAACAGGCCACTGTCAAACCGAGGTCGTCCATTACAAGGCAACCCTCAGGGAGCTAAGCCGGCAGGAAATTATGGCTTATGTCGCTGCCGATTCACCGCTGGACTGCGCTGGCTCGTTTAGGTGGGAAAGTTTAGGCATTTCGCTGATGCAGTCTCTTGAAGGCTCAGATCCGACGGCACTGGAGGGCTTACCTTTAATTACGCTCTGCATGATGCTTCGTAACGAAAATCTGGTCCTACCCTAGCTCTTCATTTTAAATGATTCGCAAACGGAGGATAACTCCTCATCAAGCGGGGCCTCAAAACTATAGCGTCGCCCACCCAAACGGAATTCCAATCGTTGCGCATGCAGAAACAACCTTTTAAGGCCATGTGTCCTAGCGAGTACCATTTGCTCCTCGGACCCATATTTCGTGTCCCCCAGAATGGGATGGCCAGCGTGTTGTGCGTGAACGCGTATCTGATGAGTCCTTCCGGTCACAGGCTTGGCCTCAACCAAGGTTGAACTGCGATAACGCTCGATCACTCTAAAATCGGTAAGGCTCCGTCGACCCTCTTGGGTCACTCGAACAATACGCTCACCCGACGAGAGCGCGCACTTCTCTAACGATGCCTCCACCCGCGCGCGATACGCGGGCCATTTCCCTGCAACGAGTGCTAAGTAGCGTTTGTCCACACCATCACCGCGCAGTAATACATGCAGTTCACGAAGAATGGATGCGCGTTTCGCGATCATTACCAAACCAGACGTATCCCTGTCGAGACGATGGACAAGCTCCATATATCGCTGGTCGGGGAACATTTGCCGCAGAGATTCAATCAATCCGAACTGGACCCCACTGCCGCCATGAACCGCAAGGCCTGTGGGTTTATTGATCACCATCAAATCGTTGTCGCTGTAAATGATGCTGCGCTCGATTCGTTGGGACCAACGATCGGGAACTGTCCTGGTGTCATCGCGCGTGGGAATCGAAACAGGAGGTATTCGAACAACGTCACCCGTTTTCAATTTATGTTCGGGCTTGGCTCGCCCCTTGTTAATGCGAACTTCACCCGTCCTAATCGCTTTGTAGATGCGCGTCTTGGGCACGCCGCCCAAAATTCGCATCAAGTAATTATCTAGACGCTGACCGGATTCCTCGTCAGACAACTCAATGAATTGCACTCTTGATTCAGGTCGGGATTCAGACACGATGCTCTTCTTACAACTATGATTGATGAATCAACGCCCCAGTGCTATTCTCCGCGCTGGTTTGCGATGGACCGATAATGTACGCGAAAGCGACGGGCGGGGCACTACCCCAAAACACGGACCGCAAAACCAGAAGAAGCAACTCGAAGCGCCAGCGAATTGGAAAATGGAAACGAAGCAAGGCAGCTCAGAGTTATTAGTAAGCACCGCGATCCGATAGCGCGGAGAGATTCAGGCTGATTTACCTCGTAATATCAGCCACGACAAGACGAACTAAGCGGCAGAGGACTGCCCGCTTTCTGACATGTCGTGCACAACAGTGCACTCCCCCGCTGTTGGGTTGCCCTAGGGAACCTGACAAATGAAAAAAATGTTGATTAATGCCACCGAGCGCGAGGAAGTCCGCGTAGCGCTTGTAGATGGCCAACGCCTATACGATCTCGATATAGAGAATCGGGCGAGACTGCAAACCAAGGCAAACATCTACAAAGCGAAGGTAACCCGCGTCGAGCCCAGTCTCGAAGCAGCCTTTGTTGATTTTGGTGCGGAGCGACACGGCTTCTTACCATTAAAAGAAATAGCACATCAGTACTACCGCTCATCGTCTCCCGATGATGGCAAAATGCGGATTAAGGATGCCATCAAAGAAGGCACAGAAGTTATTGTCCAAGTGGACAAGGAAGAGCGTGGGACAAAGGGTGCGGCGCTTACAACCTACATTAGCCTGCCTGGGCGCTACATGGTGCTCATGCCAAACAACCCCCGTGCTGGAGGCATATCACGTCGGATTGAGGGCGATGACCGCTCAGAGTTGCGAGACGCACTCGCTCAACTTGAAATACCGGATGGTATGGGTGTCATTATCCGCACCGCCGGTGTCGGCCGGACAGCAGAAGAGCTCCAGTGGGATCTCGATTACCTTTTGAAGCTCTGGGACGCTATATCCGACGCCGCCAATGAAAGCGCACCGCCAACTCTGCTCTACCAGGAAAGCGATGTCATCATCCGCGCGATCCGTGATTATCTGAAAGACGATATCGATCAAGTATTGATTGACGAACCCCATGCCCATCGGCAAGCCCTCGACTTTGTCAGTATGGTCATGCCGAAGTATCAGAACCGAATCAAGGCATACAATGATGCCCTCCCGCTCTTCAACCGGTTTCAGGTTGAAGGCCAAATTGAGACCGCATTTCAGCGCGAAGTAAGACTACCCTCTGGCGGGTCCATTGTGATTGATCCAACAGAAGCTCTAGTATCGATCGATATCAACTCAGCTCGTGCAACCAAGGGCAGCGATATTGAGGCCACAGCACTTCAAACTAACCTTGAAGCTGCGGATGAAATTTCTCGCCAGTTGAGACTCCGCGATATGGGTGGGTTGGTGGTCATCGATTTCATTGACATGAACGCTTCAAAAAATCAGCGCGCCGTCGAAAACCGCATGCGTGATGCGCTGGAGATTGATCGGGCACGAATACAGCTGGGACGAATCTCTCGCTTCGGTCTGTTGGAAATGTCACGTCAACGGTTGCGTCCATCGCTCGGTGAGACCAGCGGTATGGTTTGTCCGCGTTGCACCGGCCAAGGCTCCATTCGTGACACCAAGTCCTTAGCGCTGGCCATTTTGCGTCTAATACAGGAAGAGGCGTCCAAGGAGCGTACTGGCGAAGTCCGGGTCATCGTTCCTGTCGATGTTTCTGCGTTCTTACTCAACGAAAAGCGCGCGGCGGTGGGTGAAATTGAGCAAGCATCGAAAGTACGCGTGGTCGTCATTCCGAATCCGAACATGCAGACACCGCACTTCGAGGTTATCCGCCTTCGAGATGATGAGATTGAGGGAGACGATCGTGAGAGCTTCGAGATCGACCTGAGTGAATTCGACTGCGAGCAATCCTATGAAGACGCCGAGAAGCCGGTTGCAGCGCCTCAGGCACTGGTTAGGGGTATAACACCAGACGCACCTCCCCCGGCAGTGGCACCAGAGGCCAGCCCTCAACCAGCGCCTACTGTGGCTGAAACGGCTGACATACCGAAGCCAGGTCTGTTCCCACGTCTGTGGTCGGCTTTATTCGCACCTGTGCCACAGGCTGAAGACGCCTCTGAAGAGGAGTCAGCAGATACCAAGAAAAGCACGAGCAAAACAGGCAGTAAGCCTAAGCGACGGAATAACCGACAGCGAAAGCGTCCTGCCAAACAAACACAAGCTGCGGAGACTGTGGAGGAGACCAATGAGATCCCAGCAGCTCCGGCCGACGCATCGGATGACTCAAACACAGATGAAGAACCTAAGAAGCGTCGCAGACGTGGTCGACGAGGTGGACGAAGACGCTCAGGTAGTGATGCAACCGCTGATCAAATGAACGCCGATGAAGCGGTCATTGATAGTGACGTGGTGACTGAAGAGTCTGATGCCGCTGATAACGAGCAAGAAGCACCGCAAGAACCGCGTCATCGACCCTCAGATAAGCGCACAGAAGGGCGCCGACGTCGAACGCGAGGTCCAAAGCCCGCAACCGATGCGGTGATAGATAGTGAATCTGCAACAACTGAGGCCGTGCAGTCCACCAGCGCAGCAGAGCTGGCGTCTGTCAGCGTTGACGGTGCCTCAGGCGCTGATGATGCGGAAGCGTTATTCGCAACTATCCCATCAGCACAAACTTCCGAGTCGGGTGCGCCAGAAGATTCACCTACCGAGGTCGCAGAGACAGCTGGGAACGAGGACGCTCTCGAACCTGATGAGGCCCTGCTTGAGCCGAGTGCAACGGGCATCACAGCTGAAGGTCGTGCCATTAACGACCCTCGTGTAGACGCGCGACCCATCGGAAAAATCACAGTGCGCACCGCTATCGGCACCGTGTTTGGTACCGAGGCGTTCCCC
>JAACDF010000078.1 GCA_009937065.1 Gammaproteobacteria bacterium | reverse complement strand
CCCGGCTTGGTAGGGGACCATTTTCCGTGCAGCCTGCATGGGGATGACACCCGCCGAGGCAGGCCACCGCACCCACACAAGGCCGCACCGCTGATGCATGCACTCAAACCTACCAATTTTTTTAATTTTTTTTAAATTAATCTAAGAGGCTCTTAGACGTCGAATTTGAATGTCACCAGGGGGCGATGCATCAGCCATGGGTTCGAATAGAGAAAGCCAAATTGTTACTAAGCAGCGAACACGCTACTAAGAGTACGTAACAAGTACTCTCCCCCGCTGTTCGGCCCTGCGCAACCCACGCGTCGACTCGACTCTGCGGTAATCCCCCCCCCCGTATCAAACGGGGATTTATAAGGATCGTCAAAAGCGCCAGCCGCCTGCGGGACGCGGCCCTCTTTTCGATTCTCCACATCTCGTCTCTTCTCTCCGACGCTCCCCCGTGCACAGCAGCGCTGGGCATACCACATACACTTATCAGCTATGTTCAGAGCTGGTTAATCGAGCGGACACTCTTCCGGCTTTACAGACACTCCCCCGCCTTTCTTGGCGGTTATGAATACTCCCCCGCCTTTTGGCGGTGGTTAAGGCATCGTTCACGACCGAGAGCTGCTTCATGAAGACTTATGACTTTTACGTCAGAGGTCTGCTATATTTTTGTTCAAGACCAGCAATCTATAGTTGAGTAGTGATTGCAGTGATGGGCATTGTGAGGTCGTTGTCATTGCTGTCGTTTTCCGCCGCTGTATTGTGTCCGTTCTGATTGTGTACATCCACAAATCCCACAAATTGAGCTTGCTCGGTGTGCCCCGGCGGATCGGGCTTCGGCTCCTTCTCAGTAAGGAGCGGTAGTTGCTTCTCGATGTATGAAGCAAGAAGACTGATCACCTCCGTATATGACCGCTCAATTTTCGGAGAAGGGCATTCATTCATAAAGTGGCCAATGCCCTTGCAGTTCCAACAAATGACTGATGAGCGTTTGCTCGCGTCGGGCAGCTTTCTAGTAGTTGCGGCGGCATGTGCTCCGGCAATCATACTATCCATACACAGGGTGCTGGTGTTGGCCGCAAGGGCGCTGGCATTGGCGAGCATGCCATCGACACGTGAGGTGCCGGGTCCAGACGACGATGTGGGGGCGCGGAGCGGAATGCTGCCAAGCTGGATGGCAGACTTCCAGAGTGGCTCGAAGTGCGCTACGATAGCGGACAGAGAGCGTTGGCCAGCCTGTGGGTGCCCGCCGGGGTACACCAGGGTGCGCTGTGCTGGTACAGCCTTTAGCTCAATAGAGCAAGGGATGACGAATACATTAGAGCAGCGAGAGATCCCGCGGAGTAAAATGAGGCAGAGTTCGTCCTCTGAGAGCTGGTCGTTTGGGTCCGGAATCTTCGTGTTTTCAATGACCAGGTTGCGACGAAACTTGGAGACAGAGAAGTCGGTGTAGCCGACAGTGTCTAAGATCTTTTGTTCTCGGACGTTCTGCTTTAAATCTTCGAGTTCAAGCTGTGTGATGGGCTCGTCACACTCGCGGACCAGCACTTGCCACGCCAGGTAGCCGTTGTTGTATGCCTCAGCAATGAGCATTCGCCGTAAGGGCTCGTTGGTTACATGTTGGTAGATGTACACATAGGCGAGCTTCAGCCGCTTGGTGCGGCGGCGAGTCGCGCTTGCGAGCGCAGCACCGGCGGCAGGCATGGCGATAGGGTTAGCTGCGCCAGGTGGTATGTTTGGGCCGCCTTCATCGACGCCGGCGATGGTCTCTGCTAGGTCATAGAACTCAGCGGTGTCCTTGATTTGGGCAAGGGCTATGTTCGTGAGGAAGTTGTCAGCGAAAGTTTTGAATGCGAGACCTTTCTCACCATTGTGCGGACCACACAGGGTGTACTTACGGGGATCGTATTCTGTGGCACCAAGCATGAACGCGGTGATGTACGGGCATATTTCACTGTTTGGGTGGATGTTGTAGCCGAAATCTTTCGCCGTATCACAAAGTTCTCCCCCGTACGGCGAGAGATCAACCAGGTAGTGCTCAGACCCAAGCGAGAGAGAGATTCGAGACCCGTCGGGCAGGTTCATTTGGCAGATGTCATTGAAATGAGTGGAGATGCCGTCAACCGTATAGCCGTACTTGACTGAGAATAGTGGTGAAACCAAACCAGGGACTACTAGGACGCCGGTGAGGCGGAGCCGGCGTAACCCGTCTAGGGTTTTGATTTTGCGCTCTATGGTCCCGATATACTCAGCTGTAATGATGGCACCATTTGCCGTCTTGATGTACAGTGGTGGTTTTGCACATTGTATGGTGGTGAGGGCGTCACGGTTAGGGACGCAGTGGCGGTTTGCTCCGCTGTCGATGATCCAGGCTTTTCCTTTAGCAAATGCCTTGGGTGGGAGAAATTTGAGGTGTGCATATACGGCGACGGCACCGATGGACACTGCGCTTTGGAATGGCCAAGGCCCTTGCAGTTGCGGTAATTGGTGAAGGAGGCCACAGCGGGACCAGATGAAGATGAGAAGCAGATGACGGGTGTCTGAAAAGGGGGGTACTTATACTCCGACTCCTCATATTCACTCGGTGACTCCTCAAGCGATGATTCCTCATCGCTATCCTGACTCATTACAACTCGACTCCGGCTCCGTTCAGCCTCTTGGACCTGCTGGGTAAGCGCAGTGTTTTCACGCAGCTGGAATGTGTAACCGGAAGAGAGACCCCAGCAGGAGTTTTGCAAGGTCAAATCCATGAGCAAATATGTGTGCAGACGGCAAAACGTGTCAAACGTGTCGAGAGACCGCTCCCCACCCAATGGCGGGGACAGTGAGCCGCCATGCAGCGAACTATTTGCCCGCACAGTGCGCCAACCACTGTAGCCCTCATCAGTTGCAACCTGCCGCTTATACTCGAGCAACTGCATACAGAAAGTACAATAGCCAATTTGGACCATAAAACCCAATTCACATATGGAAGGCGAGAATTGAACGTTTGTGGCTGGGGCAGGAGGTGGCCCCTGATGCCACGAGAATAAGCGCGAGGGATCCAGATGTTGATCTGGGCTCAGATGAAAGAACTTTCCACATGG
>JAACDF010000077.1 GCA_009937065.1 Gammaproteobacteria bacterium | reverse complement strand
TCATGACCACGGGCGCTTCGACGTTTGGGAATTCTTCTTTGCGTACGTCGTTAAGTGCCAGCAGGCCTGAGGCGATCAGGATGAACATCAACAGATTGGCGGCAACGGGATTGTCGACAAACCAGGCTATGAGCTTCGGCATGATAGGACCTCAGTCAATCACTGTGACTGGCATGCCCTCGACCACAAACTGCAGTGGAGAGATACTGATGCGCTCTCCGGAGGCGAGCCCTTCGGAGATTAGTACGTCGTTATCCGAAAGCTTGAATACGGAAACGTCGCGGAAATGAAGTTTATCGCTGTCGTCAATGACCATCACGGAGTTGTCAGGCCGCAGCGCAGTGCGAGGGATGGAGACCAAATTATCAACGGTACGGCCATCGATGACCGCGTTAACGAATAGTCCTACGGGTAATCGAACTCCATTACTGTTCAGTGTCTCTGTTACCGCTACGATTACGTGTAAAAAGCGACTTTTCGTAGAAATATCACCTTCCGTTCGCAGTAGTTTTGCCGACCAAGACTGCCTGTCACCTGCATAGTTTGCAGTCAGCACGACATTGGCCGGCTCTTCACCGGAAATTCCGGTTTGAGCGTAGCTTGGGTCAAGATAAGCTAGTTGTGCATCCGCAAGCGGGAGACGTACTTGAAGCCGGTCGGTGTCATACAAGGTCGCGATCATTGCTCCCTTCGATAAGAACTGTCCGATATCCACGTCTTCAGCTCGAACACGGCCATTGAAAGGGGCAGTGAAGACCGTGCGCTCGAGGTCGACGCTGGCTCGCTTCACCGCTGCGGCTGCGTCATCAGATGCGGCGTTTGCGACCGCCAGTAACCGCTCAGCGCTCTGTAGTTCTGCAATGCTGACCAACTCATCTCCGTACAGTGACCGAATACGCGTAATTTCCTCCGTGGCAAAACGCTGCTCTGCTTGCGCTCGCGACAGCGTGGCTTGGGACCTCGACAGTGCGATTTCATAGTCTCGCGGATCCAATTTGAGCAAGATATCGCCTTTGCTGAAGTTCCCGCCGGCGACAAGGCTTGAAGAGAGTTCGATGACTTCACCGGCCACTTGCGCCACTAGCTTAGTCTCAACGCTGGGCTGTACATTCCCCTCAGAGCTAACCCTGAGTTGCATGGGGGCAAGACGAACATCCAGTGCGCGTACGGCGACAGGTACAGGTTCTTTTACCGTCGTTTTCAGTGTCGGCTGGTTATTAATCAGCCCAATAAAAATCACAACAGAAAACGCCAGTATCAGTGCCGGTGCGATTACCCTCTTTGCTGCTGAGGGCTTGGTCGGCGCGCCGTCTTTCATATTTGATCCCAGCTGAAAAGCGCGAGGTTCTATGCCTCGCTAGTGATGTCACGCATTATACGGGTTAAAGCAGTAAACCCATTATATCCGTCTGAATGTTGGCAATTGGGGCTACGAAATCATTCCATACTCGGTTAAATGGGTAATCCACCATCAATCGCGTGATCTCGATCGGCCGGCGTCTGTACACCTGGAACGTGATAGATACCGTTGACTGTTTCCTGAGTCGCCTGAATGTCGCCTCTTGCGGCGTAGAACTGGCTGTACCATTTTCGGCCTTTGAGGAAGGGTCCCTCTGTCTTCATGGCCATGGGTTTTAGTGCTGGAGTCTTGTTCTGCCAGATTTCAAAATCCTTCGAGAACGCCTCGAGTGCGCCCGCCTGAATGGCCTTCGCCATCTCTTTGTCTTCTGGCGTGACAGTGCCTGTGGCTGACTTCACCAGGCAGCCATGCCATGCCTTGATCTTGCCATCACTCACCGGCGTGTTAGCAATCATCTCGAACTGAGTGGCATCTCCCCAGACCTGCTTAGATAGAAGAACACCGGGTCCGGTGTACCAGGTCGTTGTGTACAGCATGGCGCCGCCATAAAGCGTCATAGCGCCACCTTGGCGCTGGATAAGGACGTGCTCGCGCATCTCGTTCTCAAAGTATTCGCAGGGCGCACCGTGTGTGGGACCCAGGTGCCGGTTATCACACATATTATCGAGTACTTCCTGCGGATGGATCTCTAGCTCAGGCAGATGATCTAGGTCCCAGTGAACCCAGCTGCCTTCATCCCATTGCTCGAGATAGGGTGGCGGGTAGTCGGGGTCGGCGCCGTCTTCATCGAACCACATCATGATACAGCCCATATTGTCGACCACGGGATAGGAGCGGATCGAAGCTGACTTTGGACAAGGACCGTCGTGATAGGGAATGTCATCGACCTGTCCCTCGGAGTTATAGCGCCAGCCATGGTACGGGCAGCGAATCGAGTCCCCCTCGACATGCTTGCCGCCCACTTCAGCAACGATCAGCATGGCACTGGTGTTTTTAGCGAGATGGGTACCCATGTGCTTGCAGTAGGCGTCGAGCATGACCGGATTGCCACTTTCTCCACGATACAAGGCAAAGTCACGACCAAAGAAGGTCACACCAATAGGTCCGTTGTCGATTTCTCGGCTCTCTGCGACGATGAACCAGCCTCGAGGGTAGGTGTTAGGTCCCAAACCATAATCTGCTGCTTGTGCCACGATGTCTCTCCTGTCGTGTTGCGCTACCACTTCTCTGGTGGCAGGTTTCATGACGTTAAACTAGGTTAATTGGATTCGTGGGTCAAAATACGCAGGCTGTCCTGCGTAGACAAAAAGGACGATGACAGCGCGGTGCGCGAGATCGAGCATACTCGCCCTGTACTCAAGTCTACGATAGACCGAGGAGCATTCGTTGAGCCAGTCAGGAAATGATCGCTTGAACAAGGAAGCGCTAGCCGAGTTTCGTGCTGACGTTGCCAGTTGGCTGGAAGCGAATTGTCCGCTCTCGCAGCGACAGCCCATTGTGCGCGAGGAGCAAATTTGGGGCGGACGACGACGTGTTTTCCCCTCTTCGGACGCTCAGCAATGGTTTGAGGCCTGTCGCGAGCGAGGCTTCACCGCGCCAGAGTGGCCTGCCGAGTATGGCGGCGCAGGGCTTAACGCCGAATGCGCAAAAATCCTCAAACAGGAGATGACTCGCCTTGGCTGTCGACCACCTCTCTATTGCCAGGGTCTTTGGATGCTGGGGCCAGCGCTATTGGTCTATGGAAATGAAGCTCAGAAGCGAGAACATCTCACTGCTATTTGCCGCGGCGAAATTCGTTGGGCGCAAGGCTACTCGGAGCCCTCAGCGGGCTCTGATCTTGCTAATCTGAAGACCAAAGCCGAGGACTGTGGCGATCATTTTCTCGTAAACGGCACAAAGATCTGGACAACCAAAGCAGACGAGGCGGATTGGATTTTCTGTTTGGTTCGCACCAGCGATGTGACACCGAAACAGGCAGGCATCAGTTTTCTACTTGTTGATATGGACAGCGAGGGAGTCTCAACATCGCCCATTCCATTGATCAGTGGCGAGTCCGAGTTCTGTCAGACGTTTTTCGATAACGTAAAAGTGCCGAAGGCTAACTTGGTGGGTGAGTTGAACGGTGGTTGGGCCGTAGCAAAAGAACTCCTGAAACATGAGCGGAAGATGATGTCAGCCTTTGAAGGCATGCTCGAGAAGCCCGCGATGGAGCTTCTTGAGCTGGCTGACTATGCGGTGGGTTCCGATGCGCAGGGTCGGCTCAATGATGCCGAATTGCGGAGTGATATTAGCCGGCACCTAATGCGCGAGACCGCGCTCGCTCGGCTGGGTGAGCGAATTTACTGGCAGGGAAAGGCAAAGCAAACTGATTCGCGTCTGCCTCTGCTAATGAAGCATTTGGGCACTACCGAAGCGCAAGCGAAAGACGAGCTTATTTTGCGGTCCCTCGGTGGCGAAGGGCTCTCTATGGATGACGTCAATGTCTCAGAGGGTCTGCGTAAGATGGTGAAACAGTGGGCATTCAATAAGTCGCTGACGATTGCCGGAGGGACCAGTGAGGTTCAATTGAATATCATTGCCAAGCGCGCATTGGATATGTCTTCGGGGGAGAGAAAATAGTGATCCTCAACGAAGAGCAAGCCATATTGCGCGAGACTGCCGCGCAGTTTTTTGCCGAAAAAGCACCGATCAGTCAGTTGAGAAGCCTAGCCGGAGCTAGTGAGGGTCAGGGCTACGATCCTCAGCTTTGGTCCGAGATGGTGGAGCTAGGTTTGCCTGGCATTACAGTGCCAGAAGCTCACGACGGACTTGAGTTTGGTTGGATGGGATTGGGTGCGATTGCCCAGGAGGCAGGGCGATGTTTAGTGGCAAGTCCCTTAATGTCGTCGGTAGTACTGGGCCAGAATCTGCTCTTGAACTGTGGATCAGAGGCGCAGATAGCGACTTACCTTCCTTCACTCATGTCCGGGGAGACCACCGCCACTGTGGCGTTAGACGAGGGGAGGTTTTTTAATCCTGATGCTGTTGCGACGTCAGATGCCTCAGGTCTATTAAACGGAAGAAAGGATCGGGTGCTGGACGCAGGTCAGAGCTCTTACGTCTTCTGCATTGCTGAGCAAGCGTCCGGAGATCGCGGTGTTGCTTTGTTTGCGTCGTCCGCTGAGGGCGTGTCGATCGATTCGCGACGCACTATGGATCTGCACAGCGCGGGCTCGATTCTACTAGACGGTGTGCCTGCAGAGGATACCGTCTGGTTGGCAGGCGATGATGTTGAGGCCGGGATTCAGCAGACCATTGATCAGGCCACCATCGTGCTTGCGGCCGAGATGATGGGGAGTGCGAGAGAGGTATTAGAGCGCACCGTAGCTTACCTCGGTGAGCGTGAGCAGTTCGATGTGAAGTTGGCGACGTTTCAGGCCTTACAGCATCGTTGTGCGCACATGTACTGCGAGCTCGAACTGGCAGAAAGCGCGGTTTCGGCGGCGCTGACTGCGCTGGATCAGGTTGCGCCCAATGTCAGCCTATTGGCTAGCAGTGCCAAGGCGCTGGCGAATGACTGTTTTACGCTGATCAGCTCCGAGGCGGTTCAGCTGCACGGGGGGATGGGTGTCACGGAAGAGATGGACATTGGTCTCTTCTTAAAGCGGTCACGGGTTTGTAATCAGCTGTTGGGTACGTCGAGTTATCATCGCGACCGCTTTGCGCGTCTGCGCGGGTTTTAGTCCCAGCTACAGCTCTCGTATCCAGATATTCCGGTAGGCAACGGGCGATCCGTGGTCCTGTAACTCTAGTGCGGCGTTGCCGTGCTGACGATACAGCGGCTCTCCGATGTATTCGGTGGGGCCGTGAAGTGTCACGTTGTTCTGAACCAATACGCCGTTGTGAAGCACAGTTAGAGTAGCGGGGCGCTTGATAAGTCCATCACGACCGAATTTAGGCGCCATGAAGACAATGTCATAGGTCTGCCACTCGCCGGGCGCTCGTGACGCGTTGACCATTGGAATGTATTGTTTGTAAACGCTGGCTGCCTGACCGTTGGGGTAGGTTTTGTTTTCGAAGGAGTCGAGCACCTGAACTTCATAGCGCTCCATTAGGAATACGCCACTGTTGCCACGATCCTGCCCTTCGCCAGCGACGACAGGTGGTGTCCGCCACTCAATGTGAAGCTGAACATCACCAAACGCCTGTCTCGTGCGCAAGTTACCCGTACCGGGGACAACCACGAGTTGATCGTCTGTGACTTCCCATTGTGGTGCGCCGGATTTGACCGACTCCCATTGATCCAGGTGGTTGCCATCGAATAACACAATCGCATCGGATGGCGGCGCGCCATTGGCGCCGGCCTCTACCGGTCTGGGAACAGGCTCCCAGAGCTCAGTGACTGCCGCCTGCTGTCGATACTTCTTGAGTGTCGCCTCATCCGGGCGGTCTGTATTGGCGATGGCAGACGCCATAAGCGTGCCTGAGGTCGTAAGGGCCGCGGTAACTAATACGCGATTAATTGCCTTCATGACCGGCAGGCCAGTTCGAACCATGCCCAGCTGACTGCCTACGCCGTTGGCTCGACGAGGAATTGGCTAAACCAGCGTCGAAACTTGGCAAACGGACCGTCGCCATCACAAAGGAGCGGTCGTTCAAAGTACTGCTTTCGGTCCCAAATGATCTGATCTTCTGACATTTGTTGGCAAATGTTACCAATAATAGCCTGACCAACAGTTTTGCCTAATGTCTCCTGAGTGGCACGGGGCTGAATAAAGGCGTAGGTGGCATAGGTTTTTTCGGGCCCCACGGGGGTGACGTTTGCAAGCAATAGCGTGTCATAGATGCCCGTGAAGCGAACCACTGAAAGCCCTGCGCCTTGGCTGCGCGTCTCAATGGCACCGTCGACCACACCGCGTGGCGTCGGTTGTCGCGTAATGAATTTGCCTTCCCTGATGTGTCCATCAAAATTCTGGAAGGCGGCCTCGGGCACCTCGTCCGTACCATGCACGTAATGGAAGTGCGCAGCATCAACCGCGTTCTCGCCCATCTCTTGCATGTGTGTGTTGACTTCCCAAGTGTGGATGATCATATCGCCCCAGTCCGGGTGGTTTGCGGCCGCCTCTGGGATGATCTCAGGCTCCCAAGTAGGCGCCTCTTTGTTCGGGTGATACCAAACCAAAATCTGCTGATTAACCTCGCGTACTTGCCAGGCGCCTAGGATTGACTCGCCTTTAGCAACACGTGGAGGCAGGTTGTTGGCGTAGGGAATATGGGTGCACTGGCCGTCGCCATTCCAGCGCCAGCCGTGGAAAGGACACTCGATACTATCGCCCACAATGCGCGGTCCCTTGCCGGTCTGTTCCCGAATGCCGTAGCCAAGATGCGCGCCCATGTGTGGGCAGAAGGCGTCTACCACCTTCGCCTCGCCACTTTCTGTCCTGAAAGCCACCAGCTCCTGTCCGAAGTATTCAACAGGGATTGCGTCGCCGACCTCGAGCTCATGTGAGTAGAGGACTTGGAACCAGCCCATGGGCATGGGAAGAGGGCATCGTGTTGAGTCAGTAGCGATCATCATGGTGCGTGTATCCGCGCTTTAGTTCGTCGTCCAGCAGTATAACGGCTGCTTACCGACTGCCTAGATAGCTGGCCCATGCAAATGGATTACGGTTCAAACGGATTACGGTCACTTGGCGCAGATCATCGCATTTCTGTGGTGGCTCGATACACTGGGCTTAAGAATACTGCGGCTAAGAATAAAAGGAGCCGTGCCGTGTCGATGAAACCGACCATTCAAGAACTCACAGCTGAAGGCGCATTTTTTGAGGTGCGTGATATACCGACAACCCGCGGTGATCTGCCGGGTTATGCGCATGCACCGCAGACTCTGACCGAAATTATTCAAAATGCGCGCGGGCACGGAGATCTTGGGTTTATTGTCTCGGGCGATACGCGACTGACCTTCGCTGAGTTTTTTGCTCGCGCGGATTCGCTACGTGCCTACCTCGAAGGCCAGGGGCTCACTGCTGGCGATCGATTTGCTATCGCCATGCGTAACAACGCGGAATGGTTGATCGGGTTCACCGCCGCGTTCCTAGCAGGCGCAACGGTGGTGCCCATTAACAGCTGGGGTCAAGCCGCAGAGCTGACATTTGCGGTAGAGGACTGCGAAGCCTCGTGGCTTTTGTGTGACGATCAGCGAGCAAAGATGTTGCAGGCGTCACTGCCAACCGAGCGTCGACTCGTGGTGTACGATCGCGCTGAGCCGGGCACCGAACGCGGAATTGATTTCTCTGGTGCGCTGAGCAGAGCAACGCCCGCAGAGGTAAAAATTCCTCCGCCGGATCAGGTGTGCCTCATTCTCTATACCTCGGGTAGCACTGGGACTCCCAAGGGAGTGGTGCACTGCCAACAGGCGCTGTCTCAAGCGGTGTTCAACATGATGTTCACGGGCATGTTAACCATGACTGTAGAGGGGGGGTTGCGTGAACTTCGTGGTGGCGCGACTCAGGAAAAAGCGCTACTTAATGTGCCGCTATTTCACGCCACAGGACTGCTAGGTTCATTTGTCTTGCCACTCGTTACTGCTCAGGGAATTGTCATGATTTCCAAATGGGATGCGCAGGAGGCACTGCGACTGATAGAAGCAGAGCGTGTAACGCTCTTCAGCAGTGTGCCTGCATTGGTTAAGGACCTCCTGAGCCAGCCAAATCTCGGTGACTTTGATATTACGTCCTTGCACAGAGTCTCCTCGGGAGGGGCAGCAATGCCGTCCGACCTGCCTGGGATTATTGAAGCCCGAATTGATAAGGCCTATGCATCGGGAGGCTATGGATTAACGGAAACACTGGCCGTTGGCAGTCAGGCCGCAGGTGCCGTTTTTGACGCGAAACCGGCGGCGGCAGGCGTGCAGTCGCCCATTATGCACGTTCGGTGTACCTCTCCAGATGGCTCGGTCTTGCCGCCGGGCGAACCCGGAGAGATCGAAATGCAAGGTGTAGCCTGCACGTTGGGCTACTGGAATAAACCCGATGCAGACGAGGCTATATTTACTCCTGACGGCTGGATGAAGACGGGTGATGTAGGGTTTGCGGATGACGATGGATACTTGCATATCACAGGACGTATCAAAGATATTGTGATTCGCGGAGGGGAAAATATTTTTCCGGGCGATACGGAGCAGGCTTGTTATCAAATCGACGGCGTTAAGGAGTGTGTTGTCTTTGGTATTCCAGACGAGATAATGGGTGAGGAACTGGCGATGATTGTTCGAGTTGCTGATTCAGCACTGACATCAGAGGCGATTAGACAGGCACTGAGAACGCGCATCGCTGCCTACAAGATTCCAAAGTTTATCGAGATAACCACGGAACCGCTGCCTAGGGGAGCGACCGAAAAGTTTGATAAGCGGTCGATTCAGCAAGCATTTGTCGCACGTATGAGCTAACAGAAGGGTGGTTTAGACACCGAACCCGCCATCGACCGGTATCAGTTGTCCTGTTGTGTAGGCTGCGTTGTTTGATGCGAGAAAAACCGCCATCTTTGCGACTTCTTCGGGCTGACCAAATCGGTTGAGCGGTAGTGCGCTTTTCACACCTTCGATCCACGCATCATCAAATACACCTTGCTCTTTGAGTCTCAGGAAAATGCCGGTCTCGATGACACCAATAGCGATGCTGTTGGCGCGGATGTTATTAATGCCTTCCTCTTTAGCAACGCCTTTGATCAGCTCTTCCACCGCGGCCTTGGGTGCAACCGAGAGGATGTCGAGAGGAGGGTACTTCAGTAACCCCGCAGAACTAATGTGAACATAGCTGCCACCGCCACCGCTTCGCAGATGAGGCAGCGTCGCGTGTATGGCATTAAAGGCGCCTTCAGCATCGGAGCGCATTACGCGTTGCCAAAGCTCAGGCGTGACGCCGGATATCGGTGATTGGGGAATGTCGTAACCAGTGGCAATAAACACGGAATGAAGGCGACCATGAGTTCGCAGGCCCAGGTCCACCGCTGTTTCGAGAGAGGAAATGTCCTGGAGACTCACCTGACAGCAAGCCACGCTAGCGCTGATGGCATGAAGCTCAGATACCAGCTCTTTAGCACGCGCCTGATTGCTGTTGTAGGTCAAAATTAGGGGGATCTGTGACTGGGCGAGCTCTCTACAGATAGCCGCGCCCACGCCACCGCTGCCGCCAATGATGAGCGCAAAGCCCTCAGGATATGCGTTGGAATTGTGACTCATGATGACCTCCATCCATCTCTGGTTATCGCACCGAATCAACAGTGTATGCGTGTTTTGCGCGCAAAAAAAACCCGCCAAGTGGCGGGTTTTGTTCGTACGCTCTCTTATAGATCTAGGCTAAAATCGATGCCGTACGTGGCGGGGTTACCCCACTGGTGAACTGGGAAGCCCAGAGCTGCACCAAAGTTGAAACCGAAGGTTCGGTACTGCTCGTCCGTGATGTTTCGCCCCCAAGCGGTGACATTAAGTCGCTGACCACCTTCAAGCTCGCTACTCCAGCTGAGACGTGCATTAACCAGCGTACGCTCTTGGTTAGAGGGTTGTTGCATATTCGCAGCAATAGCAGGTTGTCCAGTAGCAGTGTAAGAAGTGGTCGATGATGTGATGCTCACAGTCTCATCTTGGTAGTTAGCAGAAACTTGGAGATCGATTGAGTTCGATCCAAAGTTCAACATATTCCAATCCATGACCACGTTGTACGCGTTCTCTGGTGTCAGACCTTGTGTTGGTTCGATAGCTAGACCTTGATAGGAAGGGAAGTCATCGTATTCTCGGTCGATGTAAGCATACTGAGCACGTAGCGTCATCGTATCAGTCACGAGGAAGGCGAGGTCAAGTTCGAGACCCTCGGTACCGAAGCTCGCAGCGTTGACCACGTCGGTCGATACGCCACCCTCGTCACTCTTAATGACGCTGACCTGTACATCATCGTAGTCGTAGCTAAAGAGTGCCGCATTAAGTCGCATACGACCGTCCATGAGGGTCGACTTCATGCCGAATTCCATGCTTCCGATCGTCTCTTCGGTGTATTCATCGCCGCTCATGGTTCCACGATCAAAGTTACCGCCATTGAAGCCGCCAGCGCGGTAACCCGTGGTGTAGCTCGCATAGAAGTTGGTGTCATCATTCATGGCGTACTGCGCTACCAAACGACCAGAGACATTGCTGAAGCTCTGTTCGTTGTAGTTGCCATAGATGCCCGCTGTTTCTGGGATATTCATGAGGTTATCGACAGTGCCAACGTAGCCTGCGCCAAGGATGTTGGCGTTAGCCGCGCCAGCGAAGGTTGCACCGATGTAGCTTGCAAGACCTCCCGCAGGGAAACTGCGCCAGCGGTAAGTCATGTACTTGGTCTCGTCGGTGTAACGCAGGCCTGCAGTGAACGACCATTGGTCATCCATACGCCATGTTGCTTCGCCGAAGACTGACTTGGCGTCACCACCCACATCAAAGCCAGTGCTGTTTGATGCAGATAGCGTATAGGTTGCATTCTGTACGTTGCGACTCTCGCCGTAGTCCTCCCAGTGGTAGGCGCCGACTGCCCAGTCCAAGGACTCGGAGCTACCAATAATTTGCAACTCATGACTCTCTTGCTCGTAACTGTTTTCGAGGTCAGTCCAGAAAATGCCGTCGCCATTGTTAGCGTTGATGGCATCAATCATGTCAATTGCAAGTTGGAAGTTAGCTCCTGCAGCATCGTTAAACCCTAGGTCGGGTACAACCTGGCCGAACAGAGCGCCACCAATGGTTTGAAGGGTGAGGTCACTTCGAACACCCGATGAAACGGAGTTGTCGATACCGTCTAGGTCACTCTGTGAGCGGTCATTCATGGTTCGCTCACCGTAGACGTACTTGACGTTAACGGTGTCACTCCATTCGTAGTTCAGTGTCAGTGTGTGTGCTTCGTTATCAACGCTTGCGAAGCTATTAACGTCAGACGACCCGCTGTAGGGGTGCTGCTCGCTGTTAGCGAGAATGCCGTTCGCCCAAGCAACGTAGTCATCCGCCCAGCCGATGAACTGCTGAATCTGAGGCAAGTTAGGCAGCAGTCCGAACTGCACGGATTGCGCTACACCACCAGCGATGGCTTGCACGGTCGCAATCCGAGATGCGCTATCAATTGGTACATTGGTTTGATCACCACCAGCGGCTAGGTAGCCAGCGACCGCTGGGTAGCTAGGGTTAAAACCCGCTACGATAGAGTGGTTGTCTTGCTCGTCGTTGACCTTGCTGTTCGCGAACGAGTAATCGACGCTCAAGCGATCCGTCATATCCCAGGCGAGTGCTACACGGTAGCCGTCACGATCGACACCATTAAACCCCTCGAGGCGTGGGTTCGTGTTCTGGTAGAACACGTCGCGATCGCGATTGTTATAGGAAATCGCCGTTCTGAAGCTATCCGAGAACGGAATATCAACACGCATGGCGTACTCGCGGCGACCGTAGTTGCCGGTACCGGCACGCATGGACATGTCGAATTCTTCAGACGGTGCTTTGGAAACGTAATTGATGGTGCCTGACGTCGAGTTACGACCAGAAAGTGTTCCCTGAGGGCCTTTCAGAACTTCGATTCGCGCTAGATCGACCACGTCGGGAGAGCTGCCCTGGTTCTTACCGATGTAGACGCCATCGATATAGCGACCAGCTGCAGGGTCAAGCGAGATGTTTGGCGCACCATCACCAATGCCGCGAATCACGAACGCGGTCGATGAACCGCCCTGAGGCGAACCATAGCCGTTAACGCCGACCACTTCGTTGATCATGTCCAAGTTGCTGTAGATACCGCGGTCTTGGATGTCCTTTTCAGTCAGTGCCTCGATCGAAATCGGAGTATCTTGAACGCTGGCTTCACGACGCTCAGCGGTCACTACGACCTCTTCGAGCTGCGCAAATGCCGTTTCTGCTGTCATCACGGCCATTACGGCTGTGGCTAATAGCGTCTTTGGGCTAGATGGCTTCATGGCTTAAACCTCTTTTTAGAGTTATTTAGTTAGAACTACTCACGTTAAAGATATGTCATAAATTATGTCATATCAATATTTCCTGTTATCACCGCCTTTGGCCGCGCTGTTACGTAAGCTTATCTCGTACGCGACCGTAAACAGAACGAATGATAAGCAGGACCTTGTCATTATTCTGTCATGATAGTGTCTCTCAGCGGCGAGATTGAGGGAATGCTTGTTTTGCATTGTGTTTAGAACAAACGGACTACCCCGAATTTGGCCAATTTTGAGCGGTATGGGGGGTTCAGTCAGCAACTTGTGGGCGGTATCCTCGCGACACGACAAGAAAACCCGAATAGAGTGTGTTTAAAGGGTATACAGCGTGAGAATAAAAAGATGAAAGCTCTCGTATTCAACGGTCCGCGCGACATCCGCTTTGAGACGTACCCGGACCCATCTCTGAAAACCGAAAACAGCGTCATTTTGAATGTCGAGCGCTGCAGTATTTGTGGCTCTGATTTGCATATGTACCACGGCGACAACCTCGGAACGACGAGTTACAGCGATGGTGTACAGCCGTTCTGCGTTGGTCACGAGTTTGCCGGCGAAATTGTCGACTTGGGCAAGCAGGTTCACCGGTTCAAGGTGGGTGACAAAGTGCTGGCCTCTGGGGGCGCTCCCTGCGGCGAGTGTTCGTACTGTTTATCGGGTCATGCTCAGTCGTGTAGTGGGTGGACAGCGTTTGGGTTGAGTACCGGTTTAAACGGCGGCCAGGCCGAATACGTGAACGTGCCGATGGCCGACCTGACGTTGCAGCCTATTCCCGAGGGCATTAGCGCGGAGCAAAGCATCTTGTTAACCGATGCGATGTGCACGGCGTATTTCGGTTTGACCCGAACGGGTTTGCTGCCGGGAGAGCCGGTCGCTGTAGTGGGCTTGGGTCCCATTGGTCTGATCGGTGTTGAGCTTGCTTTTATCCTGGGTGCTTCTGAGGTGTTCGCAATCGATCCCGTTGCTAATCGTCGCTTGCATGCGGCGGGCTTGGGCGCGACAGCACTGGATCCAGCTCAGGCACTGCCGGTCATTATGGACAAAACAAAAGGCGCAGGTGTGCCGAGAGTGTTCGAGGCATCGGGTGCCAAGGCGGCTGTCGAATTGGCGATCAAAATTGCCGGACGAGGGAGCACGGCGTCATTTATCGGCCTACCTCAGCCCGACGTGCAATTGCCCATGCTAAAGGTGCTGTTCAAGGACATCACGATTCGCGCGGGCGTGGCATCGGTTATCGACCAATGGCCTCATCTCATTCCCCTGCTTCAACACCGCAGGCTCAAAGCCGAAGGCTTGTTCTCTCATACTATGGATTTATCGGAAGGGGCAGAAGCCTACCGACTCTTTGATGCGCGTGAGGACAACGTCGTCAAGATCATGATGAACGTCTGAACGCGGTGGCGATCCTCCAAAAATGCCTGAGAAGGAATGACTTCCAGTTAGTGTGCGTCGTTGAAATGGGGTTGATGATACTCAGTTATCGTTAGCGTCTTTCAAACCGCTAAACGTTATAAACGCTACCTGTGACGGCTTAGTTGCGAATTATCCGTTCGCACATTCCGTGGCTGCTTTGCTGGGCGCAGCCTAAAAATACGGCATTTGAATCGTTGAGCTGTTATCGACTCGGATTTCTGCCCCGTTGATGTGTCGTGACTCGTGGCCTGCGAGGAAGTAGATAACGTCCGTAACCGCCTCGGGCTCACAGGCAAAACCGAAAGCTTTCATGGCCTGGTGCGGCTCCATTTCGGGGAAGGTACCCTCCATGTTGTTTGTCATGTCCGTCAGGATGCCATCGGGATGGACGCTATTACATCTAATCGGGAATTGATTGGTTTGGCAGTGAACCGCGACACTCATAGTCAGGCTGCGGACGGCGGCTTTTGCTGCTCCGTAAGCGATGAAGTGCGGATAGCCTGCAAGTGCTGATGATGAGGAGATATTGATGATGGAGGCCGCTCCACTCTTTTTCAGCGCGTCCAGCAAAAACTTCATGCCGAGGAAAACGGAGGTGCTATTGACCTCCATCATGCGCTTGTAGTCCTCGGTCGATGAGGTCTCAATCGTGTAGGTCATCAAAATGGCTGCGTTGTTGACCAAGACGTCGAGCTTTCCGTGCTCAGACACTGTCGACGCTGCGAGTGCCTGCCAGTCAGCCTCACTGGTCACATCGCAGGTGCGGTAGCTGACACAGTCATGCTCAAACAAACCATCGGGTAGCCGAATGTCGGTGCCGATGACGATGTAACCGTTCTCGGCGAACTTCTTGACGGTCGATTGGCCCACACCGCCGGCTGCACCTGTAATGATGACGACTCGCTTATCTGATTGCGACACAACTTATCTCCTGAGTGGCATCCTTGGCCCTAATGGCCACGGATCGGTATCGCGATAGAGTGCCAAGGCTCGGTGATGGACTGCAAGCATTCTTAGCCGCACAAATGGACCATGCGGGACTGCTAAATCCTTTTGCGAAGCGTTGACACCTGGGCCGCGAGCGGAAAGAGTAGGGCGAACAGTCTCGTGGACAATGAGGAAAAAAACATGTTGTTGAGAGATAAAGTCATCGTTATCAGCGGCGTCGGTCCTGGGTTGGGCCAGACCCTCGCAAAGATGGCTGCGAAGGAGGGCGCCTCTGTCGTGCTTGGCGCGCGAAGCCAAGACTTTCTCGATGCCGTGGCGGACGACATTCGGGCAGCCGGTGGGAAAGCGATCGGCTTGAGTACTGACGTAACGTCCACGGATCAATGCCAGGCTTTAGTCGCGGCGGGTGTCGATGCTTTTGGTCAAATCCATGGTTTGGTTAACAGCGCCTATGCGCATGGTGATTGGGCCACGGCAGATGTCTCTGATCCTGACAAGATGGGCGATGTGATCAATGTGATTTGCCAGGGTGCGCTGCGAATGGCACAGGCCTGCGCGCCTCATATGCACGCCGCGGGGGGTGGATCGATTGTTAACGTGTCTACCATGTCGACGGTAAAACCGTTTGCCGGAGAAACGATGTATGCCGCGGGTAAAGGTGCTCTCAATGCACTTACGCGTCACATGGCGAATGACTTCGGTAAGTTTTCGATTCGCGTCAACGCGCTGCGCATGGGTTGGATTGGTGG
>JAACDF010000076.1 GCA_009937065.1 Gammaproteobacteria bacterium | reverse complement strand
TATGTATGAATTCTTGCGTCAGACGAACGAGGAGGGTCGTACGATTATTCTGACGACGCATTATCTTGAAGAGGCTGAAATGCTCTGTCGCAATATCTCGATCATTAATCATGGAAAAATCGTCACTCAAGGATCCATTAAAGATTTACTTCGAGAGCTAAACAGCGAGACTTTTCTTCTTGATACACAAAATGCCTTGCCGGCGGGTTTGCAGGTGCCCGGATTTGAGCTGAGGCAGGTAGAGCCCCAATGTTTAGAGGTTGAATTAGCGAAAGGACAGGATCTGGCACAGGTATTTACCGCCTTGAGCGAGGCAGGTGTGACTGTCGTCAGCATGCGTAACAAAGAAAATCGTCTCGAGCGGATGTTTGTGAATGTTCTGGAGGGTGCATCATGAGTGCTTATGAGCAGTGGATTGCTTTCCTCACCATCATGCGCAAAGAAGTTCGTCGATACTTGCGCATTTGGACACAAACCTTATTGCCATCGGCAATTACGATGTCTCTATACTTTTTGATTTTCGGTACGCTCATTGGCAAGCGAATTGGCACCATGGGTGGCGTCAGCTACATGGAGTTCGTGGTGCCGGGTCTCATCATGATGGCCATCATCACCAATACCTACGCTAATGTGGTTGGCTCGTTCTTCGGCGCAAAGTTCAACAACAGTATTGAAGAGCTACTGGTCTCGCCAACGCCTACTTACGTCATTGTTTTGGGGTACGTAGCTGGGGGTGTATCGCGGGGTATCCTGGTGTCGATTATCGTTACTTCGGTCGCATTGTTCTTCACGAAACTGGATATTTACAACTGGTTCGTTGTCATTAGTGTCGTCGCATTAACCTCCGTGGCGTTTTCGCTCTGTGGCCTCATTAATGCGGTATTCGCGAATACGTTTGATGACGTGAATATCGTACCGACCTTCATATTGACGCCGCTGACCTACTTGGGAGGTGTTTTTTACACACTTGATCTCCTTCCCGATTTTTGGTCCGGCGTTTCTCAGATCAATCCGTTGGTCTACGTCGTGAACGCCTTCAGATACGGGGTTCTCGGCGTTAGTGATGTCGATATCACTGTTTCATTTGCCATGCTCATTGGTCTGACAGTGGTGGCGTTTGCCTATGCTATGCACCTGTTGGGTACCGGTACGCGTTTGCGAACCTGATGTATGGCGGGTGTTCTCGGACAAACTGTTGCTGCACCCGGTGAATACACACCGAGCATTCTAGAGCGTATCGATCGAAAACTAGGCCGTGATGGTATTGAGCGACCATCAGGCAAGATTATTAACGGTCATGACGTTTGGCATTGCTATGAGTTGAGCTGGACATTGCCTAATGGCGCGGTGACCTTCACAACCGGGGCTCTGATCATTCCCGCGAGCAGCCCGTATACCGTTGAATCAAAGTCTCTCAAGCTCTATCTCAATTCACTTAACGCTCACGTTTTCGAAGACGACGATGCGGCGATTACGTGTATTGAGAAGGATCTGTCGGAGCTAGCCCAATCGCAGGTCAGATTAGTTCGTGTCGATCCTGAAAAGGTACAGGGAATATCCTGTAAGCTAGCGGATGATGGCCTCCGCGTAGGGGGCCCGGAAAAGACTTCAGCTTATCGATGCACGGGTTTTCGATCGCTGTGTCCGGTTACGGCACAGCCTGACTGGGCAAGTCTCTGTATTGAAGTCTCAGCCTCTGACTATGATGAGTCATTGATCATCGAAGCGATAGAATCGTTGCGGAACCATCAGGGTTTTCACGAGCAATGTGTCGAGGATCTGTACTCTCGTATCGAATACGCCCTAAATCCCTCAGAGTTAAATGTGGTTGGCTTTTTCCAACGCAGAGGTGGCATCGATATCACGCCTTGGCGTTCCTCTGTGGAATCATCGCCCCGAATCACGCGCCTTTTTGAGCAATAACAAACCGCGTCGCTTAATATCCGTTACTCCCCAAAAAGCGTTATCCTCAGCCCATAAGAACAAGGGCAGGGTAAAGTCATGGCGCAGTGGGATCTCCTCGTAACCGGGGCTAAGGTATTCGATGGTGAAGGCACACCGGGTCGCATCGAGGATGTGGCGATAAAAGATGGTGTGGTCGCGGCTCGGGGGCGCGATTTGCCGCCAGAAGCAGCAGCGCAGTGCGTTGATGCGAGAGATCAATGGTTGTTACCCGGTATGCTGGATATTCATACCCATCTAGATCTTGAGGTCGAGATCGCGCCGGCGCTAGAGGAGGTCGTCCGTCATGGAACAACAACGGTCTTGGTTGGTAATTGCAGTCTTGGTACCTGTTTTGGTGCTCAGGAGACGAATGGTCAGGAACCCATCGTTGACTGTTTCACCCGAGTAGAAAATATCCCAAAGGCCGTGCTCAGAAAGTGCGCGGAGACAATGACCTGGGACAATCCCGAAGATTACCTTAAGCATTTTGAGAATCTGAATCTCGGACCTAACCTTGCGGCATTCGTGCCTCATTCAATGTTGCGTATCGAAGTGATGGGACTAGAGGCAAGTATTAGCCGGGCGCCGACTGAGCTTGAGCTTCAGAAAATGGAGCAGATTTTAGAAGGTGCCATGGAGCTGGGTTATCTGGGTTTGAGTACCGATGGCTTGCCATTCCATTACTTGTCTAATGATCCGCACACAGACAAGCGAATTCCAACTCAATTTGCGACATTTAAAGAGCTTCGCCGGCTCTTAAATGTCGTTAGAAACTACGATCGTGTATGGCAGACCACACCAATCATCGAGAATAGGCTCAAGGCGCTCTTTTATTTCACCCTGACCAGCGGACGTCTGTTTGGAAAGCCACTCAAAACTTCTGCGCTGTCAGCAATGGAAATGACCGCGGCGCCAAACTCATCAAAGCTATTTCTGGGCGTTGCAAAGCTACTCAACAGCAAACTGCTGGATGGAAGACTGCACTTCCAAGCGCTGGGGACGAATTTCAGGGTATGGTCGGATGGCATTGTTAGCCCACTGTTTGAGGAGCTGTCTTCAACGGCTGAACTGATTGCCCTTGAATACGACGATTACGAGGGTAGGCAGCGACTGATGC
>JAACDF010000075.1 GCA_009937065.1 Gammaproteobacteria bacterium | reverse complement strand
TAGGTCCGCAGGAATGTCCTGACGCCCCTCGAACAAGTGACTCTCAAGCATCAGGCCAACAATCGACTTGTTACCCTTCAATATTTGGTTACTGATATCACGTGTCACCAGCGGCTGCACGTTGTGATCTTTACTGGAATTGGCGTGGCTGCAGTCAACCATAATATTTGACGGAAGGCCCGCTTGAGTCAGCGCGGTCTCACATTTCGCAATATTGACGCTATCGTAGTTGGGGCCGTTACTTCCGCCTCGCAGGACAACGTGCCCATAGGGATTACCGCGGGTCTCAAAGATCGAAACGATACCTTCAGAATTAATGCCGAGGAAGCGATGAGGGTGTTGCACTGACTTCAGCGCATTAATAGCAACATCTAGACTCCCGTCGGTACCATTTTTGAATCCAACCGCTGACGAAAGGCCACTGGCCATCTCTCGGTGAGTTTGCGACTCGGTTGTTCGAGCGCCAATGGCAGACCAGCAGATTAAGTCTTGCAGGTATTGTGGAGTAATGGGGTCGAGCGCCTCAGTAGCGGTTGGTAAACCCATGGCGAGAAGGTCGCGAAGCAGGGTTCGTCCCAGTTTGAGACCTGCCTCAATATTAAACGAATCATCCAGTGAGGGATCGTTGATCAGACCTTTCCATCCCGTGGTGGTTCTTGGCTTCTCGAAATAGACCCGCATGACAATATACAGGGTATCGTTGAGCTCATCCGATAAGGCCTTAAGCTTCGTAGCGTAGTCGATTGCAACGTCAGGGTCGTGTATTGAACAGGGGCCAACCACCACCATTAGCCGATGGTCTTTGCGATCAAGAATATTACTCACGATCTCGCGAGACTCGCGGACAAAGCCAAATACGGAATCGTCGACGGGCACTGATGAACGTAGTGCCACTGGAGCCGTGAGAGCCCTTTGCGACGCGACATTAATGTTGTGGATGGCTGATTTACTCATTTACTGACAGGGGCAAAAAAAATGAGCAGGGAGGATACCCCGAACCTGTCAAGTAGTCATGAGTGTCGGCGAATGATTCATAATTTAATCGGCACAAGGCTTGCTGTATAACGTCCTGATGACTATTTCAGCCGTATCGCCTTTGCCGGATATCACTGCTATTGCAGGCTGCCTCGATAACGGTGTTACCGTGATTACGGCAACGCAACGGTTGGCAAGGCATCTGATTACTGAGACTGGTGAACATCGCGCACCGGTAGCATGCCTTCCTAAAATTCTCTCGTTAGACGCTTGGCTGCGTCAGACCTGGCGCCACAAGGCGGAGTCTAGCTATTCGCCTAAACGGTTACTGTCGGGCTCTGAAGTTGATGCTCTTTGGAGAGATGTTATCTCCCGGTACGAGTCGAAGAACAACGTCTTCAGTTTGTTGCAGCCGGAGGCGGCCGCGTCACTAGCCGCCCGATGTCGAGCGACACTCAAGGAACACCGTATTCCTGTTGCATCCAGTCAGATTCGTCAGACCTTTGAGTCTGAGACAGACACTGCTTGCTTTTTAAAGTGGCTTGATCGTCTCGATATTCGATTGAAGCAGGAGGGCTTGGTGATGCCCGAGGATCTAACGGAACTCATAGCCGCCGAAGGGGCAGAGAGAGCTGCGGAGGTATGGTTCCTGTCAGAAGAGCCACCCACACCTGCAGTTGAGATGGCGCTATCGAGTAGATTTTTGGTGACTCGCTGGTTTCACTCGCCACTAATCGAGAATGTCCTGCCTGTAAAAGCATTTGCGACGCGCGATGCTGAGATATTGGCTGTCGCCGAGTGGGGCTTGACTCAGCATCAGAGCAGTATAAACAGCGCAATTGTTCTGGCTGATTATCAGCGAGATAGGCCGCTTTTAGAGCACGAGCTGCGGAACTTATTTGGAAGCGCGGATCAAGTATTTACGCATCTTCCGGTTAATTTCAGTCGCGGCGCTGAGCTCAGCAAAGTACCAATGTTCCGCGATGCGCTCTTGCTGTTTCGCCTCATGACACAGAGCTTAAGTCGAACAGAAATCACGTCACTCATTCGTTCGCCCTTTTTTTCCTGGCCTGACAGTGAGCGAAATGACAAAGGTGCGACGATCGCTTATCTATTCAAATCAAAACGCAGTGTCTTCGAGTTAAGGCATGTCTTGGAAGCGCTGGGTAATGTGACCCCTAAGGGACCGTTGGAAAGTGCGTTATCCAGAGCTCGAAACGGCCGACTATCATCATTGCGCTTGTCGCCCGGTGACTGGCGGGAGCATGTGTCCTCGATACTCGAGGAGACGGGCTGGCCATCGGCCTCTGGGCTAGATTCGGTGGAGTATCAGCAATTTGAGTTAGTCGATGGAGTGTTCGATGAGATCGAGGCTAACTCTCTTGATAGTGAACCTTACTCGCTTGATGTTTTTCTTTCACGCTTCCGGTCAGTTCTGTCGGAAAGACTTTTTCAACCAAAAACTGACGCAGGTAGACTCCAGGTTATGGCGCTGGCTGACACCACAGGCTTGTCATTCGATGCCGTCCGCGTGGTTGGGGCGACCTCTGAATCGCTCCCCGGGCGTCCTGGACCTCTGAGTTTCATACCGTGGGAGATTTGCCGCTCACATAATGTCGCTAAGACAAATGAGGAGTACCACGTCACGGTGGCGTCACGGCTTATTGGTCAGCTAAGCTCTTCTGGAAACGTCTCCTGCACATATCACCGGGTCGCTGACGGGGCGGCAAAGCTTGCGAGCCGATTCTGTGCTGTGGATAACGATCAGAAATACAGTGAAGATGCTCTTGATAAAAGCGCGAGTGCAGAACTCGAATGGATTGATGACCCGTTCGGACTCGCAACAATGGTCCCTGGCGAGCAGTCAGGAGGCGTTTCATTACTGGAGCAGCAAGCGGCGTGCCCTCTAAAAGCGCATCTCAACCATAAGCTTGGAATTAAGGCTCTCGATGAAGAAGCAGAAGGACTTACGGCCGGAGAGAGAGGGGGCGTGCTCCACGAAGCACTTAAACACCTTTTTACTTCGCTCCCGAGCAGTGAACACATCAAGGGTTTACCTGAAACAGCCCAGATAAAGCTTATCGAAGAAGCGGCTGATGACGCAGTGAGAGGTATTAAAGCATCGGTTCGGGACCGAGTGGGGTTATCAGCCCTAGATCTCGAACGTCAGAGGCTGCAAACGGTTTTGTCTGCTTGGCTTGAGGTAGAACGGAGCAGACAGATAGCTTTTAACATCGAGTTAAACGAAGCACCGATTGACTGGGACTGTGAGGGGCTTAGTTTGTCGTTAAAAGTTGACCGAGTAGATATGTTGAGCACGGGGCAGCGTATTGTCATCGATTACAAATCGAGCGCGGGACAGACGGTAGCAGATTGGTCTCAAAGCCCGGTTAAATCACCACAACTTCCCTGTTACAGCCAAGTACTCGCGAATGTCGGAACAATCGCCATTGGTCAGGTGTCAACCAAAGAGCCGAGCTATTTGACCTTGGGTGGGGAAATTGGATTGTTCGATGTGGATAAGAAAAATAAAAAAGCCATGGATCGAGCAGATATCACCGGGCTAGATGATCTAAAGGATCAGTGGCTTAACGACCTAAGGTCCCTAGTAAGCGCCTTTGTCGAGGGTAGTGCTACGCCAACCCCTTCTCCGAGTGCGTGTCGGTATTGCCATTACACCCCCGTTTGTCGGGCTCATTTAACGTCTGATTGGAACTCAGACGAGGAGTCGACGCTTGAGTGACGTAGATATTCGACTTGAGGTTTTAGATACCAGTAGAAGCTTCTGCGTTACCGCACCCGCGGGTTCCGGTAAGACAAGTCTACTGACGCAGCGTGTGCTGGCGCTGCTTGTTACTGTTGATCGACCGGAGCAAGTATTGGCCATTACCTTTACTCGCAAAGCTGCGGCAGAGATGCGTGAGCGTGTGATGGACGCGTTGCTGTTAGCGCAACGAGCCATTCCGGCAGCCAATGAGCACGAGGCGCGGACTCTAGCGCTTGCAGAAGCCGTCCTCGCGCATGCAAAACGATTGAACTGGACGCTAACCGCCGAGAGTTTGAACGTACGCACTATTGACGGGTTAGCGGCACAGTTGAATCGTGTAATGCCCATATTAAGTGGACTGGGTGGCGGAATCACGGTGACGGATGATGTGTTACCGGTGTACCAGCAAGCCACATCCGAGTTGTATAGCATGATCGGTGAGCCATCCAGTCGTGGAGAGGCGCTGCGTCAACTGTTGCTGAGTATGGATAATAATTGGCAGCGATGCTCAGAGCTGTTGATTGAGTTACTGGGACGTCGAGCAGATTGGTTGTTTGAATTAGGTCAGCATATCGATCCCGAAGCCGCAAGCCAGCAACTTGATGTAACCGTTCAGCGGGTTATCTGTGAGCGCCTGTCAGCCCTTTCAAGGACGATCGACGCGTCTTGGCTGCAAGACCTTGAGAAACAGGCTAATGCTGCCATTTCTCGATTAAGAGATTACTCCGCGAGTGGATTGGTAGAAGCGCAAAAGGTAGACATTCCCTCGGAGTCTATCCGATTAAGCAACGAACTGACGCAGCTCGGCAGTTGGCAATGGGTTGTTCGATGGATTCTCACTGGGGACGAAAAACCTAGGAAACGCCTCGATAAAAATAACGGTTTTCAAGCAAAGATTGACCAAGCAGCGAAAGACGATGTGCTTGCGCTTTTATCAAGGCTTGAGCAGCAGCCCGAGTGGCTGGATTTGTTGATAGAAGTTGCCTACTTACCGAGCACAGACGTTGATGACCAAGAATGGCAAGGCGTGCTTCATTTATCGCGTGTTTTACCGACCCTCGCGGCTCAGTTACTCACCGTATTTCGGTCTAAGGGTATCGTCGATCATACCCATATCGCGATGTCTGCCGAAATGGCGTTGGGTACTGATGATGAGCCTACAGATCTGGCACTCCGACTCGACTATCAGCTGAGCCATATTTTGGTAGATGAGTTTCAAGATACCTCCCGGGGACAGTTCCGCTTGATCGAGAAACTCTGTCGCGGTTGGTCGGAGCACAACTACGTGAATCCCAAAAATCCGCGGACACTTTTTATCGTTGGTGACGCGATGCAAAGCATTTACGGTTTTCGCTACGCGGACGTGGGTCTTTTTCTTCGGGCGAGAGAGGAGGGTATTGCAGGGATCCAACTTAATGACCGATCTCTCTCACGCAATTTTCGGTCACAAGCGGGCTTAATTGGCTGGGTCAATCAACAGTTTTCCTCTGTCGTTCCAGCGTACGGGGATCGTCGCCTCGGTGTTGTACCTCTGACGATAGCGGAGGCAATAAGGTCCGCAGACCCGGGTCTAGCAGTGGAGATACATAATTTTCCGGATGATCAGGAAAGAGAGACTGCTTTTGTATTTTCCAGAATATGTGACTTGCTGAGTCAGTCTAGTGATAGCAGCATCGGAGTGCTCGCAAGAACTCGCTCTTCTTTAGAGCCCATCTCCCGGAAGCTCCGCAACAGTGGCATAGACATCGTCGGTTCCGATCTCACCTCTTTTTCCCGCAGGGCGGCCGTAATGGACCTCGTTTCGTTGGCGCGCTACCTGGGCAACCCTGCAGATACGATTGCCTTGGTAGGCTTACTGCGGAGTCCAATGGTAGGGCTGACGCTGCGTGACTTGGGCGTGTTATCACCTTTTCTTGCCAGATTTTCATTGCATAGTTTGGTCATAAAGATCTCGGAGGACACTCTCGACTTATCAAGGGATGGTCAGAAGCGCAGCTTATTTGCGTTGGCTGCGCTGCAATGGGCGGAAAGTAAGCGTGACCGATTGAATCTGGTTAACTGGGTTGAGCAGACCTGGAAGCGCTTGGGTGGTGACCTCATTTTGCCGCGCGAAGAGGAGCCCGATGCTCGTGCTTTCTTCCACCAATTACGAGAGCAGGAAATAGAAGGAGCGGGGCTGGATTCCGGTCGGTTAGTCACTTGGCTGGAAACACAACACGCAACGATTGAATCGCCTACAGCGCGCGTTGAGTTAATGACGTTGCATCGGAGCAAGGGTCTTGAATTCGATCATGTCTTCATTGTCGGTGCTGGCAAATCGGGCCGCTCTGGTCAAAAACCGCTGTTGAGGTGGAATCGAGACGAACGAAATGGATTGTTAATCGCGGCAAAGCCTGGATCTGACGCTGCGGATACCCTCTATGATTACCTTGGTTTCCTCAATAAACGCAAGGAAGCGCAAGAACTCATCCGGCTTTACTACGTTGGTATCACGCGTGCTCGAGAGACCTGTAGACTGACCGCCACTTTGTCTTCTGAGTCGCAGTGGCCCCCAAAAAATACTGCTGGGTTTTGGTCTCAATTCTGCTCGGTCGCTCCCTACGTCGAATTTCATGCAATCGCGGACACAGGGGATGATTTAGTGAGAGAGCAGGGCAGAAGTCGCCTGCTGCGTGTCGTCGAGACTCCCTTTAAATCCGAGAGAGAACAGCCAGACACTCCCGCCGCGTCCGTGTTGAGACCCGGAAATCTGCGTAGTAGGCGTTATGGAATGGCGCTGCATCGAGGCTTGGAGTTACTCGCTGGTGAAGATGATCTGCCCGTCGAATGCCCTAACTCAGTCAGTCGGGCCCTCAACTTTCTGTTAGCTGAAATGTCGAATCCTGCTTTGGATCTGACCGCCGAACTTTCCTCGCTTTGCGCTGATGTGAACCGTGTACTTCAAGATGAGGCAGGGCGCTGGATACTATCGGCCCGCCACGCAGATGCGCAGGCCGAGCTGGCACTCTATCTGGCTGATGATAAGAAACAGATTGTGATTGATCGCACCTTCATCGATTCAGAGACAGGGATCCGATGGATTATTGATTACAAGACGAGCCGTCCCGAGGTAAATACGCCACTTCCTGATTTCTTTAGTCAGGAGGCCGCCCGATACCACGATCAATTGATGACGTATCGATCTGCGATGCAGATCTATGATCAACTCCATAACCCCGACGTGGTTGACACGCGAGTGGCTCTTTATTTCTCGGCGTTGGCTGAAATGTACGAGATCAACGTCTAGGCAGCGCCGGAGGATATGATCCCCGTCGCAGTGATGCTGGCATGAGTCGCCGTGTTGATAAGTTCGATCCTACGAGTCTAATGCTTGAAAGCTAGCCTTCGTCTTTCCAGCCCCTCACAGCGCCAAAAACATCAGCAGGCGAATCGCCCGTATGACGTCCTTCCTGTTTCAGTTGAGCGATGATGGCGGGAGAGTGCCAGCGCAGGAAGGGGTTTATGAGCAGCTCTTGACCGATGGTTGAGGGCACTGTGGGTAAATCGTCCTCACGCCTCTGCTCACAGGTCTCAATATGAGCCATTAAATCGGCATTCATAGGTTCAACTTTGCGAGCAAAGCCGAGATTAGCCAAGGTGTACTCGTGCGTGCAGTAAACCTTGGTCTCGCTGGGCAAATCGCTCAATTTCGCCAGAGATTGCTGCATCATGGGGAAAGTACCCTCAAATACTCGGCCACAGCCACCTACGAATAGGGTGTCGCCGCAGAAAAGTGTCCCATCTTGGACGCTGTAGTACGCAATGTGATCGAGGGTGTGCCCGGGCACTTCCATGACTCGAAAATCGTATCCTAGAACCGTTACCTGAGTCCCTTCGCTCATTACCTCATTAATATCAGTTATCTTGGGGTTGTCGGGGCCAATGACTCGGCAGCCTGTAGCGCTTTTTAATGCCGCGACACCGCCCGTATGATCAAAATGGTGGTGCGTGATGATAATGGTGTCGAGTGTCAGCCCTTGCTCGTTCAGGGCCTTAAAAACCGGAGCCGGATCGCCGGGGTCTACGACTGCGGCGCGACCTTTCCGTGTCATCATCCAAATATAATTGTCGGAAAAAGCAGGAATCGGCGTGATATTCATATGATTTCTCGTTAAGTAAGCTATTTGCAGTCAACTCTGGAAACGATACCCTTGACGCATGGGAAATCAAGCTGCGAAAAAGCACCTCATCACGACCAGAGACCATTTACATGACTGGTACACATCAGCGCCTGCAGGGCGTCGTCTGCGCCAGCAAGTCGTCGATGAGCTAGACAGTCAGTTAGAGCGCTTATTTGGCTATCACACCCTATTTTTGGGCGTGCCACCAGATCTGTCGATCAAGGACGTTGTGCATTCCCAGAACAAATTAGTGGCTTCCACGGATGGCGCGAGAGTCGAGGGTGCGCAAAGCGTCGTTTGCACTGACGAATGGCTACCTTTTGGTACTGAGACGATTGATACGGTGGTCGTGTTCCATAGTCTCGAAGTCGCCAGTGAGCCTCACCAGGTGCTACGAGAAATTCATCGTATACTAGTCCCCAACGGCAATCTGATCATTGTCGGCTTCAATCCAGAGAGTTTCTTTGGATTGGGCTGGTTACTGGCTCGTTTTATCTCGCCGAGAAAGTGGCGTGATCTCCGGCTCGAGCGAATACCAAAGCTGATGGACTGGTTGTCGCTGCTGAATTTTCAGGTAGACAAGCCCAAGCATAAACTGGTGCTCAGACCCATCGGTAAAGCCGCGCTCTTCCGATGGATGGCCCGTCTTGACGACTGGCTAATCGATCACCGCGTACCAATGGGTGGTGCATTCGTGGTGCACGCGAAGAAACAGGTGGGGGCGGGTATCAAGGGGCTTCAGCGCCGTCGAGTCAGGCCACGACTGGTGCCACTTCCTGTTTCGAGACCAGCTGTTGGCGCGGAGACACATCAGCGCTCAGGTAGTAATTCTCTGAATGAAAACAGTTGAAGTTTTTACTGACGGAGGTTGCCGGGGTAACCCAGGGCCTGGCGGATGGGGAGCGGTGCTCCGATTTGGCGGCCACGAGCGGGAGCTTCGCGGCTCAGAGGAGAACACGACCAACAACCGAATGGAGTTGCTCGCCGCGATCAGCGCCCTTGAGGCAATGACTGAACCGTGTGCGGTTATCCTCACGACAGACTCTACCTATGTCAAAGACGGTATCACTCGCTGGATTCGTAACTGGAAAGCCAATGGCTGGAAGACGGCAGCTAAAAAGCCGGTTAAAAATAAAGATCTATGGGAAAGACTGGATACTGAGTGTCTGAGGCATCAGGTTGATTGGCGGTGGGTGAAAGGACATGCGGGACACCCTGAAAATGAGCGCGCTGACGGGTTGGCGAACTTAGCGATGGACGAATTAGGAACTAGTTAGCATGCGTCAGGTAGTACTGGACACAGAAACAACAGGCCTTGAAGTAAGCCAAGGTCACAGAATTATCGAAATTGGCTGTGTAGAGATAGTCGACAGAAAACTAACTGGACGGCACTACCACCAGTACATAAAGCCCGAGCGTGCTATAGATCAGGGTGCATTGGAAGTTCATGGAATTACCGAGGAATTTCTAGCGGATAAGCCTGTTTTTTCTCGAATTGCAGATGAGTTTATGGAGTTCATCCGAGGCGCCGAGCTCATCATCCACAATGCGCCTTTTGACGTTGGCTTCATTGATGCTGAGTTGAAGTTAACGAATACAGGCACAGGACTAGTAGCATCGGAGTGCAAGATCACCGATAGCCTCCAGTTGGCCCGGGCAAAACATCCGGGGCAGCGAAATAATCTGGACGCGCTCTGCCAGCGTTATGCCGTAGATAACAGTAACCGTACTTTGCATGGGGCATTGTTAGACGCTGAGATTTTAGCGGATGTTTATTTGCTGATGACGGGAGGACAAACAGCCCTTGGTTTATCACCGGATGATGACGCGACAGGGTCGACGACAGGAAGTAAGCGAGTGATTCGGCGACTGCAGTCTGACAGACCAAAGCTGAGAGTTATTTCCGCAAATGCAGACGAGGCTGAAGCACACGAAGCACGCTTGGATAAATTGTCAGAGATTGCAGAAAATGGGGCAGTGTGGCGTCGGTGACGCCACACCACCGACCCATTAGAGCGTGTAGATAACGGCAATCAAGCCAACCGTCGTCAATACGATAGTGTATGGCAGTGCCATGACAACCATACGTCCGTAGGAGAGGCGGATGAGTGGTGCAACCGCGGACGTAAGCAGGAACAAGAACGCTGCTTGCCCGTTAGGTGTCGCCACCGAGGGGAGGTTGGTTCCCGTATTAATGGCGACGGCCAGCTGATCAAACTCCGCGCGAGTGATAACCCCATTATCGAGAGCGGTTTTTACTTCCGAGATGTAAACAGTTGCGACGAATACGTTGTCCGAAATCATCGAGAGAACACCATTGGCAAGGAAAAACATCGCCGGCCTGACACTGCTTTCCATCGCCAAAACAGCGTTGATTACGGGAGAGAACAGATGTTGCTCATGAATCACCGCCACAATCGCGAAAAACACCACCAACAGGGCGGTGAAGGGAAGTGCTTCCTCAAACGCATGCCCCAGCTTGTGTTCTTCCACAACGCCGTTAAACGCAGTTAGTAAAACGATGATCATGAGACCGATCAGGCCAACAGCGGCCAGGTGGAGCGCAAGACCAATGACGAGGACAACGGCTACCAAAGCCTGAATGACTAACCGAGCATTGGACAGCGGCGTCGCCTTGGCATTTTCTTGAGCCTGGAAGTCCTCTAGAACTGCACGAACTTTCGGAGGAATCTCCGTTCCGTAACCCAATATTTTGGTCTGCTCAAGGAAGAGACACGTTAGTAATCCGGCAACCAAAACGGGCATGGTGATGGGTGCCATGAGCAAGAAGAACTCGATGAAGTCCCAGCCGGCGACTGTCGCAATGAGGAGGTTTTGAGGCTCTCCAACCAAGGTGCAAACTCCGCCCAGCGCTGTACCAACCGCCCCGTGCATCAGGAGGCTTCGGAGAAAAGCTCTGAATTGCTCAAGATTCTCTTCGTTGTCAGCTTTGACGGCGTCGTCGGTTGTGTGATCGTGTTGTGCGTCGTCAAAGTCAGTGCCGGATGCAACCTTGTGATAGACGGTAAAGAAACCAACGCCAACGCTAATAAGAACCGCAGTGACCGTTAATGCATCCAAAAAGGCCGATAAAACAGCGGCCACCAAAGAGAACAACAGCGAGAGCAACTTTTTGGATCGCACGCGGAGCAAAATCTTGGTAAAGATAAACAGCAGTAGCTCTTTCATGAAGTAAATGCCTGCGACCATGAACATCAGGAGTAGGATCACTTCAAAGTTAGCTTCCGCTTCGTGGAATACCGTCTGCGGGTCGGCCAAACCGATTGCAATTGCTTCAATTGCAAGTAGGCCTCCCGGCTGTAAGGGGTAACACTGTAGGGCGAGGGCAAGAGTAAAAATGAACTGCCCAATGAGCACCCATCCAGTGACAAAAGGTCCCGCGGTATAAAGCAAAATAGGGTTAATGATTAAAAACGCAATGATCGTTTTTTTGTACCAGTCGGGAGAGGCCCCCAAGAAGTTTTGCCAGTAAGGATTAGCTACCGCAGTGTTCATACAACCTTGTCCTTATATAATGTAGTGTGAGCGCCCAGAGCACCCGTTGCTATACGCATTTGGTCAGAGAGTGGACGAGTAAGTGTAGTAGGCAGGTTATACGAAGCAAACCAAGAAATAAAAGACGTTTTAGGCTTATCGACTGATCACTTTGCAGATTGCTTGAGCGTGCTGCCATGGCGCCCTAGTATGTGGGATAAAGGAGACTCTTCATGTTGAATTTCACGCGGCCGACCTCGGCCGCTGGGTCAAGCGACCTAGTGTGGCCGTTTCAGGGACGTCATTTAGTCAGTGAGCTGATGGGGTCACCAGGGGCGCCGATTCCACTAGGTCAGCTGATGAGTGACTTCTCCGTGGTAAAGGACATCACACCAGTCGGCTTTCTCGATGACAAGCCCGTCTTTGCCTGCCTGGTTGAGACGACGAACCTCGATGTTATGAAGTACACCAGTGGTAATTTATTCGGGCTTATTAGTCGGATAGCGGCTGAACAATTTGACGTCATTGGTAGGGCATATCAATTGCTTTGCTGGGAAAAAGACCACCGCCACTGTGGGCGATGCGGTGGTGAAACGTCGCTTGCTGATAAAGGCCAGAGCCGCGCCTGCGAGCCTTGTGGCCTGAGTGTGTATCCGCGTCTGTCGCCTTGCGTCATCGTACTTGTGACCCGTGACGAGGAGTTATTACTTGCCGCGGGAGTGGGTTCTAACCGGCGCTTCTACAGCTGTCTTGCAGGCTTTGTAGAGCCGGGCGAGACCTGCGAGCAGGCGGTACAACGTGAGGTTATGGAGGAGGTCGGGATGGAAGTCGGAGAGATCGAATACCATGGCTCTCAGCCTTGGCCGTTCCCGGGGCAGCTAATGCTTGGCTTTACGGCAAAATGGCGTAAGGGAGAGATCAATATAGACCCTGAAGAAATCGATGATGCGGTTTGGTGTGCTCCAGATAATTTACCACCAGTCCCACCCCCTTTTTCGATCGCTGGACAACTTATTAACGGCTTTTTGAAGTCGCTCTCTTAGTTAGCAAACACCTAGTAAAAGGATAACTCTTGGAATTTTTATACGAATTGGGTCTCTTCGCCGCACAAACCTTGCTCATTGTGGTGGGCATTATTGCGATCGTTCTGGTGATTGCCGCAAGTGCAGGGCAAAAGAGCAAGGGTGCGGATGAAGGGTTTATCGAAGTTCGATCCCTTAATGATCGATTCGACAATTATACCGCGGCTATCAGGGAGCTCTCCGACTCTGAAGAATTAGCAAAGGCACGTGCCAAACTGGAAAAAAAGGCTGACAAAGAGCGGGCAAAGGCAGAGAAGGTGCGGGCAAAGGAAGTTACTAAGACCGCAGGCAATACCACCGAGATAGAGAGTGAGCGTCCAAGAACCTATGTCTTGAATTTTGAGGGCGACATGATGGCCTCGCAGGTTGAGGCCTTGCGAGAGGAGATATCGGCTGTTCTTCCCAATGCGCAAGCTGGAGATGAGGTCCTGCTGAGACTCGAAAGCCCTGGCGGTGTAGTGCATGGGTATGGTCTTGCCGCGAGTCAGCTCAGTCGAATTAAAGAAGCAGGGGTGACTCTTGTTGTTGCCGTGGATAAGGTGGCTGCCAGCGGTGGCTACATGATGGCCTGTGTCGGCGATCGTATCCTAGCTGCACCTTTTGCTGTTCTGGGCTCAATTGGCGTTGTTGCCCAGATGCCGAACTTTCATCGACTGCTTAAGAAAAACGATGTCGATGTGGAGCAGTTCACTGCAGGAGAGTTTAAGCGAACTGTCACCATGTTTGGGGAGAATACCGATAAGGGGCGTCGGAAGTTTGAGTCTGAGCTAGAGGAC
>JAACDF010000074.1 GCA_009937065.1 Gammaproteobacteria bacterium | reverse complement strand
GACACGGGTAGCACTGACACGCTTCCAGCGCTTCACTGTGACCTCGTCTTCGATTCTGACCACTGCAATCTGACCCTCTTTAACGTCCGTTGTGCTGTGAACCGCCAAAAGGTCACCGTCACAGATCCCGACATTGATCATACTGTCACCGCAGACCTGCAGTAAGTAGTGTGCGGGTGGTGCAAAGAAACTGGCACTGAGGTCGCAATAATCGTCGATATGCTCTTGAGCCAAGAGTGGCGCACCAGCAGCAACGCGTCCAATAATAGGCAACCCATGTTGCTCAGTCAGGCGGATGCCTCGAGATGCTCCAGCGACCAGCTTAATGACGCCCTTCTTCGCGAGCGCCTTAAGATGTTCTTCAGCCGCATTGGCTGATTTAAAGCCCAACTCCCTGGCAATATCAGCGCGAGTCGGCGGCATGCCTGTTGCCTCAATACTCGATTTGATGACATCCATCACTTGTTGCTGTCTTGCAGTTAGCTTTATCACGGCCTAATCCTCCTGCGTTTTACTGATCATATCTCCAGCATGTTTAAATGTACAGTATTGGCCGATGGAGAGTGCATGGTTAGCTTATGCAACTTCATTGCGGTTTGGACTACTCATGGATTTCTTTCTGAATCTCGTAACTCCCTTTAGCGAAGCGACCGGAATACCCGTGGTGGCCGCGGCTTTATTGTCGCTATTTACGCTTGGTTTGGCGGGTCATTTTATTATCCGACGCTCCGTTCAGCGACTGGGTGTTTTTGCAGACACGACGGCTACGCGTTGGGATGACGTTGTCTACTATTCGATTTCGCCGCCAGCAGAGTGGGCGATGTGGGTCTGCATTGTTTATGGCTCCTTGAGTTTGTTTGAAGAAGCTGCAGCGCTTCGAAGTGGTTTGCTTCAGTTAGCAGATACCCTTTTGATCCTGCTTGTTGGATGGCTTCTTCATCGAGTTTCAACCGGCATCGAAAAAGAGTTGTTGTCAGAACACCATGGCCCTCGGGACTCGGATGATAGAGCGACGATCAGCGCTGTCGCTCGGCTCGCACGAATTACGGTCTGGGTCCTATCGGCCTTGATGGTTTTACAGTCGTTAGGTGTTTCTGTTTCGGGTCTCCTAGCTTTTGGTGGCATTGGCGGTATTGCGGTAGGTTTCGCGGCAAAAGACATGCTGGCGAACTTTTTGGGCGGTTTGAGCATTTATTTAGACCGACCATTTGCGGTGGGTGATTGGATTCGATCGCCTGATCGAAGCATTGAGGGGACCGTTGAGGAGATTGGTTTGCGTGTGACGCGCATCCGCACTTTTGATCAGCGACCTCTTTACGTTCCCAACTCCACTTTTTCGAGTGTTTCACTGGAGAATCCGTCGCGGATGTTGAACCGAAGGATCTATGAAACTATCGGTGTGCGTTACGAGGACGCTGGGCGAGTTGCCAAGATTGTTAGCGACGTTCAGGCCATGTTCCGAGAGCATGAGGACATAGCTCAGGATCGGACGCTTATTGTGAATTTCAATCACATGGGTCCATCGTCCCTCGATTTCTTTGTGTATGCCTTCACCAAGACTACGAATTGGGTCGAATACCACGAAATCAAAGAAAATGTGCTTCTGAGGATTTTAGACATCGTGGAGAAGAACGGCGCCGAGATCGCTTTCCCGACACATACTATCCATCATGCACCGCAGGAGCCTACGGAGCACTAGTAGCTGGCGATCCAGGTTCCTCGAGCAGTGACCGCATAGTCCCTGTTTTTGGTGCGGCGGTAAGCGTCCGCGTTAAGCTGTCGATATCGCGCCTGATTCGTTGCGATTCGCCAAGTTCATAGACTTCTTTTAATGATAATTCTCGCCAAGCAGCAACGACCTGAAGCGTTGGATGATCAATATAACGGACGTATCCCTCGCGAATGTCTCGCTGCTCTGAGAGAACGATTGCATGCCGAAAGGGGTTGGGTATTTGCTCGCCCAGCTGCGAGGGCTCAGCTTCCTCATCCGTGTCGGAAACAGACCCATCGGTATTAAGGCCTGTTCGCAAATCAATAAATTCTGGTGCCTGAACATCGTCAGAGACTCCAGAATCAACCGCTGGCGTTTCGATCACAAGCACGCGCTCGGGTGCAGAGATAGTCTCCAACGCCTCATATCGCGGAGGTAGATAATCTCCGGTGGTGTTCATCCATATATCGACGTTGACCGTTGTGTCTGCGCTGCGTCTGAGGGCCACTGTGCCTTGGATGAGCGGATGGCTGTTTACTTGTTGCCAGGCATCCACAACGACGGGTGCGCCCGTGTCATCCGGCGCTTGTAACCACGCCACAGCGTTGATTGGCGTTCTATCCGCCTGTTGCTGAAGTTTATCCAAACCTTGTTTCAGCATCTGGAGTGTCAACGATTGATAAGGAGTGGGGAGGGCAGCTGGCGCTTCCTCTGGCGCGATCCTTTCGTTTTCCGCCGCTTCTTCATCAACGGCATAACCGTCTAACCAGTTGATGTCTGAACCTGGCAGTGCACTGTTGTTGGGAAATACACCGGTCATCGAGCCAAACTGAGCGTTCGCATCCGTAAGGTCACCCGCATTGAAAATATCGACAGCATCCATCGCCGCAATATCGGCATCGTCTAGCACATCGACATCAGCTTTCCCTGCCAGACCACCCTCTGCAATTTGATCAGCGTCCGCCGATTCATCGCTTGTCTCCGCGCCGCCACCACCGAGCAAATCATCCATGGATACTTGAGGATCATCAGACGCTCTGGTGGGAGAGACATCATTCGACAAGACCTCAATGTCGTTACCCAGCTCAAGGCCGATTGCCTCTCCGGCCGATGGCATCAGTTGGTTAGTGGCGCCTGTATCATTTGCATTGTTTTCTGAGCGCGCCTCAAGAACAGGGAAAGCCTCCAGTTCATCGGTCTCTGGCGTAGAATTTTTAGCCGCGTCATTGCCCTCGTCGGCGTCTGGGAGACGTGTGATTGCGTTTTCAGTGGTGACTTCACGTTCTTCTGCTAGATCATCACTACCTATAGCGGATTCTTGAATCGAAACGATGATGGGTTCGGGTACTACCTCGATTGAGCCATCAGCGTTGACGGTAACAGCGGGTTCTCCCCACTCATTCATGAGCCCCTTTATTTCATCGTACCGTGTAAGCCAACGTCTGTTGTCTGGATAACGACGTTCGGGGGCATGCGCCCATACCTCGGAATTCAGCGCTTCGGTCTCTTCGGTTGCAAAAATTGCGATTTCGACTCGAATCCAACCGGAGGGTTCATCGTTACGATCGGGGGCTGTTGCGGGTGCGCTGCTGCGCTCCTGACCCACAGCGCCGATAGCAATCGACGATGCCAATAGCGATATCAATGCCTGTTTGGTCAGCTGCCTGTGCATGCCTGTTCCCACTCCGTCATGAGTTTTTCAATATAATGGCGTCGCGCCTCACCCGATTCCAACTCACGAATAAACCGCAATGTGTCAGAGCCCGCAAGCTTGAACTCTTTCGGATTACTTTGGAGAAGGGCAAGCAGCGAATTCACCGGTACAGGAGTCGTCGACTCAAACTTGACGCTACCACCTGCATCGCCCACGTCAACTTCGGATATACCGAGTGCTTGTGCCCGAAGACGGATTTCAGCCTGGATAAACAACTGTTTGGTCGCCTCAGGTAGGAGTCCGAAGCGATCGATCATCTCAACCTGAATGTCATTCAAGGCCTCTAGATCTTGGGCTTGCGCAATTCGCTTGTAGAGCACGAGTCGCGTTGAGATGTTCGGGAGGTAATCGTCGGGAATGAGTGCGGGGAGGTGCATTTTAATCTCAGTACCTGTCTCTAACGGCGCGTCAACATCAGGTATTTCACCTTTGCGGAGTGATTCCACCGCGCGATTTAGCATTTCGAGGTAAAGCGAGAATCCCACCTGCTCAATCTGCCCCGACTGCTCGTCACCTAGGAGTTCACCAGCCCCTCGGATTTCTAGGTCATGCGAAGCCAGCATAAATCCAGCACCCAAAGCCCCTGCAGACTCGATAGCTTCAAGGCGCTTTTCAGCATCCGATGTAAGCGCTGAGCGCGGTGGCGTAAGCAGGTAGGCGTAGGCCTGATGATGCGACCGACCGACGCGACCGCGCAGTTGGTGAAGTTGCGCTAGTCCGAACTTGTCCGCTCTATTTATGATGATGGTATTTGCGTTGGGCACATCGATACCGGTTTCAATGATGGTAGAGCAGACCAGCACATTATGACGTTGGTGGTAGAAGTCCGTCATGACGCCTTCGAGCTCTTGCTCCCTCAACTGCCCGTGAGCCACTCCAAAAGAAAGATCTGGTACCAGTTCGGAAAGCTTTCGTGCCGTCTCCTCTAAGGTTTTCACTTCATTGTGCAGGTAGTAGACCTGACCCCCACGCAAGGTTTCTCTTAAGATCGCTTCTTTGACTAAGCCGATATTGTGTTCGCGGATAAATGTCTTGATAGAGAGGCGCTTTGCTGGGGGTGTAGCAATAATGGAAAGATCGCGTAGACCGCCAAGCGCCATATTGAGGGTGCGGGGTATGGGTGTTGCTGTCATCGTCAGAATATCGACCTCGGCGCGCAACGCCTTGATGGCTTCTTTCTGTTTGACCCCAAAACGATGCTCCTCATCAATAATGAGTAAGCCCAGATCTTTAAACCCAAAATCGGTCTGCAACAGCTTGTGTGTGCCCACCAAAATGTCAATCTCACCAGCCTGTAATCGTCGACTCACCGCGGCAATGTCTTTTGCTGTTTTGAATCGCGACACCACTTCAATGGTAATGGGCCAATCCACAAAACGATCATTAAAATTATTGTAATGTTGTTGCGCAAGCAGAGTAGTTGGCACCAGAACTGCAACTTGTTTTTGATTTTGGGCTGCGATGAAAGCCGCGCGCATGGCGACTTCTGTCTTGCCGAAACCGACATCACCACAGACCAGCCGATCCATGACTTTCTCGGCACACATATCCTGACGAACAGCATCAATAGCGGAGGTTTGATCGGGTGTTTCTTCAAAGGTAAAACTTGAACAGAACAGTTGCCACGACTGCTCATCAAGGCTGTGTGCGAACCCCGTTCTAGCCTCACGCTTGGCGTAGACCTCCAATAGCTGTGCAGCAACGTCAGATGCTCGCTCAGAGGCTCTCTTACGGGCTTTGGTCCATTGCTCGGTGCCCAGTCTGTGGAGCGGTGCAGTATCCTGATCTCCCCCGGCATAACGACTTATGAGATGCAGTGAACCCACAGGCACATACAACTTGTCTTTGTTCGCATACTCGAGCAACAAGAACTCTGCATCGTGGCCTTCTATGGTCAGCTTTTCGAGCCCCATATACCGGCCAACACCATGCTCTAGGTGAACTACCGGAAGTCCGGCACGAAGTTCGGTAAGGTCACGAATAATTGCCTGTGCGTCTGTTTCTTCCGCTATTTTACGTCGACGTTTTTGCGCTACGCGCTGACCAAATAGCTGGTCCTCGGAAACAAGGACGGGTTCTGTTGGGGAGGTGAAAAGCGGTCGGGTAATGTCAGTAACGGTAATGCCTAGGGCTACGCCACTAGACTGGAACTTTTCCCAGCTCTCAACCGCCTGAGCCTGTAGCCCTTCTTTGGCGAGTGACTCGAGAATGATTTCGCGCCTACCAGCGCTTTCAACGCTCAACAACACCGGCGACTCGTGCGCTTTTAACAGTAAGGAAAGCTTTCCGATGCCCGATACGTTGCGGAATTCATCCTCTGATGCAAAAGGCTCAGGTGTGTAGGTGTCGAGAGCGAAGTGCAAGGGGACATCATTGGAGTCACGGAATTCCAATACGCAATGATTGCCTATTGCCGCGTAAAGCTCTTCAACTGGAATGAAACCTCTTCGAGGGTTGACCAAGGGCCGTCGTGGGTCGACCCCATACTCCTCGAAACGTCGGTTCACCTCATCCCAGAAACGATTTGCTGAGCTGAAGTTGTTGCCTACCATCACCACGGGCGTATTGTCCGGAAGGTAGTCGAACATCGAGTGACATTCATCGAAGAAAAGCGGCAAATAGTATTCCGCGCCCTGTGGCGCTCTTCCTTGACTCACTTCATTAAAAACACTGCATCGCTCAGGGTCGCCATCAAAGCTGCGGTACCAGTCAATTTTGAAGCGTTCGATTGCATCGGTATGAAGCGGAAACTCTCTTGCTGGCAACAGGTCAATACGAGCTAGCCGTTGCGCTGTGCGCTGAGTTTCAGGATCAAAGCTGCGAAGCGATTCAATTTCACCATCAAATAAGTCAATTCGGAGTGGCTCATCACTTCCCATGGGGAAGACATCTAAGAGCGAACCCCTGATTGCAAATTCGCCGTGCTCATAGACGGTGTCGACACTTCGGTAACCGTTACGGGTCAGATTTCTAACGAATTGTTCAGCGTCCAGGGTGTCGCCGGTGCTTAGGCTGAGCACGCCGGCATCGATGAAATGTCGTGGAGCCAGCCGGTGCATTAAGGTTGTAATTGAGACAATCACAACACCTGAGACTAGGGTGGGTAACCGCGACAACGCTTTTAGACGGTCGGAGACGATATCCTCATGCGGAGAAAAGTTGTCGTAAGGGAGTGTTTCCCAGTCGGGTACCAAGAGAATCTCCCTTTCCTCGCTGAGGAAAAAAGGTAATTCAGAGGCTAGGTTGTGCGCGGCTGCAGTTGTGTCAGTTATAACGAGAATCAATGGCGTCGTTTTTGCCAGTTCGCCAATGGCCTCGGACTCGGCGGCACCTGAGAGTGGACCGACCGCTGTTCGCTTACCTACCGCATTCGGCCAGGGCAATGTCGATGTAATGTCGAAAAATGAAGTCATTGGCTCTCCCTGAGAGGGGCGCGATTCTACTTGTCACAACAGTCGCATGCTAGGCCTGAACGGTTGCTGTTCACCTGCTCTCGGAGTGATAATCTCCGAACACTCACACACCGAGACCCCACAGAGGGTCTTCTAACAGGAATCGAGCATGGCGCCACAGAGAAAGCGCCAGCGTCCTGATGATTATTTTGTGGATTGGAAAGAGCGCGAGGCGCTCGCCGAATCCATGATTCCGATCGTCGGTACTCTGGCGCGTGAAAAGAACGTTAAGTGTTATATCTACGGAAAGTCGCTAGTTAATCTTAGCGTTCTGGATATCATGAAAACTCATCGCTGGGTCCGACAGGCAGAGGACAATGAGCTGTCCGAGTTCGAGACCATCCGTGTCATAGAGTCGATGGTGAAACTCAACTTGGGAGCCTCTCATATTGACGTTGGTCGCTTGTCAGTTGAGTACTTTGATAAGCATCAAGGCGACGATTTGTCGCTCGATGACTTCGTCGCTGATCGACTCTCGCATCTCGTAGACTCAACGCACCGACCCGAAGGGCCGGTTGATGTGGTGCTCTTTGGATTTGGTCGGATCGGGCGCCTAATGGCCCGCATTCTGGTGGCAAAAACTGACGGCGGTGATAATTTGCGGCTGCGTGCCATCGTGGTTCGGAAGGGAAGTGCCCCAGATGACCTATTAAAACGGGCAAGTCTTTTGCGTCGCGATTCGGTCCATGGCGTATTCCAGGGCACGATTCGTGTGGACGAGGAACGCCAGTCATTCGTGGCCAACGGAAATGAAATCAAAGTCATTTATGCCAATGCGCCTGAAGACGTCAATTACGAGGCGCATGGCATTAGTAACTGTCTTGTTGTCGATAATACCGGTGTTTGGAGAGACCGCGATGGACTGTCTCGCCACCTGCGCGCGAAAGGCGTCAGCAAGGTGATTTTGACCGCGCCGGGTAAAGGTGACATTAAAAATATCGTAGCGGGTATCAACCATAGCGATATTGGCGCCGATGACACTGTTTTATCGGCGGCTTCTTGCACAACCAACGCCATTGTCCCGCCGCTTAAAGTCATTCATGACACGTTCGGTATCGAGTCAGGGCACGTTGAGACGGTTCACGCCTTTACCAACGACCAAAATCTCATCGACAACTACCACAAGGCGGATCGTAGGGGCAGAAGTGCGCCGTTGAATCTGGTACTGACCGAGACTGGTGCGGCAAAAGCGGTTGCAAAAGTTCTGCCTCAATTAACAGGAAAGTTGACCGGGAACGCCATCAGAGTACCCACACCCAATGTGTCAATGGCCATTCTTAATGTGACCCTGGGAAGAGAGACATCCAAAGACGAGCTGAATGAATTCATGCGGCAGGTCGCTCTGCACAGCCCCCTCAGAAAGCAGATTGATTTTTCCAATTCGCCCGAGGTGGTGTCGACTGACTTCGTCGGCTCGCGAGCTGCCTGTGTGTTCGATGCACAAGCGACCATCGTCAATGGGCGGCATGCCGTTTTATATCTCTGGTACGACAATGAATACGGTTACAGCTGCCAGGTTTATCGGGTTTTAGAGAAGATGGCAGGGATAAAATATCTAACCTATCCCCCTACAGATACCGGTGGTCTCTGATTTGCAGAGAATTGTGGTAACTCGGCGCCAGCTTCGCTAGAATTCGCGGCGCCGGATTAGTAGATAAACGAACTGAAAATCAGTCGCCGGCGAACCTGTAGTTCACTTCACTGGGGGGAGTGTCCACGCTCACATCAGACATAGTCTGAGCGACTTCGGTGCAAGCTGACTACACGACAGCTGGCGCGAGTGCGTGCACGTGTTGAACGAACGTAGATAGGGACAGGCATGATTAAAATTCGCCGCGGATTAGATATTCCACTGGCAGGAGCTCCCGAGCAGGTTATCGCTCGCGAATTCTCACCCCGCCATGTAGCGCTCGTCGGAGCCGACTACGTTGGTATGAAACCCACGATGACCGTTGCCGAGGGTGACACTGTCGCCCAGGGCCAAGTTATTTTTACAGATAAGAAATGCGAAGGTGTTGCCTACACGGCGCCTGCGTCGGGTCGTGTCTCTGCGATTAATCGTGGCGCGCGTCGAGTGTTTCAATCTCTGGTTATTGAAGTTGATGACGCCGCAGAGCGTCGCAGCTGGGGTGCTATCGGTGCAGCCGACGCAGCAGCGCTCAGCGCGGCCGATGTTAAAGATAGGTTGATTGATTCAGGTGAGTGGACAGCTATCCGAGTCAGGCCTTTCAACAAGGTGGCTGACCCTGCAACAAGCCCGAGCGGACTTTTTATCACTGCAATCGACACACGGCCTCATGCCGTCGATCCAGAAGTTGTAATCGCCGATCAGCAAGAGGCGTTTGAATTAGGACAGACTGTGCTGGCTACGATGGTGGATTGCACGGTTTATGTCTGTGTCGCGCCAGGAAGTAAAGCGCCTGTTGTCGCGCACGCCCAGATCCAAAGTGCGGCATTTGATGGACCTCACCCCGCGGGCCTGGCTGGCACTCACGTCCATTTCCTCCAGGGTGCATCGCTTAACAAGCTGGCTTGGACCGTTGATTACCAGGATGTCATTGCTATTGGGCGTCTCTTTTTGGACGGTCAGATCTACAGCGATCGAATTGTATCGGTCTCAGGGCCTGCCGCGGAAACACCGCAGATTGTCCGCACTCGTCGCGGGGTAGACATAGAAGCTCTTGTCGCGGGTAACCAGATGACCGGAGAAAACCGCCTTATCAGTGGCTCCGTTCTGGGCGGTCGACGGGTGCAGGCGCACTCCGCGTACCTGGGTCGTTTTCATAATCAGGTTTCCATTCTTGCAGAGGGTCGCGACAGGGTCTTTATGGGTTGGCTCGCCGCGGGCACTAAAAAGCACTCTGCTATGGGTATTTACCTCAGTAGCTTGTTTGGTCGTAAGCCGATTGAGATGACGACAACGACAAATGGCTCTGAGCGCGCGATGGTGCCAGTGGGTGCCTACGAGCGTGTCATGCCGTTAGATATTTTGCCTACTCAGCTGCTGCGGGCACTGTTGGTCGGCGACACAGAGACGGCCCAGGCCCTGGGTTGTCTTGAATTAGACGAAGAAGATTTAGCGCTGTGCACTTACGTTTGCCCTGGCAAGTACGAGTACGGGCCCGTGTTGCGTGACAATTTGGCACGCATTGAGAAGGAGGGATAAGTCGTGGGATTACGCAGTACCTTAGATAATCTCGAACCCCATTTTAAACCAGGTGGTAAGTACGAATCGTGGTATGCCCTGTACGAAGCGGTGGACACGATTTTTTACAGCCCCTCGAGTGTTACCAAGTCATCAGCTCACGTTCGTGACGGTATCGACCTGAAGCGCATTATGATCACGGTGTGGTTCTGCACTTTCCCGGCCATGTTTTATGGCATGTACAACGTCGGTTATCAGGCAAATGAAGTAATTGCCGCTGGGGGCTACTCGCTGGAGGGCTGGCGCGGCGCGATTGTTGCCAGTCTCGGGGGCTTTGACCCAAATAGTCTATGGGATAACTTCCTCTATGGTGCTGTTCATTTCCTGCCGCTATACGCCGTAACATTTATCGTCGGTGGCTTCTGGGAAGTGTTGTTTGCCATGAAGCGCGGCCATGAGATCAATGAAGGCTTTTTTGTAACTTCCGTGTTGTTTGCACTGACATTACCCCCGGACCTACCTTTGTGGCAGGCCGCGATGGGTATTTCGTTTGGTGTGGTTGTTGCTAAAGAAGTATTCGGTGGCACGGGTAAAAACTTCCTCAACCCAGCGTTGACGGGCCGTGCTTTCTTATATTTCGCCTATCCAGCTCAATTGTCGGGAGACGCGGTTTGGACTGCGGTCGATGGCTATTCTGGTGCAACTGCACTCAGTGTTGTAGCGGCTGATGGAATGGCTGGCTTGACCACCGCGTATTCCTGGTGGGATGCCTTTGTGGGTGCAATGCCCGGCTCAATCGGTGAGACCTCGACGCTAGCGATCATGATTGGCGGTGGCATCTTGCTGATCATGGGGATTGCTTCATGGCGTGTCGTTGCGGGCTGTTTTGCGGGCATGATTGCGTTCTCTCTGCTGCTCAACGCGATTGGATCAGACAGTAATCCAATGTTTGCCATGCCCTGGTACTGGCACATGGTCATTGGGAGCTTCGCCTTTGGTGCCTTTTTCATGGCGACCGATCCTGTATCTGCAGCAATGACTAACAGTGGTCGTTGGGCCTACGGCGCGCTCATTGGTGTGATGTGTGTGCTGATTCGTGTGGTTAACCCAGCCTTCCCAGAGGGCATGATGCTTGCCATCCTGTTCGCCAATCTCTTTGCTCCGCTCTTCGATAACTTTGCGGTGCAAGCCAATATCAAGAGGAGACTAGCTCGTGTCAGCTAATAACGAGACGTTGTCTCGCGTACTCACGGTCGCGCTCGGACTTTGTATTGTCTGCTCGGTCGTCGTTTCTACAGCGGCTGTCGCTCTGAAGCCACAGCAGGAAGCGAATAAAGCGCGAGATTTGAAGCGTAATATTCTAATGGCGGGTGGTTTGTACGACCCGGAGCGATCGGTCGAAGAACAGTTTGAGACAATCGAAGCACGGGTCGTTGATTTGGATACCGGTCTGTTTGTCGATGATATTGACCCCGCAACCTTTGATCAACGCAAGTCATCAAAAGATCCGTCGCAGTCGCGCGCTCTGAGTGGTGACGAGGATCTAGCCAAGATTATCCGACGCGAAAATCGTGCGGTGGTTTACCTGGTGAATGACGGTAACGGTGGTCTTGACCGCATTATCCTGCCAATTCATGGCTATGGCCTTTGGTCGACGCTCTATGGTTTCGTAGCGCTAGAGTCAGATGCCAATACGATTGTGGGTCTTGGGTTCTATGAGCATGGAGAAACGCCCGGGCTTGGAGGAGAGGTCGATAATCCAAGTTGGAAAGCTAAGTGGGCTGGCAAGCTTGCTTACAAAGACGGCGATGTTGCCATCACTGTGCTAAAGGGTTCGGTCAATCCAGGTTCTCCGGAAGCGCAATGGCAGATCGATGGGCTCTCTGGTGCGACGCTGACGACTAAGGGGGTAAGCAACCTGGTTCAATACTGGCTCGGGGATGACGGATTTGCGCCGCTCCTCGGCAATCTGCGCGGAGGTAATGCGTAATGAGTGTTCGTGAGACCTTATTTTCTCCTGTTATTCAGAACAACCCAATTGCATTGCAAATTCTTGGTATTTGCTCTGCATTAGCGGTCACGTCATCGCTCCAGGTGAGCCTGGTGATGTCGGTAGCACTTACCGCCGTTACGGCTTTCTCATCGTTCTTCATTTCTTGCATCCGGAGCTACATCCCATCGAGCATTCGCATCATCGTTCAGATGACGATCATCGCATCGCTCGTCATTGTGGTTGATCAGATTCTTAAAGCCGTTGCCTACGACATCTCCAAGCAATTGAGCGTGTTCGTCGGATTAATCATTACGAACTGCATTGTGATGGGGCGTGCGGAAGCCTTTGCCATGAAAAACCCACCTGTGCCGAGCTTTCTTGATGGCTTAGGTAACGGTCTTGGTTATTCATTTGTCCTCATTGCTGTCGGCGTAGTTCGCGAGTTATTCGGTGCCGGCTCACTGATGGGAATCGAGATCCTGCCTGTGGTCACAGAAGGTGGCTGGTACAACCCTAATGGGTTGTTGCTGCTTCCGCCGAGTGCATTCTTCCTGATTGGCTTCCTCATTTGGGCGATTCGAGCGGTTCAAACCGAGCAAGTCGAAGAGCCTGAGTTCAAGATTGCCAAGCACACAGCAGTAGAGGAGGGCGCGTAATGGAACATTATCTAAGCCTTTTTGTACGAGCCGTCTTTATTGAGAACATGGCTCTGGCGTGGTTCTTAGGCATGTGTACTTTTCTTGCTGTGTCCAAAAAGATCTCAGCCGCTTTCGGTTTGGGCATTGCGGTAGTCGTTGTTCTGACGATCACTGTGCCGGTTAACAATTTGATTTATCAAAACTTGCTGGCGGACGGAGCATTGGCGTGGGCAGGTTACCCAGATCTCGACCTCAGTTTCTTGGGATTGTTGTCGTATATCGGCGTTATCGCAGCGATGGTTCAAATCCTCGAGATGTTTCTTGATCGCTATGTGCCGGCGCTGTACTCCGCTCTGGGCGTCTTTCTTCCGCTCATCACCGTGAACTGCGCGATTCTAGGCGCCTCGCTACTCATGGTGGAGCGAAGCCTCGATTTTGCTGAGAGCGCTGTGTTTGGTTTTGGTGCGGGGGTAGGTTGGGCGCTCGCCATTGTTGCGCTTGCGGGCATCCGCGAAAAGTTGAAGTACAGTGACATCCCCGACGGGTTGCAGGGGCTTGGCATAACCTTTATCACTGTGGGTCTGATGTCGCTTGGCTTCATGTCCTTTGGTGGTATCGATATTTAATTGGCTACATAAGCTCTAGGAGAGATCTGTGTACACAACGATTTTCTTTGGTGTGGCGATGTTTACTGCCGTGGTTGTCGCCTTGGTAATGGTGATTTTGGCGGCTCGCAGCAAGTTAGTCGCCAGCGGTAACATCAACATCGAAATTAACGGTGAGAAGACGATTCAAGTGCCGGCAGGGGGCAAGCTCTTGCAGACCTTGGCTGATGCCGATCTGTTTTTGGCGAGTGCCTGTGGCGGTGGTGGTACCTGTGCGCAGTGCAAGTGCATTGTCGCGGAAGGCGGTGGTTCGCTGCTTCCAACGGAGGAAAGTCACTTTACTCGACGCGAGGCGAATGAGGGTTGGAGATTGTCCTGTCAGACGCCGGTCAAGCAGGACCTCAAGATTGAGATTCCAGAAGAGGTATTTGGCGTTAAACAGTGGGAGTGCACTGTAGAGTCAAACGACAACGTGGCAACATTTATCAAAGAATTGATCTTGAAGCTTCCAGAGGGCGAAAGCTGCGACTTCAGAGCAGGCGGCTATGTCCAGCTAGAGTGCCCCCCTTATGACGTGAAGTTCTCCGACTTTGATATTGGAGACGAATACCGCGGAGACTGGGAGCACTTTGGCTTCTTCAAGCTCGCATCGAGCAGTCCAGAAACAACAATCCGAGCCTATTCCATGGCGAACTACCCCGAAGAAAAGGGTGTCGTTAAGTTTAATATTCGTGTGGCAACACCACCTCCAAGAACAGAAGGTTTGCCTCCCGGCATTATGTCGAGCTGGGTATTTAATCTGAAGCCAGGCGATAAGGTTAATGTTTATGGCCCATTTGGGGAGTTCTTCGCCAAAGAAACCGATGCGGAGATGGTGTTTATTGGTGGTGGTGCGGGTATGGCACCCATGCGCTCACACATATTTGATCAGCTGAGTCGAATAAAAACCGATCGCAAAATTAGTTTCTGGTACGGCGCTCGTTCGTTGCGCGAGATGTTCTATGTCGAAGACTACGACACGCTCGCCGCTGAAAATGACAATTTCGATTGGCATGTGGCGTTGTCGGACCCTCAGCCAGAAGACAATTGGAACGGTTTAACTGGGTTTATCCATAATGTTTTATTTGAGCAGTATCTTAAGGACCATCCGGCCCCAGAGGACTGTGAGTACTACATGTGTGGACCACCCATGATGAACAAGGCATGTATTGATATGCTGTTGGACCTGGGTGTAGAGCGCGAGAACATCTTCCTCGATGACTTCGGCGGTTAATCGGTTGCTATCATTGCTTCGAAGGCCAGCCATCGCGCTGGCCTTTTTACTATGGCTAAGTGCCTGTCAGAAGGCTCCTGATAGCGTTCAGCTCTCCGGGCCGATATTCGGCACGCAGTGGAGTCTGATTTACCACAGTGCCCATGAGTCCGTGACAGAGGATAGTGTAAAGGAGGCGGTGCAAGAGGCCTTCTTGGTGGTTGATGACAGCATGAATCACTATCTGCCGTCATCGACGTTAAGCGAGTTGAATCGATTGCCGGCCATGGAGGTTATGGAAGTCGACTGGGACTTCGCCTTTGTGTTCAATTCTGCTCTCGATATTTATCACGCGACAGATGGCGCTTATGACCCGTCAGTATCGCCACTGATCAATCTTTGGGGGTTCGGTCCCGGGGGCGTCACACAGCGTCCTACCGACGAGGAAATTGCTGGTGTTGAGCCCTTTGTTGGTTTGGATGAATTTGCATGGGACCTATCTACACGAGAGTTTGTGAAGCGTGACACCAAAGCCAACTTAGATTTTTCATCGATCGCAAAAGGATATGCCGTTGATATCGCTGCAGATTCGTTGGATGAGCTTGGGATTGAGCACTTCATGCTGGAAGTGGGCGGCGAGATACAGGTGCGCGGAAGCAGTCCCCGAGGCGATGCTTGGCGCCTAGCGGTTGAGCGACCAACGCCAATTAGTCGCGGACAGGTATTCACCGCGATAGCGGTAAGAAATGTTGGTGTGGCCACATCGGGCGATTATCGTAATTTTTTTGAGGACGGGGGACGGCGCTTCTCACACTTGATAGACCCTCGTACTGGCTACCCGATAGAACACGATCTCGTATCCGCTACGGTTGTGCATCCCTCCACCATGATTGCAGATGCTTGGGCTACTGCCTTAATGGTCGTAGGCACGGAGGAGGCCCTTCGACTCGCCGATGTCTATGAGTTAGCGGTCTTTCTCATTTCGCGGGATGGCGACCAGCTGGTAAGCTCATACAACGATGCGATGACTCCGTGGCTGATGGAGTCCGCAATGGAAGGGGAAATGCAGTGATCTTCGTATTAACATTCTTAGCTTTTGCGCTGATCGTCGCCGCTATGTCGGTGGGTGTGATGGCGGGCCGAGAGCCCATTAAGGGATCCTGTGGTGGTATGGGTGCGCTGGGCATCGATCAGTCATGTGATCTTTGCGGTGGTGATCCGCAACGCTGCGAAACAGAAACACGCTCTGATAGCTCAAAACCAGGCGCGATCGAATTCGACCCCACTGAGCGCTAATGTTCTCTCGCTTGGAGCTCACAATCGCGAGGCGACTGAGTTTCAGTAAAGAGCAACGCGCCTTTACTCGCGGCGTCTCTATTTTTGCCGCTCTCGGTATGACGCTTGGTGTGACGAGCCTCATAGTTGTGTTATCTGTAATGAACGGCTTGGCGGGTGAACTCACGGGCCGATTGTTAAAGGCGGTGCCGCATCTCGAAGTGAGTGATGTATCGACGGCATCGACTGTTGTTGAGACGATTGAGCTCGACGAGCTTATCCTCAGTCAGACACCCTATATCCGCCGCCAGCTCATGCTTCGTGGCGACTTCTCATCCTCTGGTGCCGAGCTTACGGGTGTAGGTGCAATGACCCCTGACGCTTTTTCAATGCGCGTTCTAGAGGGTGACCTTAGGAACGTCATGTCACAACGCTTTCACGTTGCGCTTGGGGAGATGCTCGCGCGTAATTTGGGTGTGGGGGTGGGTGACACCATTGATGCCGTCCTCCCACAAATCGCCATAACACCTTTTGGCTTGTTACCGCGATATCGAAAGCTGACTGTCAGCGCTGTGGTGGCGGTAGGAGCAAGTCCAGACGCCTCGCTAGCGCTCACATCGCTCGAGACAGCGAGTAAACTCAGTAGAAGCGATGAGCCGGACGGTATCCGTATGCAGCTCTCCGATCCCTCTCGCGCTGGCGAGGTGGCTCAATTAATTAGATCGAAGAGTAACGGCTCTTTGGTGCCGGTGACTTGGACGCAAACCTATCAATCGCTGTTTGCGGCTATCAGAATGGAGAAAGTCATGGTGAGTGTTCTCCTGTCCGCTCTGATTGCAGTCGCTGCATTCAGTGTTATTTCATCGCTCACTATGTCGGTGGCTGAGAAACGCTCGGATATTGCCTCTCTGAGAGTCCTCGGCTTGACCCCCGAGAGTATTCGGACTGTATTTTTGCTCCACGGGCTAATCCTTGCGGTGTTTGGGATTGGAGCCGGCCTAGTGTTGGGACTCTTCTTGACCGCAAATATTGAGGGTTTCATGCGTCTTTTGGAGACGGTATTCGGCTGGACGCTCTTTGATCCTAGTATCTACTACATAGGAGGACTGCCCACTGATCTACAATGGCATGACGTCGCATACATTATCACTGGTGCCTTAATGTTAAGTCTTATAGCGTCCGTGTATCCCGCACATCGTGCGAGTAAAATTTCGCCTGTGCTGGCGTTGAATGGCTTGGAGGCTGAATGAGCATTTTATCGGCTGTAGGTATTTCGAAATGCTACGAGTCCGCTGCTGGTGACATCTCCGTGCTCAACAACCTGGATTTTGAACTTAATGCAGGAGATCGTGTCGCCATCGTAGGGGCATCAGGCGCCGGTAAGTCGACGCTGTTAAATGTCTTGGGTGGCTTGGATCGAGCTTCATCTGGGCAAGTGCTTCTGGGTGATAAGGATCTAATGAGCCTAGACGAGAATGCTTTGTGCAGATGGAGAAATCAGAATCTCGGCTTTGTTTTTCAGTTTCATCACTTGATGCCCGAATTTTCCGCACTCGAAGCTGTGGCAATGCCCGCCCAAATTGCCGGTCAAACACGGCAAGAAGCGTTAACAGCGGCAGAGGACCTGCTGGTGAGGCTGGGTCTCTCCGACCGCTTGCATCACCGGCCCAGTCGTCTATCTGGGGGTGAGAAGCAGCGGGTCGCGATAGGTCGAGCCCTCATTAATAAGCCTCTTTGTCTCCTTATGGATGAACCTACCGGGAATTTGGACCCTAAGACCGCTGAATCAGTCATGGCCTTGATGCGCGATAGAGTGTTTGAAGGCACGGGATTTGTCATCGTGACCCATGACCCTGTTATCGCAGCGAGCACCGACAGGCAGTATGAGCTGTCAAACGGCCGGTTAATTGAGCACGGCTAGCTGATGCGCCGTCTCCACTGGGATATAGCACTGCGTCAGGTAAACGATCCGGGCCATGGCTTGTCTGCCTTTCTGTCACGGCTTTCCGTTTTTGGGATGGTCATTGCCATTTCACTGTTGCTTGCCGCGCTATCGGTAATGAACGGCTTCGAGCGTGAAATGCGCATTCGGATACTGAATCTGGTGCCGCATGTCATTGTGCGAGGTTTTGCTTCTGAGACTGATTGGCGGACCGTTCAAACCGACTTGAGGCAATCGCAAACTGTGATCCGACAGAATCGCTTTACAGATATCGATGCCCTATTTGTAGCTAAAGATGATGCGCACGTGACGCGCTTAACCATTGCTGATGAGGGGGCACTCGTTCCTTATAAGGCTCACTTGCGGCCTCAAGTTGATTCACTGAAACCGGGTGACCTGGTGCTGGGATCACATCTGGCAACCGCACTAGGTGTGACAGTGGGCGACCGTGTATCGACTCTATTTTCCACGGGCGGTTATCAGAACACGTTGCGTCCCGGCACCTTGCGGATCGTTTCTGTCCTAAGCTCCGACACTGAAATAGATCATGTCTTTTCCATGGCAGGGAGAGGGTCAGCTGAGATTACTGAATCATCGCGAGGAGGTGCCCTCGCCGTGAATCTAGTTGACCCGCTCAAGGCACCGCAGTTTGCACAGTATCTACGGCAAACGCTCCCTCCAGCATTTTGGGTGACGGATTGGACCGCAACACAAGGTAATTTATATCAGGCGATTCAGTTGTCTCGTCAGATAGTTACGCTGATGTTGGCCTCGCTTCTAATAATCGCCATGTTCAATGTGGTGACGTCCCTGGTTCTCGTTGTCTCAGATCGTCGAGCACCATCCTCAATGCTCAGAGCTATTGGTTTAAGTTCATCTGATATAGCTCAGATATTTGTTATCCAAGGCACAATCATAGGTGTAGGTGGTGCGGTATTAGGCGCGGTTCTGGGCTTTGTGCTGGCGCTATTCACTCCCTCGCTGGTTCAGCTGATAGAACTGGTGACCGGAAGCCCGCTGTTGGATACCACTGTTTATCCGCTGGCATATGTCCCCGTTGATATTCGCTTGCACGACTTCCTACTCGTTCCAGGAGTGGCGTTGTTACTGTCTATGGTCTCGTGCGCACTACCAGCTTTTGCGGCAGCTAACTTGCCTATCACGGAAGGGTTGAGGGAGTCGCGCTAGCGCTACCCGCTGTTTTTCGCGGTTGTTTTTTCCTGTGCTTTCCTTTCACGACGACGGCGTGCTCTGTCTGAGATGCGTTGTGCAATGCGCATACGCCACAACCCGTCGGCAATGAAATAGCCAAAAAACGCGACGAGGAGGCCCATAACAAAACATCCCACAAGGAAAGAGGGCCAGATACTAAGAAGTTCGGGGCTTGTGGGATCGAGCCAGTCAACGGCGCTGGCATCAATCACGGGGGCATTTAATAAGGCACTCCCTAAGAGATAAGCAGCGAGGTAAATCACCGGCATTGTCAGCGGGTTCGTGATGAAAATGAGCGAAAACGCCAACGGCACATTGGCTCCCACCCTAATCGCCACAAACGTCGCCACAATCATCTGACCCGGAAGCGGAACCATGGAACAAAACAAGCCTATTGCGGTTGCACGGGCGATGGATGTTCGACTGATGTGCCAAAGCTCTTGTCGTTCGAACAAGTTTTTGAAGATACGAAGACCCCTGACGTCTTTGAGGCGTGAGGGAGTGGGTAGAAATTTTCTCAGTGACCGCTTGGGCATAGTTACCGCTAAATTATTCTTACACAGAGCTTCATGCGCTTATTTTAGTCTTTAAAGCCTTCTGTTCTTCAACCGCAAAACGTCTCGATAGAACCTTCGACACAAGTGAAGATTAAGTATGGAGGGGATGGCTTCAGTCCGCCACGCTCAAGCGAGTGAAAATTCATGTTTTTGTCGAGCGGAATCAGTTTTTACTTGCTTTTTGTATGGGCTTACTGGGGACACTAGTATTCTCAACAGCCTATTTTTGGCTCTCATCGGCGCTAGTCATCGCTTGTGCTGCCGTCTTAAGGATAAAGATCGAGAGTTTTACTGGTCTTGTGCTCGGACTATCGGTGGGCACATTTCACTTCCTGAGCTTTAGTGGAGATGTGTTGAGCTCGGTTTGTTTTGAGGGCCCATTTAAATTTTCTGGCGAGGTGGAGGATTTCCCAACACAGGTTGTTGGCAAGTCAGGAGATGCCTTCATGCTTATGGAACTCCGTTTGACGGGGATCCAGGTCGACGATGACTGCGGCAGAATACACAGGGTCTCTGCGGTCTTTGCCGAGTCCGTAGATCAAATGCTAATTCAGCCGGGTGATACCATCGCGGGCCACGCCCATTTGCGTCGGCCAGATTATCGCTGGACCAATGGTTCGCTTCCGCGAATCGTGCGACGTTTGAGTGCGGGTAAAAACGCTCAGTTGACGATTCATTCAATCGATAGCCTCGAGCGAGGAGGGGCCTCATTTCACTCTCTGCGGGCTTTCTTCGCGGAGTTGATTTATGACAGCGCCACGTCGGATCGAGCTGCCAGACATCTTCAGGCTCTCTTACTAGGAAGACAGAACGAACTTAACGACGCGGATTGGATAAATCTGCGAACGTTTGGAATGACACACGCGTTTGTCGTTAGTG
>JAACDF010000011.1 GCA_009937065.1 Gammaproteobacteria bacterium | reverse complement strand
GGGCGACATTGTTTGCGGGCATCAACTGCAGCCAAGTTGGCTGACTTAACAGCCTATTCGACGCGAGATTTGCCGAAACTCCGATTAAAACCCTGCTCTCGAAAAAGCCGAGGGTCCGTACTAAGCTGTGAGTAATCGAGCAGAGGGACTACCCATGCGCTTCTCATTAGGTCTTGTCGTCATCACCAGCCTCACACTCACGGGCTGTGCCACACCCGAAGAGCGGGCGGTCGCCGCCCTCGAGCAAGAGCTGGGCCTCGACAGTGCTCCCTACTTCCCCAAGTGTTTGAGTGAGGAGGTTGCACCTAAAGCGGGTGTTGTTTCGGGTCAGTACAGTCTGGGCAATACCATCGACAATCCGCAGGGTAACGTGCCTATCGATCGATGTGTGCGATGGGACACTAACGAGCCTTCGGGAACGTCTAAAGACAAACCCCAAAAACTAATTCTTACACCACCAGAACAGGATGACGAGGTGACCGACGATGCGTCGAACCCCTAGCGGATCTTTGGTTACATGAATTCCAAGTTTACCAGACGCGATTTTATTAACGGTATCGCCTTAGGCGCCGCCGGCCTGCATCTCTCACCAATCGAAGCCTTAGCGCAAGGTTTAATCCCATCTCACTCACTCGGTTCTGACTACTACCCACCGGCGCTTAACGGCATGCGTGGCAGTATCGATGGCACCTATGAGATTGCTCATGCGCTGGCACGCGGGGGCAGGGCGTTTAGTCTGCCCAGGGAGCAAACGGAGTCTACCTATGACTTGGTGGTGGTGGGAGGCGGTATCTCTGGACTGGCGGCCGCGAAGTTCTTCCGTGATCGCCATGGAAGCGACAGCAAGATCCTCGTAGTAGATAACCATGATGACTTTGGTGGGCACGCGCGTCGTAATGAACTCTCGGTCGATGGCGAGACGCTCATCGGCTACGGCGGTAGTCAGGCGATTGATTCACCTTCGTCCTACTCGCCTGTAGCGAGTCAGCTTCTTCGAGATCTGGGGATCTTTGTTGAGCGGTTCTATGACTATCACGACCAGTCGTTCTTCGAAAAACGCGGCATGACCCGCGGTATCTATTTTGACGAAGCGACCTTTGGCAAACGCGCTATCACCGACAATCCCATTCAGGACTGGTGGGATCGCTGGGGTTTTCAGCTGAACAACATCACTGGCGACATGCCCATTCCCAAAGAGGACCAACAGGCCTTCGCCAGCCTGCTAAAGGGAGGGAAAGATTATCTGAATGGTCTTTCTAACCCCGAGCGCGAGGCCATTCTAAGAGAGACCAGTTATCTCGATTTCCTTAAGGATTATGCGCAACAGCCCGAGTCAGTGCGACGCATACTGCAGGACTCTTGGCTTCCTATGATGGGCGCCGGTTGGGAGGCCATTTCGGCCTGGGAAGCCATGATTTACTGGTTCCCGGGCACTGACGAAGTGGGCGTCAGGCCGCCTGAAGGCAAAGAAGAGCCTTACATATTCAAGTTCCCGGATGGCAACGCGAGCATTGCGCGTGCACTGGTCCGAAACCTGATTCCGGACGCTATGCCTGGCACCACCATGGAAGATTTAGTCACAGCAAAAGCTGATTATAGTCGGCTGGATAAGCCTGATAACCATATCAAGATTCGTCTCAATAGCACCGTAGTGAGAGCGCAGAACACCCCCGACGGTAAATATGTCGACGTCGCTTACGTGAATGGTGGAAAAACCTACCGAGTACGGGCTAAGCATACGGTCATGGCGTGCTACAACCAGATCATCCCACACCTATGCCCCGAGGCGAGTCAGGCTCAAACCAAGGCAATAGGCCAGTCAACCAAGATACCGTTTGTGTTGGGCACCTTCGCACTACGAAACTGGCAATCGTTCAAGGACGCCGGGCATTACATGTTCTACTCGCCGGGCGATGTCCTCTTCAAGTACTTGCACTTGGACTACCCGGTCAGTATTGGCAACTACGAATACGCCCAAGAGACCGACAGACCGATTGTCGTTACAGCCTGGTATTCGCCCACAGCTAAAGGCCTCCCCGCCATGGATCAATACCGGGCAGGGCGCATGAAACTGCTTGAGATGTCTTATCAGAATTTTGAAGACGACATCATCAAGCACTTCGATGGCATGCTAGGCCCTCATGGGTTCGATGCGGAGCGCGACATGGCCGGTATTACGCTGAATCGCTGGCCACACGGGTATGCCTATGAATTCGAGGGCATCGGCATTAACCCTAGCTACAACCGATACAACGGACCGCACATTGCTGGACGGGCGCAAATAGGGCGCATCAGCATCGCCAACTCCGACTCGGAGGCCCATGCCTATGTGGATGGTGCGGTGGATGCTGCGGACCGGGCGGTGAACGAGCAAATTAAATTGGCGGGTGGGTGACACCCGAGAAAAAAAGCAAAACGAAGAAAATGAAGTATTGAGTCGGTTGTCACGTCGCGTTAACGAAAGTCAGAAAGACACAAAGACAGAAAGACACAAAGACAGAAAACACAGAAATAAAAAGAACTAACCAAAGGTAGGGAGAGATGATTGGTATGAAAATTAAGAGCGATGGTTGGATGAACCGCGTTTTGAAGAGCTTAGCGACGTTAATCTGCGTGATGGGAGTCAGTACTGTCGCAGTCGCTGAGACTGTCCATCCTGCCAAACTTTCGAGCGCTGACCTTATGGGTAAGGCCTTCGACAATCCCAATACGATCATCACCGAGACGCCCACCGGCAATATTCTCGACATCACCTCGCTGAAATCCTCCGATGGCAAGTTCGCGTCAGGCATGTACAAGGCGGGCAAGTCGCGCTTTGAGATAACCGAGCCCTATGGGGTCGACGAGTTCATGTTTTTTCTTGAGGGTAGTGTGACATTGACCTCAAGCGATGGAAGCCAAATGACCATCAATGCCGGTGAGGCGCTCACCATCCCAAAAGAGTGGACTGGGATTTGGGAGACTGACGGTTATCGGAAGATTTGGGTGATTTATTCAGAGTCGGGTGAGGGGCTCTAGGGTGATGCCAGCGTTTGGCGTTGTGCCCTGAGCAGCTCTGAATAAAAGCCCAGCGCCATTCCCTTAAGGCCTAACGTCTTCGCTTCATCTAGAATTTTATCCGCGGAAGGAAAATTTCCGTTTAGCTCCTGTTCTGCCCAGTTTATGAGTCGAGCATTACAGCTCTCACTATTGCTTTTGCCTCCGACTGACGAGGGCAAATTTGATACAAAAGTTGTCTCAAGTGACCTTTCGGCTAGGCGCTGAAGAATCAAAGCGAGCTTAACACGCTCATTGTCTGGATCTTCTGCTTCAAGTGCGAAAGTGAGTTCGGTTAGTGATTTCTGTATGAGTTCGGGGTTGTTCTCTGCAACGCCGCGAACCATCAGATAAAAATCTAACATAGTGTTAGTACCAACCTCGGCCTCCAGCGCAGTTATTGAGAGTATCTCGTCTACAGTTAATTCCTGCTGTGTTTCTCGGTAAAACGTTATCGTTGCCAACAGCTCAATGTCAGTGTTCAGTAATCTCGACTTTAGATATTGATTCTCCGGGTCCTCGCTTAGCAGATCAGTCTGCAGCCTCCTTGCAGCGACGTAGTTTTCGACAGAAGAAAAGGGTTGATAGTTAAGCGCTAGCATTCCCGCGTAGGCAAAGAGTGCATTTGCTAGATTGGTCTTGTACTGACGATTTCGTGGGTCAAGCTCAAGAGCTCTTCTCGCATACTCGACTGCTCGTTTTCTATAGGGAAACGCATTATCGACCTCGCAACTTTTCATATGGGCGTGAGCCGCGTAATCCATTGGGCCTTGCGATAGATATAAAATCTCTATGTTGCCAGGCGCGACTGTCATAGCGGTATCAACGGCAGATATCGTCTTCCCGATCTGATTCTCCAGTTCGTTATTCATTGAGTAACTTAACTCGACAAGCAGTGTCAAAACCGCAGTTGGAGCCGCAATAGACTCAGATAAGAGGATAGGGTGGCTTGGGTTTTCTGCAAACAACGAAGAGATTTGATCTGCATAGCGCTCTAGGGGTTGTTTCGCAGAGGTAAGATTGCCCTCATAAAAGTGGGTTACCCCGACGTAAAAATCGGAAAATGCGGTTTCAATCGCAAGATCCACATTTTCCGGCTTCGCTCGGCTCGCACTGTAGTAGAGTTCGCGCGATTCTTCATAGGCCTTGAGAGCTTTTCCCACATCGCCTAAGTCATAGCTCGCTTCACCCACTACCCGCAACGCATCGGCTTTTGCAGCTTGTTGATTTGTGGTGAGCTCTGAGTCATCAAAACGCTCAAGGTAGCTACTGAACTCATCAGATACATACTCAAGAGCACCCTTGTCGTAGTACTGCCGAGTTAGTTTGACAAAGTCGGTCATCGACACGACGTTCTCTATGCCGAGTTCACGCTCACGTGCTTTTTGTTCTGCTTCGTATTGCCGCTGTTGATCGAAGTAAAGTGCAGCGCCAATAGCCATAAGGAAAAGGTTTGCTAAGCCGGCATAACTGAACAGGAGTTGCTGTCGTCTGGCTCGCTCTCGCTGGGCGAGTTGATCGAGGTTGGTCTCGAGCATGCCGGCGATGAGTTTCAGCTTGGCTAAACGCCTGCCGTCGGCGTCTTTTCGGGGGTCTGCGGCCAAGGGTTCGAGTGCATTGCCCTGAATATCCGTTAGAAGGGGCTGGGGAAGAGATTCAGCACCGCCCTCGACGAGTAAGGCGAAAATTCGATCGCCCCGTCCCAAGTTCTTGAAATACTCGATTTCCTGAGAGACCCACTGCGATTGCACTGCATTGGGTGAGCAAATAACGATTAGGTTTTGAGATTGCTCGAGTGCGGCGGTGAGGTGGTCTCCGAGATTTTGCCCGGTCGACAGTTCTTCGCGGTCCCTGAATACCTTACCCAAGCGTTTGGGTAGCGCTTTCTCCTTGGCAAAGGCTGCTGGTAATCGATAGCGCTCTATTTCTCGCTGAACCCACGTCGCCCAAGCCGCATCTTTGTGCGAGTAGCTAATGAACGCGACGAATGTTTGCACTGGTTCAGTCATTATTGTTATTGGCCCTTTCGGAGCTTGTTTTATGCTTCTTATGCTTTAAGAAGATACCTGTGTCGTGCAAACCGAAAGTGTGATTTATGTCACAAAAGTGTCATTCAAGGTAAAAACTGCCCTTTAGTACATATTTTGACAGCGCGATTTTATGGAGTATTGTTAATGCGTCACACCGGACTGTTCCCGCTTTCTGTGGGTGTGTGGGCTTGATTTGAAGTTTGGATTAAGTACTCAACACTCTAAAGGAGGCGAACCATGGCCAATCAGAGTACCCCAGTAGTAACCGTTGCGCAGCGCATCGCAAAAGGTGCGTCCGCTGCCCTAGTAGGCGCTGCCTGCTACCTTCCCCTAGCGTCACATGCCAGCACCATACCCGGCGAAATCATTTTAGTTGCCGGACAATGCCCCGGCGGGTTTTTGCCCGCAGATGGCTCCGAGGTTGACTTAACAGCCTACCCGGAACTCGCGGCTGTTGTGCAGAATAGCTACGGTGGCGGCAGTCGGACCGGCTTTGTTGGATTGCCCGGCGTTCAATCGCCAAAATTAACCAACGGGTTTGACTACGTCTATGACGAAACTGTTGCCCTATCAGCCGAAGCTCAGTCTTACCTGGTCAAGGTGTTTGATCCTCGCGGGCAGAGAACGGTGTTTGAAGTTGAAGTCGCCTCCACAAGTGGTGGTGGGAATAATAACGGTGGGGGCGTCATAAAGAACCCAAAAAACCCCGGCGCCATTGTTGATAGCCGCCAAGCCTCTGGTGACTTGAGCGACCCCCAGAACTTTGTTCGATACGTTAATTCGTTTGAGGCTGCCACTCAGACGCGCGTTGAATCGTTTGCGATTCGAACAAAGGCTGGGTTTGCGCTGCCTAATGGCGAATCCGTTGAGCGCGGTACCGAGGCCAGCTTCTGGTTCGGTGCCTACTGTAGTGGTAATAACGGTACATGCTCAAATACAAACAAAGCGATTGAGACCATTGAGTTAGGCGATTTGAGTTCAGGAGAGCTTGACGACTTCGGACGCCCCGCGTCCACGTCTGTCGCGGGTGATACCGGTGGCAATAACTCTGATCGGGCAACAGCAAATTCTGATTTACCCTTTGATTTTGCGCCTTTTCAGCCTCGGTACTGTGTGGCGGTGGGTGGTGATACGGCGCCTCTGGTCGAAGTGGGTTTGAAATACGATCCCAACATGGGTGACGACGGTGAGCTGACCTTTGCCCGGGTCGATGTC
>JAACDF010000073.1 GCA_009937065.1 Gammaproteobacteria bacterium | reverse complement strand
TGCCCGTCAGCTGGTTGAGTGCGACGCTTGCAAGCAGAGCAACCAAAGCGATGGCAATCAGGATTTCGAGTAAGCTGAAGCCGCTCTCGCGGTGTGCGGTATTGAATTGTCTTGAATGTTTCATGGGGCGGGACTCTCAGGTTAGTCACTAAATAGATGATGCTTTATAACGTTCTACATTATTGATCGTCTTTGTTAGCGGATAAAGGCCTATTATTTAACTTTCTGTGTCTGCTACTGTCGAGGGTTTTTACCGTGTTTTTAGCTTTATTACAACCGCGCCGAAGTCGAACGCCAGGACTATCGCCGCGTCGACAATCCCTCCAACGTCTTCTTCGGCCAGTAGCGAAGATTCCGCTACGCACCTCACCCCGAGTAAATGGCTCCCAATGATAAATCCCGTGTCATCACCGTAGAAACACCGCACCTCAACTTGATCGCCATGTTTACCTTCGTCGTTAGAGCTTTCTTTCTTCAACACACAACTCTCCTTGCACTTTGCGAATCACCTACGTTCGACGATAATGGCAGCCTTTTAAATGTGCCCTTAGCTCAGCGGGATAGAGCACCAGATTTCTAATCCGGCGGTCACTGGTTCGGATCAGTAGGGCGTGCTCCTAACGTGCAACGGGTTATGCTGATATAGCCAGCCGGTAAAAATCACCCTTTGCCATTCCTTTACCGCTTTTTAGGTTTTGGAACCCGTTACCCCATTAGTAGGTAATACCCCCAGAATGGTCAAAGGGTAGACAAAGCGGGTCCTTGTGGGAATGGGGTGTAAGCGCCGAAGGGGAGGAAGGATAGAAGGGTTCTATTTGCCCCATGCCGATCGTTTTACGATCGTAATGCCTCTCACTACTCATTGCGAATTTTAACTCTACTACTCTACTCGCCCCGTCCTATATCGGTTTGGCGGCGAATACTTACTCTACCGAGTGACCAATAAGTTGAAAATTCAGATTGCATTGATCCCTTCTGTTTGGAGGGTAAGGTTACATGAGAAAACTAATTTGTCTACGCACCATTATTCTTAGTATTTCCTTTGCCCTCACGGTCGAGGCATCGGCTATGCAAATCTTTGTCAAGACTCTGACGGGAAAGACGATAACGTTCGATGTGGAAGCTTCAGATAGTATTGAAAGCGTGAAGGCGAAGATCCAAGACAAGGAGGGAATTCCCCCCGATCAGCAACGGCTCGTTTTTGCGGGCACGCAACTGGAAGATGGGCGCACGCTTTCTGATTACAATATTCAGAAGGAAGCAACCCTGCAACTAGTGCTCCGAGTCAGTTTGGATGAGACGAGTCTGAGGCAGCAGGCCCAACTCTCACGAACGGCAATGCGAACAGCAAGCATGGTCTTGCACGGACTGCATGGGCATCCGTTGGATTATCGAGTGGCGCCGGGAAAAGACCACGCCATGTGGATTGGAGGTGACTGGGTAGAGGATCAGCATGGCCATAGTGATGGGAGTTTAGGCATCGCTGAAATAGGAGTCGCGCGCGTATTGAATTCCTCTGGAGCCCAATTCGGCATAGGGCTAGGAAAATCTTGGAGTGATCACGATACCTACTTGGGAGGTAGCCAGGATATGCGCGGCGAATATCTGCTGGGGGAACTCATTTTCCCGGCCGAATCGCTGGGCGAGAATGCTTGGATGACACTTACCGGGTATTATCACCAAGCCGATGCCGGTCTGCTGCGTGCCTACGATACCGGCTCAGCGACAGACTTTTCTTACGGAGAGACCGACGTGGACACCTGGGCGTTTCGTGCGCGAATCGACTGGCAGTATGCGTTCGCGCTGAGAGCTTGTGAATTTTCGCCTTACATCGACTTGTCCTTTGTCGAGTCGCAGGTTGATGGCTACCCCGAAACGGGTGGTTCGGTTCCTGCCATTTTTCAATCCAACCGGGATCGCTCTCTCGAAGCGCGTGCTGGGGTGAACATGCTTTATGAGCTCAGTTCATCCATGGCCGTGACTGGCGAAGTTGGCGTTTGCCAACATTTGAACCAGAGCAATTCCGCAGTTGCCGGCGAGGCCTTGGGATCCAGCTTCAACGTGATGGCGTCAAAAACGGATGAAACCTGGATGCTGGGTTCGATAGGTATCAGGGCGATCACCGAAGTCGGTACGGTGAACCTTAGGCTCAATGGCACCACCGAGGGCGGAGATTCCACCGCGTGGGTGTCGCTGCTTTGGAGTCTGTCTTTGTAGGCGCGCTAAAGCGAATTCGCGCTCGCTTTATGAAGCGGCTTCAGGCCATAGCATAGAGTCTGAACTCGTTACAGAGGTAGAGGCCTTAGGTTTGGGGCATGAGTGCTTGCTC
>JAACDF010000072.1 GCA_009937065.1 Gammaproteobacteria bacterium | reverse complement strand
CAAAAAAGCCCGCTTTAGGCGGGCTCTTTTATGTTTGGTAGGACCAGCCAGATTGTCTTCAATCGCCATTGCCTCTGGCGATTGAACCCTGCGGGCGCCTGCGCTTTGCTACGGCGGACTAAACGCTCTTGGCGTCGCGTTTTTCGAACTGGCGACCTCTACCATGTCAAAGCGAGTGTTACACGGCGCTACGCGGAGTCTAGCTTGTTTATAGGGGCTTCAGACCATGTTCCAGCGACTCAATTAAATGGGCTGGCTGCAGAGCTATTACTTAACGCCGCTGGTTCGTCTTACCGCATAACATGAATCGACCATATTGGTAGCTCTTTGAGCCATCTCAGGCTGAGTAGATTTGACCTTCGGAGCCATGCCGTCGAATCAAACCATCGATGAAGCGTCGCCTCTAAGGTTGGGGGTGGCGCAGCGGTCTCCCTCTTACGCGCTGCCTCTTAACGCACAACCACTGACTAGCCACATTGATGGCAGTCAGCAATCCGCAGGTTCCCGCTAAGGATTTCCTGTTCGTACGGACTTTGTGTCTTTGCGGGCTGTTGGCTTGCGCTGCTGGCGGTCGTTGTGGGCGCGCCTGATGTCGCATCCGATCGAACTGACAACATTACCATCTCAATATCATTTGTAGTGGCGCAAAGACCGTCTGATGCAGATTTGAAGCGATACTGCTATGAATCGGAACCAATAGGGCGTAGGGTCTCGACTCAGTCCCGAGTCTACTGGCCTCCCGCCTCTATCCTCCGTATTGCGACGCTCTTTGCTAGCAAGCATTAGTATCGAATCATTGCACCAAGTCCGCGCTGCTCAAGCCCTCTCTAGGGCCTCCAGCTTATTGTTGCCGTTTTGCTCATTTGAGCGAGTAACTGGTGTGCGCTTTTCTTTAATGACGATGGTGTCCAGTCGCGCAGTAGTTAGTAACTTCAGGATCACTATGCATACGGAAACCGAAGAATCACATCTGCCACAACCAGCAATAATTTCCTTTGTTAAAGATCCCCCAAATATATGTTCGCTAGCGGGCTTGGCGTGCACACTATTGGCCATTTACTTCACTATTCTTGGTCTGTATCCCGCCGCAATGATCGGCATGATCTGGGCTGTAGCCTTTGACTGGGCCGATGGACTCATTGCAAGAAGGATGAAGGGCCGTATAGGGAGCGACCGTATTTTTGGCGGTCAGCTAGACCTTTTAATAGATATTGTCAGTTATGGTGTAACGCCGGCGATTCTGTTGCTCAGCTATGGAGGATTCGATCCAATATTCCTTCCAGTGGCGTTTATATTAATAGCCGCAGCAGCTATCAGATTAAGTTTTTTTAGTACGTTCGGTTTGTCTCACGATGCTAAGTACACGGGCCTCGCGCTGGATAACAACAGTATCGTGTTGGTTTTTATATTTCTTTTTGAAACCGCATTTCCAAACGATACCTTCAAAATTGCCTTGGCCATTGCCGCACTCATACTTGCCACCCTAAACGTATCGCAAGTTAAGACACCAAAGTTCTCCGGTGTGCCACGCAATGTTTATTTACTCGCGTTTTACACCATTTTGATAACCGTTATTTACACCTGGAAACTCGCTTAGCAGAGAGCGGTGTCGGGTTCTTGCGACCTGAATAAAAGCTCTTTTAAAGGAAAACGATCACATGATTGTCTACACCTTAGGTACTTTTGATTTACTGCACGTCGGACACCTCGCATTACTGGAATATTGCAAATCGTTGGGAGGTACGTTGGCCGTAGGTGTTGCATCAGATCGAGTTGTTAATTCGTATAAGCCCAATGTGCCAGTAATCCCGCTAGAAGAGCGCATGGAAATGCTTAAAGCGTTGCGCTGTGTCGACATTGTTCGGCCTTACTATGCGCTCGAATACATTTCCGGGTGCAAGGCCCTGCGTGCCGATATTTTTGTTGTTGGTGAGGATTGGGGAGCCAAATCTCATAATGTTGCTGTAGAGTCGTATTTAAGGTCAGAAGGAAAGCAGATTAAGCAGGTGCTCTACAATCCGCGCACCTCCTCAACGAGCATAAAGCAAAGAGTCAGAGACCAACCCTGCAGCAGCTCGTCATCTCTACTGCCCTCAATCCAGTTAGTGAGTGGTTAAAAAATACTCTTTAAAAGCCTGCGCTCACACCGGACCATCCTCAGGTTTTCGCGCCCACTCAATGAACTTAAATTAAGGCGAAGCGATGGCACGTGATCGAGTTGTCGGTTTCTGGGGCACAAAGAGCCTCTTCAGGCGGGCTCTTTTATGTTTCGTAGGACCAGCCAGATTGTCTTCAATCGCCATTGCTTCTGGCGATTGAACCCTGGGGGCGCCTTCGTTTTACTACGGCGGACTAAACGCTCCTAAGGTCGCGTTTTTCGAACTGGCGACCTCTACCATGTCAAGGCGAGGTTTACACGGCGATACACGGATAGTAGCTATTTTTAATTCGCGTTAGCAGCGCAGCTAGCTCCAGCTTGCGACAGTAATGACCGATAAAAAGTAGCGAAAATCAAGGCTTGATCTACCCTAGTATGGCCAGCACTAGAACCTAAGTCGGGCCGGTAGTCGCGAGATTCGATCTCGTATTTTTTTCAAGAAACAATAAGGGGAAACCATGAACAAATTCATAGCTATTGGTTGCATTGCAGCATGCTCCGTGGCTCCCGCATTAGCGGACGACCACGGCGAGGAATCTATGGGAAATGGAGCCTTCACAACCTTGTTTGTGTCGGCGAAGGACGTAGAGAGTTATATTAATTCTGTGAAATCTAGCACTGCTTTATTTGAGAGCATAGGTTCCGATGCGGCGGGTTATTGCGAGACGATTTCTGGACGTGATGAAGTTGGTCAATTAACGATCTGGAATGCGTTTGGCAGTGTGACTGATGCGCTGGTCGGAGGCTCTAAATACGACGCCAGTAAAGCGCCCGCTGATATGGCGAGTCAGAGAGAATTCAAATACACCGCGACATGGGCGCCTTTAAAGCCGTTTCCGCGTCTGGATCCTGGCTACGAGAGAGCCATGAGGATAAAACTAAAACCGGAGAACTTGCCCGCATTCATTGCCGCCATTACAAAGATGGAGGCCGAAATCATTGCGGCTGGCCACGACACCTTCATGAACGGTTTGTTTGTTGCGATGGGAGGCGGCACTACTGAGGCAGGGACTTATTATTTGAAATCTATAACTTCTTCAGTCGAAACCCATGGAGCCGTTATAGATGACTATTTTGCCGGGGCATCTTGGGGAGCCACTTATAACGAGGCATCAGCAATGATCGACGAAGTAGTGAATGATCAGTTTGAAGTCTGTGAGCAGTTTTACACAGCAAATTAATTGCACTTACAGAACGGGGTGCTGCGCGCGCCCCTTTTTCAAGCGCTCTCGCACCGTCAGTTGACTAAATTAATGCGAAGCGATAACCACTGATGGGGTCAGCACTTTCTAGGTCATAAGGAGCTACTTTGCGCGGGCTTTTTAGCGTTTGGTAGGACCAGGCGGATTGTCTTCAATCGCCATTGCCTCTGGCGATTGAACCCTGCGGGCGCCTGCGCTTTGCTACGGCGTACTAAACGCTCTTGGCGTCGCGTTTTTCGAACTGGCGACCTCTACCATGTCAATATAGACGGGTGCACAAACGTACACAGCTCAACACAGGTGTTAACACGGTGAGCGTCTACTGAGACTCCCTCTAAGCAAGTCGGCACAAGACGCTGGGACAGACACACTAAATCCTCAAAAAAGTTGAAAGGCCTCGACGGATGTTTGCCACGGGATCGTAGAAACGAATGTACATGACGCCGGTATTTGTAGGATAGACGAATGATTGCAAGACGTTGGGTCTTTTTAGCTGTGCTTTTTTTAACCGCTTGCGGAGGGGGGTCTTCAGGATCCGATGGGGTGATCTCATCGCCACCGGGCGATGCCGGCGGTAATACAGCCCCTCCCGCATCAGTTGACTCGTTTTCAACTGCGGGAGTTTTATGCGACTACGCACATAACGTATTTAATGATGATGAGTCTGTTAATACGACCAGCGATGCGACTTGGAGTTGTAATGATCAAGAGAGGTCGTTGAATGGAAATGGCGTCCCGGATCATGAGGTAGGCACCTTCCCCAATGAGGGCAATCCTAACCAAATTGCTCAGCAAAACATTCAAATAAACTTTCCTCTTGAACCCAGCTTAGTATCAGATGAGGGTGAGTCGGCAAGGACTGTTGGTTATGCCCTGAACAGCGTAAAGTTTGAACCGGGCACGGCTGGCTCCTGTTCATCTGATACGAATTGTTCTCTAAGAGACCCCTCAGGCGGCTGGAGTATAGAAGCACTCGGGCAGACCGCGTTTGATTTCGGTGACGATATGAATAATGCGCACGTGCAACCCACTGGTGCTTATCACTATCACGGTATGCCCGAACGATTCCTTGAAGTCTTGGGTGCTAACGAATCGATCACTCTCGTGGGTTGGGCCTTGGACGGATTCCCCTTGTACGCCCGTTATGGTTATGCCGATGCCGAGGATGCTGAGTCCGAGATAAAGGTACTGACATCAAGTTGGCGCTTAAAAGAAGCTCCTGACTCAGGACGTCCCGATGTTGAGTTGTATGAAATGGGTACATTTTCACAAGACTTCGAATACGTCGAGGGCTCTGGCGATCTGGATGAGTGTAATGGCCGTCGAGGCGTCACGCCTGAGTTCCCTGATGGTATTTATTATTTGTTGGTCACCGACTCTTTCCCTTTTATCGGACGGTGTTTGAAAGGAGAGTTTGAGCAGTCGCAAGGACCACCCTAAATTACCATGAAGCTATGTCGTTCATTTGCACTTTCAGCGGCTGTATTACTGTTTTCTGCACTGTCACTCGAAGCCGCCGCGCATTCGTTGCCACTCAATAGAATTGCTGTGAATCTCAAAGACAACAGATTGTATGTAGTCACTGCAATCGAGGTTCGAGACGTTGTTGCAGAAGAGGGCAGGTCGCAACTGGAGATTAAGGACGCGCTAACAAACTGGTTTTATAAGGCCGTAGAATGGGAAGAGATTTCTGCTCAAGAGTATCAAGATCTCAGAATTGAGATGGATGTCACACATCAGAAAACGCTGGTTGCTATTTGTTATGCAGTAATCGAGCTACCCGACAATGCGACCAACTTGACCTTTTCTTCCGATTCATGGTTTTCGGCGCAGATTGGGAAATCCCCGGCGAGTATCTCTTATTCATTTCGAAGAGAAGTGGCTACCGGTGAAATTGTTCGTGATGTCATGGATATTGAAAATGGCACTCCATCTAAAACTATAGTAATCAGTCGTTTCTGAAGTACCGCAGTTTTGGAGACACTTATTTAAGCAATAAATTTTTTTGAGCGCCACCTTTCGAAAGACGATTTGTGTCCACCGTGGCGGTGAGAATTATATATAAAATCAATGACTTATATAAATTTTGGTAGGGCCAGCCAGATTGTCTTCAATCGCCATTGCCTCTGGCGATTGAACCCTGCGGGCGCCTTCGCTTTGCTGCGGCGGACCAAACGCTCCTAAGGTCGCGTTTTTCGAACTGGCGACCTCTACCATGTCAATATAGACGGGTGCACAAACGTACACAGCCCAACACAAATACTAACACTAGATGCGTCCATTGAGAGTCGTTAGTAGCAGCTCGTCACTACAGGTTTGAACGGGAATAGATTTTCACTGAGGCGAATCCGGGTAAGGGCTGATCAACAGCTTCTGCTTGGCGTTTAAGGGCATCAACCCACTGACAAATTTATATCAATCGTCCCGCAAACCGATGGATCTTACGATTTTTTAAATTCTCGCTGGGGCACTTCAGGGCGTCCAAGGGCCTTCAAGTGAGGATGGCTGTATCGATCTCTATTGGAAAAGTTCAGTTGAACTAAATCTCTGTAGCTCTTCAACGGCTGGCCAAGTCCCATTATACCTCGGTCTCGAGAGCGTCTAACTCGAGTGAGATCAGCTTCAAAAAGTAAAACTTCCTCACCGCTTAGCGCCTCGTGAATGACTTCGCCCTCAGGCCCAACAATCATTGACTGACCCACACCAAGTGAACCGCTACCGTTAATGTTGACCACATAACACTGCTGTTGGGCGGCTGTGGCCACAACCATAGCTTTTTCAACGCGACGATCGCATGTGTCTGTCAATGTTGGATGTAGAATTATCTCGGCTCCTTGCTCGATCATTGCTCTACTCAGTTCTGGAAACCACATGTCATAACAAATGTAGAGTCCAAAACGTCCGACCTCAGGTACATCGAAGCAACAGATATCGTTACCGGGCGAGATGCCTTTTTCATAGGGTAGAAAAGGAACAATCTTATTGAACTTGGCGATTACTTTTCCGGTAGGGCTGATTACGGGAGACGTGTTAAAAACTTCACCATTGACCTCTTCGTAGATTGAGCCTGGTACGAGCCATACGTTTAATTCTCGGGCAAGCTCTGTAAGTTCAGATTCAATTTCTCCCAGTCTGGGTGCAGCATAATCTACGCCGGCGCCGCATATTGAAAGTTCGCTGCCCACTACCATCTGTACAAATGGAAATCGGCGCAGTGTCGAGCGGACCTTACTTTTGAACAAAGAAAAATTGTTGCGAGCCTCATGATTAAGTTGTAAACCCGCGATAGTGAAATAAGACATAGTTAATTCTCCCCTGCTTACCGATCCGCGAATTTCTTGGCGGAGACCTCGGCCCAAATCGCGAACGCTCCACAAACTAACAAGCCGGCAGTCGCCAAATTTATGATGGTTGTAAAGTTCCCATCGCCCACCACCATTGCGCCTATCAGCGGTCCACTCGCTAGCCCCATCTTTGATATGAATCCGGCAAAAACTACAACACGACCGTGTTCATCGAACGTCGCACACAAACCTAAAAGGTAGGGCACCGTAAAGGCCCAGGTCACTCCTGTGATCGCATTTGCAATGAAGAAAAGTGACTCTATTTGAGACCAATGGAAAAGGAAGGTGAAACCGCCGGCGATTAGTGTCCCTAGCAAAATCGGCATCGCTCGTCCGAACCGCGTGCCTAAAAAATAGACCAGCAACGCACCGCTGATTGCTACTACATTAGCGACTGTGAGCAGATTGCTTAAGTAGCCAATCGAGAACCCCTGGTCTTTTCCTAGCTCGATGACATAGTCCGCGACACCCATGTTAGACGTCTGGAATAAAAATAAGGCCGCGAGTGCCAAACTAGCTGGAAACAACACGCCTCGTGACAGTGCTGGCGCGGGAGGCTCTTGGTCGTCAGTGACTACCGCACCTTCCTCATCGTCACTGTAAGTCGGGATGAAGGGCAGCATTGTCATGGTGACGAGACTAAATGTAATCAGGGCCCCAAAAGCAGCTCCTGGGCCAAAACTTTCCACCAGCTTTGGCACCGTAAAAATGGCGACGCTGCCGAATGTGTACTGAATTGCCACTAGCATGCCAAAAACTCGATCGGGGCTTCGAGTTTTCGCGATAATTGAAAAACCTAAGCCCACCAAAAAGCCACCAATACTGCCGTGTGTAAATCGAACTAGAACGAGGGTAGTAACGTTGGTTAGAAAAAATGAGACCAGATCTACGGAAATCAGTGTCAATAAGGTGAGGAAAGCGCTCTTTCGCCATGGCACGTTCTTTACTAAAAAAGTAGCCAAGAGCGCACCGAATGCTGCGCCATATTTGTTTGCGCTTGTTATGTAACCTGCAGACTCTCGACTTATTCCCAAGCCGTCTACGAAGGCTGATAGAAACGCTCCGCCCAAGTTGACATAGAACAAACCTGCAGTCGCCAGGAACGCGAGAAAGATGGCCTCTGCCGTGCCATCTCGTGAAACTTTGGGTACCGTATATGATCTGTCGTTATTAGTTGTTTGATCGATCACGAGCGTCCCTCAGCAAATTGGGCGATGAGTATGTAGTTGTTCGATGACTTCGGCATACCGAAAGACGCCTCCATCACTGAAGTAGTAGTAGGCGTTACCCTTTGGTAGGAATACCACACTGATACCACCATAGCCGGACATGAAGGGGATCCATTTGCTTTTCTCGCATTTGAGCGCTGGTGCTGCATTCCACGCCCAAAAACCATTGCTATAGGTCAAGTTCTCATTGCCAGCTGTAAGTCGTTTGGATTTGGATGCTCTCTGCATAGCTTGATCGAACATGTCTTTGTCCAGGAACTCGTCGAAAACAGAGTTCTCCGTCGTGAAGGCTTGCGCAAGCTTTGCGATGTCTGTTCGGAGTAGCATCAACCCTAGGCCAGTAAAAGGCTGACCATCAACGCGATGAGGCGTTTGTACTAAGGGTGAAAGTTCAAGCTCACGCCATAAGGGGTTAAGTAGGTCATCATAGAAATCTGCGGCGCCACCAAATTTTTGCTGCCAGAAGTTCTGCATTGCGACGCCAAGTAACCAAAATTCGATTGTGTGGTACACCCATTGTTGACCCGGTGCTGTTTTTTTCCGGTAGCGGTTACAGGCGAATTGAGTTTTTTCTGCTGCAGTTTTTTTAGCTAGAAACGTAAAGATGTGCTTGTCTTCATCGCGATGAGGGGTTGAGCTGCCAAATCGCCCACTCGTGTTATTTAGCAGGTGTTTCAGAGTAACGTCTCCCCAATTATTGCATTCGGGAATGAGCTCCCTAACTGGGTAATCTTTAACGCCAGGGTATAAAGCCTCGATACGCATCAACCCAACACCGCCAATCAACGATTTTGCTAAAGAGTAGGCGGGTAGCGGCATATGGTTACAGTCTGTGTATGGCGCAGCTCTTGTAGGACAGTCACTCACATAATGACGGCCATCGACGACTGCCCCATACACGCTCATAGATGACGGCTCGATAAACGTTGTCTGAGAAAAAGCAGTGGGCTCCAGCGTCGGGTAGTCGCTTGTGATTTTCTCGATAGGGATTGATGTTAGTCGAGCTTGCGTTTCTTTTAGATAGCGTTCGCGGAGTCCATCTGAGTCAATGTCTTCTCTCTGATTAATAGTGATGTTGGCGAAGCCCTGAGCATTGAACTGAAAGTACTTACAGGTTTCTGAAGCAATTTGGTAAGCCGCTATATTGCCACTGATAACAATAGTTCCCTGATGCGTGCAATTAGCATCTTTCTCGACTAGTGCTATGGGTAGGCTCAGGCTTACCTTGCCATCATTCATTGCCCAGCGACCCGGCTCAAACAAGATATCCCAATATTTACTGCCGGTTTTCATTAGCCCCCTGCTGAGCGGAATGACAGTGCCATCATCTGCAATAGCAAGAGCTGTTTTAACTACCGGCAACCTGCCGAGCTTGTTGCCAGTAGTTCTTGTGTATTGATAGTCGTCTTTTAGGACCTGGAACTGCCTAATATCGGATTCCCTAAAATCAACCGAAATAACCATGGCAGCTGCCGCTGTTGTGTTAACAAAAAGCCCTACCGGTACCAGTAGAAAAGCCCGTCTCAAACGCTCAAAGATCAATTGGCACTCACGCAACATCGATACCTTCCATTTCGAGGGCCTCGATGAGCGGGGTGAGATGAGTAGCGTAAAGACGCCATCGCTCTTTAGATTTGCTATGTATTGGTTGCCTGACTTGAACTGCACTTGCTGTGGTTGAAGGCGAAGTATTTTCATGGAACGCGAGGACGTTTTGCTCCCAAGGAAGCCCACAAAACGCCAAAACTTTCATCAGTTCTACCTCTGGCTGCTCGACGAGCCTTTCATATTCAACAGTATGGATCGCGCCAGGCATATGACTCTGCCAAAAGTCAGTGAGCTTTTTGTAAGCAACAAAGTATCTAGCAAGGTCGGAAAGATCGTAAGAAAACGGGTATATGTCTCGAAACCATTGGCGGTAAATTGCGAAGCAAGACGCCACCGGATGCCTTTTGATATGAATGATTTTTGCATCTGGCATCGATTGATGAATAAGCCCGAGATACAAAAAATTAAGGGGAAGCTTGTCGATGAAAAAAGATTCTGAAAAGTTTTGGGGAATTGAATCGCTCATGTAGGTCTGAGCTAACGCCTTTAAATCAACCGATGAGGCGAGCTCAACAAGATCCTCGGCCTTAGGAGGTGATACGTTCGTCTCAGCTATCGAATGCTTAGTCAGGGCGGCGCCCAGCGTGTCTAGCTCCCCCATTGATCGAACATCACTGTGGCTATCCAGCATTCTTTCGAGCATGGTAGAGCCAGTCCGAGGCAAGCCCACAACGAAGATGGGTTTGGGTGCATCCTTATTAACCGCTGAGGGTATGTGCTTTCCCGGCTGAAAGGTCTCGGCAATTCGCTGCATGATCTGCTCGTCACGCTCGACATCGTAAATCATCCGTCGCCGCCTGATGCTCGCACCTTCTGAGAGATAGGTGAAGCTCGCGTCAAGATTGTTTAGATCGTCCTGTTCTTTAGCAATTGCGTAACACAGTCCCGATTTTATTTTGTCATCTCCCTCGACTCGGCTGTAGGCGTCGAGAAGATCATCGATATGATTCTTATCAGGCGTTTGCGGGCGCAGTGATGAGCGCATCATCTGCGCTTCACTGTCCAATGGGTCCCGTTGAATGGCGCATTCTAACGCTCGTTCACATTCCGTAAAATCGCCAATAAATCGGTAAGCGGCAGCGAGGTTGTAATGGAGACCGGCAATTTTGTTGTTCAGTCTGATGGCTTTTTGGTAGTGAACGATGGCTGACTGATGCAGTTGTTTAGCGGACAACATCATGGCTACGTCCGCATGCAATTGGGCAGTCGGGAAGTCTCTCTCAGCGAGATATTCCAAAATCTCCAACGCCTCCTCATCGCGATTAAGCAGGGTCAGAAACTTGGCACGCTGCATGAGGATTTCAGGTTGGTTGGGTTTGATTGTTGAGGCCCGAGCTGTGGAGATGAGCCCTGCCTCGGGCTTATGTAGTTTTAAATGAATGCGTCCCGCCAGCAACCAGCCAGCGAAGTGACTGGGGAACTGGGTATTTAGAGTCCGGCAGGCGTCGATGGCCGTAGCCATCTGATTTTTTTCGAGTGCCGACTCAGAGAGAGAAAACAGCTGCTCTGCTTCGTCCTGCATATTATTGAGTCTCGGCCTCGCCATTGAATGGCTCGACACAATGTTTTTACGGGTGACTAATGAGCTTACCGAACATGAGCCACCCAATCTCGATCAGAAGCTGTAACTGGCCTTCAGGGTCAGTGTTCTGGGGTTAGATATAAAATCTTTCTGTCCCGTTCCATAAAATCCGTTCGCTATGTCCGAGGTCATGTACTCTTCTTTAAAAGTGGCAACAGTGCCTCGATCATTGAAAATATTGTTAGCGACCAAGGAAGCGGTCCAGTTGTCACTGACCAGCGTCATGGACATAAACCAAAGATCAAAGCCAGACATAGAAGCAGCCCAATCCGGATCAATGTTAAGGATAGAGTTTTCGACTGACGTTTGATAATAGCCGTCTACACGAGTAACCATAAGAAGACCGTTCTCAAGGCGCGACTCGTATTTTGCACCGATATTAAAGGTGCTTCGAGCCGTTCCTGGTAGTTGAGCTCCGCTTGTCGCTCGTAATGCAGATTTACCATCCGTGAGCTCACTGGCATCGTGTAAATATAGATCTTCAGAGAGCGACGCATCGACGTAGGTGTAGCCGCCAAACAGTGTGACGTTGTCCGATGTTGCCCAATTGAATTCGGTTTCAATCCCTTTTGAGGACGCTGAATCACCATTTGCAACTGCGTAATAGGCGCCCGAGGGTGTGGCAACGTTTACTTGCGGGTCGCTCCAATCGACGTAGAAGGCGGAGATGGTGTAGTTGTAATCATCACCTTGAGATTTGACGCCTAGCTCGTAATTCAACGCATAGTCACTCTCAAACGAATCCCACTCGGGATCATTGGGATAATTGGGGTTGGGCCGAACGGGTGCAGCGTTTGTACCTCCGCGGCGATAGCCTTCGGAAATCGTGCCGTACACCATAGTGCTCTCACTTGCGTTCCACGCAAGATTCACCTTCAAAAGGGTGTCGCTATCTTTATTTTGATCCTCTACGACGGGGTTGAAGGCGAACCAAATTGGAAACGATGTCTGTGAAACTACGTTGTCCTCGTTATCAAAATAGCGCGCGCCCAGCGTCGCGGACCAGTCATCAGAGAGATGCCAGGTGAGCTCACCGTAGAGCGCAAAATCTTTAAAATCTCGGTCGTGCGTCCAATCGAAGGTCACGTTGGTAGAAGGGTCGTAATAGAGCCCGTAACCATATCCAAACCCCTCCGGTTCCACCGCTGTTGCCCATTCTTGGAAGCCAAGGGCACGCGTTTGCTGCGCCGCAGAGGCTTCTTGGTCCATGTAGAAAGCCCCCAGGGTCCACTCTACCTGTCTATCCCCATTGGATACCAGTCTTAACTCTTGGACGAATGCTTTTTCAGAGTTTTGTCTCTCGGCAGCGATAGCTGGGCGAAGCATGTAGCCATAGCCGTAGTAGAACAACCAACCGTTTGCCGCGAAAAAGCCAGTATTATCACTCGTTCCTTCAAAGGTTCTTTCATAGCGGGACGTGCTCGAACTTAATGTCGCAAACCCAACGTCATAGGTCATTTCCAAACTGGTAAATTCTGAGCTGTTTGAAGCCGGCTCATTGATGACCGCACCGATTTCATACTCGTCGTAATACTCACCCCATCCGTCAGCTGCCGATGTGGTTTGACGGCGGCCACCATAGTCGCCCTCTTGACTCATATGCGTGAGCGTAGCTTCGAAATTATCACTTGGCGTCCACTTGAGTCCGGCCCTGACGTAGTCTATCTCTACTGTATCCGCGTCTCGGTTGTTGCTGTAGACGGGTCCACCGTGAGCTACATCGCCGCCAGCTGCAGTGGGAACACCATTGGCATCGGTTTCGTAGACGTTGACGTAGTCAACTATCCCCGCATTGTCGATCAGACCTCCGCTGACCCGCAACGCTAGGTCGTCGCTCAGCGGTAAATTGATCATGCCGTGAACACTGAAATTCTCGCCATCAGAGCCTTCAGTTTGACCAAAGGAGCTGTCGATCCGACCCGCAAAACTACTCGCGTCGGGCTCGTTCATTACAAATCGAACCGTGCCACCAAGAGAGCCAGAACCATACAAAGTGCCTTGGGGTCCTCGTAGCGCTTCGACTCGATTGATGTCTTTGAGAATGAAATTTGCAAACACGGGTGTATTGCCGACATAGGTGGATACGGTGGGGTCTGATAAGAAGCGACGGTCCGTTGCTGACGGATCTACATTGAGACCTCGAATGGTGATTACGTTGTTGTTTTCGGAGAACCTTCCACCTCCATCAGCGACTGTGATACCAGGCATGGCCCGCATCAAGTCCTGCATGTCTACTAGGTTAGCGTCTTCAATCTCGCTCCCAGAAATGGCAGAAATGTTGAATGGAATGTCACTGGCTTTCATTTCTCGACGTGTTGCCGTGACTACAATCTCTTCCAGGGATGCCGACTCTTGTGCCCACGACGCACTTGGATGTAAGAGTGAGGAAGAGGCCATTGCAAGCGCCGAGATAATTTTCTTTTGTGGAAGGCTTTTAGCTTTCATTGCGCAGCTCCTGTAGCGACCAACTCCAACTTTTGATTTTCTTCCCCTACAGCGAGACCCCGTTAGACCCCCGGAAAGCAAATCATACGAACACTATGTATATAGTGGCTGATAAAAATAAAGTCAACTCTACAAAAAGTCTTCGTTGGTTTAGCTGCATTAATCTGTGAGCAGGGGCGTTAATACAAACGTCACGTCCTTTCTAACGGCCTCACCAAGTTCTGTGATGGACATCCCCCTAAGATAAATAAAATTGAGGAACTGGATTCTTTCGTTGCGAGTAAGGAATTGCGATAGAAAGTCCAAGTCAACAGTGCTTACAATCTTTCCATTCACTTGATAGGCCTCAAGCACATGCAGAATAGTGTCGCCGAGACCCCCGGCAATCGTCTCCAGGTATCTGGGCGCTACGGTCTCGTCAGACGTGGTTGCAACATAGGCAATTACGTTACCCCATAACTCTCTGGTAATGGCAGAGATCGTGTCATGGATATTTGACATGATGACTTCAATTAACAGGTCGACTGGGTCTTCCGTCGCGGCGCGTTTTGTAAACTCGCGGTCCTTTTGCACGACGCCGACCTCTCCTCTGGCGACAATTGCAAGCAGCAACTCATCTTTCGTGCCGTAGTAGTTGTAGATGGTTGCCGGCGATACCATTGCGAGATCAGCGATTTCTTCAACACTTGCAAGTTCAAAACCCTTTTCGACGAAAAGGTTCTTTGCCGCTACTTCGATTAATTCGCGGCGCTGGGCTTTTTGCTTTTTTCTCAGCTGAGACAAGACTTACCTCGCTTTTTCGTGAGTATATCAGGGTAGCCGGATCGAGAAGAGCAGGTAGGATATCTCAATGCCAAGGCACTCACTCAACAGCTGAGCGGATCTAAAAATAGAAATGGAGTAAAAACAGCGATTTGGAAATTTGGTAGGACCAGCCAGATTGTCTTCAATCGCCATTGCCTCTGGTGATTGAACCCTGCGGGCGCCTTCGCTTTGCTGCGGCGGACCAAACGCTCCTAAGGTCGCGTTTTTCGACTGGCTTCGCCGGTCCGAGAGGGTGGTTAACCTCCAAACACAAAAAAGCCCGCTTTAGGCGGGCTCTTTTATGTTTGGTAGGACCAGCCAGATT
>JAACDF010000071.1 GCA_009937065.1 Gammaproteobacteria bacterium | reverse complement strand
CTTTTCAGATTTGTATAAGGTGGCAATATCACCGCGTAGGATTGCGTCGAATTCAGGGCCGTCTTCAAGCACCATGGGGTAGTTGGTGTCGGTGCGTGAGAAAGGTACACGGTCGCCATTGGGCAGTAGCATATACAGTTCATCATTGAAGTACGTGCGGATGCCGTGGCGTTCAAACAGCGATTGCGGGCTGATGAGAGTGACGTGCATATCGGGCACGAGTAGTGAATTTGCAGCGACGATGACGCAAAGTTTCTTCGCTGACGTGGTTGCATCGGTCGCACGCGTTTTAATCAGCATGCCACCTTCGAGCTCCACGTTCAGATATTTGCCGTCAGCGATCCGCACACGATACGGAGGTTTGTATCGTGAGACGCTCTTGGCAGGAAAAAGCTTGCGTTTATACGATGAACAGCGCGATGCGCCAGTGTCCATTAGGCACACTGGTTCCTGATTGGCTCCGTGCTTGGCGAGAGGAAGGGGAAAAACATCAAAGGTATCGACACGGCAGGTACTCGCTACAGCGCTGATTGGGACAGAATGTGCTTGCGCGAGACAGCCGGCCATGACGATGCCGAGGCGCACACCACGCTTGTTTGTCATCAGCGCGGCGGCGGCAGAGAGCAAAGCGAGCCCGGCAAAAGCAAACGCTTTAGCGGGGCGATGCCAACGCGGTTGTGCGGGCTTCTCTGCAGTGTCGTCGTATGGCACGGTGTTTTCCCCATCGGTGTCGTTGCAGAGTTCGATATTCTGACCATCCAAAAGTATGCCGCCGCTGGAGCATAAGTTGCTGAATTCATTTTCAATCTGGGCCGCCGAGGATGTAGCATCTGCTGAGGGTAAAGTAGTATTTGAATCTACAGAAGGCTGCGTAGTGGATGCAGCATCTGACGAAGCCGAGAGCGGCGCATTGCTCGCGCTGAGAGTGTCGTTGGCGGTCATCGCGGCGGTGTGCCCGGAATGTTCCAAGGGCAAAAGGGGAACACCATCAGGGCTATCACCGGCAGCAAGCGCAGCTATCGGTGTAGTATTCTCTGGCTCACACGGCTCACATAGCTCGTCGGGCGAGAAGTTTGAGCTCAGCCCTGTTAGGGAGCCGTCGTGTGAGTAGATACTGCCGTCGTCGTAGACGTAGAATGCGTTAGGGTCATCTCCCGGCGGCGCGAGAGCACGATTTTGTGGCGTGCCTCTGCGGCGAATGAAGCGCCTTCCACTGGTTTTCGCTTGCGTGAGCCGGCTTTTCTCACGGGACTGTTTGTCTTGCAGTCCTTTGATGCACAGCGATAGGGGCCTTGCTTTCTTGTCAGAAGGGCATTGCTCTTTGGTGTGCCCCCACCCCTTGCAATTCCAACAGTCACGTTCGTCTCGAATAAAAGACGTGTTGCCGGCGGAGGACATGGCGGCCATGGCCCATGCAATGGCCGATGACATGGCGATGCGAGATGGCGTGCCATCAGGCACGGATGGCATATGAGGCATCATCGCGGTCTCGTTTGGAAAAGCATCAAACATAAAAGACATACCATCGACACGATTCGAGTACGTGGGGCGCTGTACCGGTGGAGCCTGATGTTTGATCTCACCTCGCTCGTAGCAACTGTGCCATAGCTCCTCGAGATAATCAACGAAGAGCGGCACATCGGGTTGACCAGCGAGTGCGCCACCGGCGTGAACAAACCTGGGAGTTTGAAGATCTTCGATGCACTTATCTTTGATGAATATGGGGAAGGTAAGCGATTGGCATATTTTGATATGCATTTCGACGTTGGTCTTGGGCACGACAGCTTGCCTATTCAGGCGCAAGAGATGATTGTAATAATTTCGCACAGTCTCGCGATCGATGCCGACCAGATTTATCGTGCACGAGATCCATGTCGAGTCCTGATTCGCAGTGGTAAGGCCGGTTTGAGGGAGATTGCCCATTTGATCGAGCCTATCCCAAATTTGCCTCACCCAGTTTGCAGGTAGTGCACCTCCAATTCCAGCCGCGGCACGAAACGCCGCATGCATTTGGTTTGCTTCGTCTATGAAGTTCTGATTGCATAGATGCTGAATGATGAAACCGTAGGTACGTTGCTGGCGGTTACTGAATGCGAGCTGACTTTCCAGCAAATTCTGAGCATTTCCAGCATGGGCAGGTCCATTGACATTTCCAGGGTCGGTTTGATCGATGAGGTGTTGAAAGAGCGATGCGTACTTGTCAGTCTCACGCATGAGGGCATTCTGGAAATCGGGAGAGAAGACGGTGGTCCAAGCCGGGCCACGAGGACCATAGAATGGTTGGCAAAGAGGATATTTCCTGGCATCATAGTTTGTTCCAGCCATGGTGTCCAGGATATAGCCTCCCACCGGAGGTACCACTTGTTGTGGGAACTAGTTTGAACTGAATGTAGTAAAGATATAAACAGAAGAAAGCCTAGCGAACCAGACTAGGTGACCCCACCAGGTACACACGAACAGAGCACCACCAAGGTCTCACAGTCGCGTGTCTCCCAACAAGGACAGAAAGAAGCCG
>JAACDF010000070.1 GCA_009937065.1 Gammaproteobacteria bacterium | reverse complement strand
GACCACCACTTCGCGATCGGGATGCGCATCGCAAAAAGCTGAGAACTCGTCAATCGGACACCCCTCGTCCAGCGAGCAGGTGGCCTCAAGTGTTGGCATCAAAACACGCTTGTTGGGCGTTAAGATCTTTGCGGTTTCGCCCATAAACCGGACGCCCGCGACAATCAGGGTGTCCGCGGGATGATCTCGTCCAAACCGTGCCATCTCTAGCGAGTCCGAGACACAACCACCCGTTGTTTCTGCCAACGCCTGGATTTCAGGCGCCGTGTAATAGTGGGCAACGATAACCGCGTTGTGCGCTTCAAGCTGCGCACGAATACGGTCCTCAAGCTCGGCAGTACGCTCGGCATCCCGCCGCTTCGGGACGCTCGCGAGATGCGACTGCACCTGCTCTCGAATTTCTCGCAGTTTTTGATCGGCGATTGACACGCAAAAAAGCCTTCCCAATGAACAGCCGGCAGTTTACCTTCATAAAAGGAATGTGACAGCTTGAAGTTCGTGGTTTGCCCAAATGCAGTAATCAAACTTCAAAACGTAATGATGTGGTCATCTTCTAAGTGGTAGAAAAGGGGGTAAACACCTTTGGCAGTAATTGAAGATGACAGCCCGTTAATCCTGGTCTGCGATGACGACAGCATGCAGCGCCTGCTGATTCGGCAGTGCCTGGAATCTGAGGGTATGCGCATTCTTGAGGCGAAAGATGGCTACGAGGCGTTAGACCTCGTCGCGAATAATTCCCCCGACTTTATCTTCATGGACGTCGACATGCCCGGCATCAGCGGCATTGAGACCTGTCGCCGCCTAAGAGCGCGTGATGACGCGATGGACATTCCCGTACTTATTGTTACGGGTGCTGACGACCAAGAAACCATCGATCTTGGTTTTGAGGCTGGTGCCACCCACTACATTACCAAGCCCCTCAATTGGCCACTTCTCGGACGACTCGTTAAATATATGTTGCGGGCCGCTGAGAACCTTCAGGAACTCAAGGCAAAAGAAGATCACCTGCGCTACCTCGCTTATTTTGACCACCTGACTGACCTGCCAAACAGACGAAGTTTCACTGAGCAACTGCGACGCAATCTCGTTAATCGTGAGAAAACGCAGGGGCAAGTGGGTCTAATCATGATTGATATTGACCATTTCAAGCGCATCAACGACTCCATTGGTCACGAGCGAGGCGATGTTGTCCTCAAACGCGTCGCATCAAGACTTCAAAACTGTGCGGCACAGATGGGTCCCATAGCAACTGAATTTCCCGGAGCCAAGCGAGAGTACCCCGCTGATGTATTTGCACTGGAACTAGCCCGTCCTGGCGGAGACGAATTTTCACTGATCGTCCGCAACCCTGAGGATGTCGACCAACTGATAAGCATAGCTGAGCATGTTATTGACTGCCTGTCCGAGCCAATTCAGATTCCGGGCCACGCACTCGTTATTACACCAAGCATCGGCATCGCAATGGCGCCAGATCATGGTCGGGTACCTGAAGAGCTTCTCGTTCGTGCGGATGCAGCCACCTATGCTGCAAAAGCAGAGGGTCGCCAGCGGGCAAGAATCTACGATACGACTATTGAAGACGACTCCGCGATGGAGCTAGCGATTGAACAAGGGCTACGCGAAGCACTCGCGGGTGAGGGACTATCTCTGGTATACCAGCCACAGGTTGACCTGTTCACCGGTGCAATTATCGGTGCTGAAGCTCTCGTGCGATGGCGGGACAAGGAGGGAAAGAGTATTTCGCCGGAACGATTTATTCCAGTCGCAGAGCGAAGTGGTGTGATCAACGACCTCGGTGATTGGATTCTTAACCAGGTCAACACAGATGCTAAAGACTTCGCAGGTCAACTTCCGAGTAAGCTCACCCTCGCTGTGAATCTGTCACCACTGCAGTTCAATCAGAGCAACTTTGTCGAGCGACTGACGTCGACGCTTAAGCAGCTTGAAATCCAATACAAGATCGAGCTTGAACTTACCGAAGGCGCCATTATGCACAGCGGTAATGACAGTATCGGCAAGCTGAAGCAGCTAAAAAACCTCGGCTTCAAACTTGCTATTGATGACTTTGGTACAGGCTACTCGTCACTGAACTATCTGAGGCGCTTTCCAATCGACACGCTGAAAATCGACCGCACCTTCGTCAATGATATTGGCACAGAATCGGGTAATGGCATTGTCAACGCCATCGTATCTATGTCGCAGGCGTTAGGTCTCGATCTCGTGGCCGAAGGAGTTGAAACTGCTGAGCAAGCCGCTCATCTGCGAGAACGCGGTTGTTACTCTCTCCAGGGGTATCTCATTTCAAAACCTGTCCCCATCCAAGAACTGGTAAAACTCTGCCAGCAAGACTTCCGTACCCACATTGGACTCGAGCTAGACGACTGATGCTCAAGCGTATTGCGCAGTGCGCTGCCACCATCCTCGCGATGCTGTTACTCCTTGCTGGCTGCACAACTCAACCACCCGTATCACTAACAGCTATTGTGTTTGGTAACTCTGCCGAAGTCGCGACTCTCGCTGTCGAGCGAGCAGGCGGACTTGTCACCCATGATTTACATCTTATTAAGGCAGTCGGAGCGACCATCACTGATGATCAACTTAGTACTTTGGCAGCCGACGACGCCCTAGCGCGGGTCGTTGTTGCAGAAAGTACCCCTGAGAATAGCAAATACCGTCCCACCCCCGATGCCGAGATTACGACGTGGCTGCAACAATCACTGAGCAGGCCTGAGGTCAACAACGCTCTCCAAAGTCACTTGGACTCAGTAGCGCCGACTTTGACCGGACGCGGTGTTGGCATCGCATTGATAGATACGGGTCTCTCACCCTGGGCTACCCATTTAAGTGGCAGCGCCATAGATCATCATAGCTTTAACGCTCTGACCAATACGCAAGGTGATGTCGAGGACATCACAGGGCACGGCACGCATCTGGCAAGCTTGATCTTGGGATTTGGAACTCACTTCCGCGGCGTTGCACCCGACGCAAAGATCATTGCCGTAAAGGCCTTTAACCAAGAGGACAGTGCCAGCACTCTCGATATTATTAGAGCCGTCCAATGGGTTGTCGATAACAAGGCCAACCACAACATTCGCGTTCTCAACCTATCGATTAGCGCCCTCACCGACCTTCCCTACTACCTAGACCCAATGAATATGGCACTTACCAGGGCCTGGAACGAGGGACTGGTTGTTGTGGTTTCAGCCGGTAACGAAGGCCCTGAAGCATCAAGTATCACAGCACCGGGTAATAACCCCTGGTTGATCACCGTGGGAGCTGCAGATTATAGCGAGGATAGCCTCTGGAGCAGTGTCGCACCATTCTCGGGACGAGGCCCAACAGCAACCGGCCACATCAAACCCGACGTCATAGTACCCGGCACACTCCTCGCCGGCGTACGAGCGGCCGGTTCTAGGCGACCAGCGGCGGAGCCTGATCACCGGAACCCAGAAGGCTTTTGGATTGCCAGCGGCGCGTCACAGGCATCGGCAGTAGCGTCTGGCTTAATTGCACTTCTATTGGAAGCGCGACCGACTCTCAGTAACCACGACGTGAAGTGTATCCTCGCTAATTCCGCATCACCTCTGGTTACCTACACCGATGAACAAGTATCACCCTTTGCTCAAGGGAGAGGATTGCTGGACTTGGCGGCGGCGTTGGCGAGCGATGCGACCGACTGCCCAGAACGCCTTGAAGGAATTGACCCGACTGTCCCTCTCAAGGGCGTATTCTCATCTGACGAGTAAAAAGCGCTGTTCCATATCCAAAACGCAGTGACGCCTCATTAGACAAAACAGCTCATTGATATATAAATACACTAGAAGTGTTATCTGAAAACCTGCGGCTGCATCGGTTTTCGGCTTAAACAATGGTGCTCAGAGATTATTAAAGGCTGTGTCGGACGCGGCCAATTTCAAAAAGCAACCCACCTGAAACAACAAAATGTGTTTTTTTCACATTTCCTGCCCAAAGGTCTTCACCCATTTTGGGCACTCGAACGTCACCCAATGGGTTAGCCGAAACCTTTCTCCCCCACTCGGCACTCTCTATTCTCTGTTCCATGTCGGTCCACCCAGAGCCGTCAAATTTTTGACTTACATGAGCGCATAGACGCTAGGAGCAAAAGATGAAGAATGTAATTAAGGTAGCACTGCTCGCCACAACATTTGCGGCTTCAAGCACAGCATTCGCAGGCCAGCCTGTTGGCGCGGCCATGGTTTCCAGCAAGGTTTCTCACCAGACAGCCACTGCCACTGCAAACGCAACCGGCGCTAAGGTTGCTGCAAACCAGATCAAGTCTTTCCAGTGGGGTAGCACACCTGCTCGCACTAACGCTGCTGCTGAGCGCGTGGTTAAGACTAAGAGCTTTGAAGCGAAGCCTTCTGTCATTACTTGGCCTAGCACGACGGGCACCCAGCGAAATCGCGGACCCTCTAAAGACTAAGAAACAGGTCTTAGTCTCTCGGGAATAATGTTACCCAGTACTTGAGCTCAGGCTCAGTCCGCTTATATTGTGGGTATGCGATGTAACAATATTTTACGAGAGCTCTACAAAATAACAGTGCCCGTATGGGCACTGTTATTTTGTGCTGAGAGTCTTTCGGGTACAGACGTTTCCTTCTGGAACTCCGGAGTCAACAATCGCCTTAATCAGATAGAGGTCAGGTTCGTTGCACAAGATGGCAGCGGCGCGCTCTGGTTTGCGACACAGGAGGGTTTGACACGCTATAACGGTGTTAGAGCCGACACGTTTAGTGCAGCAAATGCGACTTCAGGGGGGCTTCAACCCGGCGAAGTGAAAGCACTAAGCGTTTCTCCAAGCGGCACGCTTTGGGTTTTATCAAATTCCATTCAAAGTTTTGATGCTGCAACGCAAAGTTTTGAGGTGCTTAATGGCCTAGCCGAGGGAACGAAGGCTAGCTCTCTTGCAGTCGATAAAGAGGGTTTGCTATGGATTGGTATGGATGGGTCAATTGCTTTGTACCGGCCATCCACACGGAGCCTTGATGTAATAAAGCTGCCTGACAACCAAATTCCCGGTCAGATTGGGGCCCAACGGGCAACACCGATAATTTCTTTAATAGCCACACATAATGGCGTAATCGGCGTTAACTCCAACACGATTTACGAATTCCGAAAAACGCAGAACGGGGCCATATTAACGACGCCTATTGCGAATCTTCGCAAGAGTATCTCATCGGGAGTTATCGCTTCAGTAATTGCAAAAGACAAACTGTATATCGGAACCGCGTTAGATGGGGTAGTGGTCTTAGATTTAAAATCCCGGGAGCTTAAAACTCTAAAACAAGGCCCCGGGGACAACGACCTCCCTTCCGACACCATAACTGCCATGATGACCGACGATGAGGGGATTTGGATTGGCACACCGAATGGACTGGTATACACGGAAGATAGTGGGCGTTCTTTTCAGCACTACACCGCCTTTTCTAGCGGGCTACCTAGTAATTGGATTGTTGGTCTCCACAAATCGAACGATGGCAGTTACTGGGTTGGGACCCGTCAGGGACTAGCTCAGGGGGCACGGACACAGTTCGATTCTTTTAACACGACCAACTCACGACTATCTCATAATCATATTAACGCGGTGCACCAGGACCAAAACGGTAACCTCTGGGTCGGCACTCAAGACGGTCTGAACCGGCTGGCGCCAGGCGCTACCCAATTCGAGTGGCTTAACTCTGTCAACACACCCAATTTGGGTAGCAATCAGGTGATGTCGCTAGCGAGTCAGGATGAGCTCGTCTGGGTGGGCACTTTTGATGCCGGCCTTCATCGTCTCGATACGCGTACAGGTGAAATGCAACAAGTAGCGCTCGAATATGGAAATCCGTTCGCGCTGCAAGCACCTGGCGTGACATCGATCCTGAGTCACTCGTCCGGAAATATCGTTGCATCAACCTTTGGCGGCGGAACCGCCATTGTAGATAGCTCTGGGAAGGTAGTGCGTGTACTTCGCAGTGCACTCGATGAGTTCGTCAATGACTTCCCCATTACGCTCGCCGAAGACACCTCTGGCGCGATCTTAGTCGGAATGTCGCAAAGCCTCGGCCTTATCAGTCCAACTCTAGATGACATTAGAACTGTCTCTTTGGACGGCCTCCCATTGGGACTCTCTTTTGAGGCAGGCACAACCATCGTCGATATTGAAATCGAACCCGATGGCTCAGTACTACTCGGAACCAACGATGCAGGTATCTACCGGCTCGAACGCGATGCGGCAGGTGAGGGAACAAAACTGACGAATCTATCGCGAGAATTTGAGCTCCCAAGCCTCGCTGTAGTAGGGATTCAGTACGACGATTTCGGCAACCTATGGCTTGCCCACAACGATGGTCTAACACGCGTCGATCAGCGCACGGGCTCGATAAAGCACTTTGCATCACGCTTGGGGGTTACAGCCGAGGAATATAACTCAGGGGCGAGCTACAAGAGCCCTGATGGGATGCTTTATTTTGGTAGCCCCAGAGGCGTCACCTACCTCGGCGGACTGCTGGAAGATCTCGATGAGCGGCCCGTTGACCTAGGCTTTGGTGAAATCAACGTCATGGGAAGAAAGTTTTACCCCTCCTCACCTGAGGATGTGCTGGAGCTCGACGCCAGCGATACCCTCGCCACGGTTGAGTTCTTCGCCGCAGACTATCGAGCGCCATGGACCGTCGAGTACGAACATCGCCTCAAACCCATCTATGACTGGGACTCAACCACCGGCAAGATTCAGCTGACAACGCTGCGCCCCGGTAACTACACGCTAGAGCTCGCTGCCAGAGGCAGTAACGGGGTCTGGAACCGATCGGGACTATCATTACCCATCGTTGTGGCACCCCCTTGGTATCAAACCAATCAGGCTTATGCTGGATATGTCGTGACAGCGCTTATCACTGTATTGCTATTGGTGCTCATTCTGAGACGACGCTTTGAGGCTTCGATAGCCCTTGCGCAAGAACTCGAGCAGAAAATTGTCGAGCGCACCCACGAGCTCGAGGTGGCAAAGCGCGATGCCGAGCAGGCAAGCCAGGCTAAAAGCGAATTCTTAGCTGTCATGAGCCACGAAATTCGGACGCCATTGCACGGCATTATCGGGATGAACGAACTACTGCTGAATGCCGGTGTATCGCCGAGACAATCACGCTTAGCACGGACGGCGATGAACAGCGGTAAAACATTGCTACAGCTGATTAATGAAATCCTCGATATCTCAAAGATTGAAGCAGACAAGCTCGAATTTGATGAAGAGGCGTTTGACCTCTGTGACTTAGTCGATGATGTGACCTATCTTCAAGGAGAGCCTGCCCAGCGCAAGGCTCTCGAACTGAGCGTGCATCATGATTTCAATGTGATCGGCACCTTCAGAGGTGATGCGCAAAAACTCAGACAGGTAGTGACCAATATTGTTGGCAATGCGGTGAAGTTCACCGAAGTCGGCTCAGTTGAGGTAACTACCTTTTTAGCTGATGGCGACAATGTCGTGATTGCTGTTCAGGACACCGGAGTCGGTATACCCGATGCATCCAAAGACAAAATTTTCGAGAAGTTCACGCAAGCTGACGCAACCACCACTCGGCGATTCGGGGGTACGGGCCTAGGCCTCGCTATTTGTAAGAGCTACATGACCTTCATGGGTGGTGATTTACAGCTATTGGATAGACCCGGCGGAACGGGAACATTGGTGCACATTACCCTTCCGCTTAAACAAGTAGACACCCCTACGATTGAAAAAATTGGAAGAGTTGCGCTCTGCAGTGACGATGACAAGCTCGCCCTATGCGCTCAGTCTCAACTGCTCAGACTGGGGTTTGAGACATCGCGAGTTCAAAAGGTCAGCGATATACCGTCCGGCACCTCTGCCGTTCTTGTAGATGAGCGATGTGATGCTAGAACTATTGAGGCGTTCGGTGAACAAGCTACTGTGAAACAACGGCTATTGCTTACTGACATTCGTAGTGACAACCCCTTAATCGCATCCGAGCGCTGGGATTTCGTCCACAAACCGGTTACCGCAGCCACCTTGAACGAAGCGATTGGCAGCACTCTCAACTCCGAAACTGTAGCACCTGTTAGGCAGCTAGATGGCGTGAGAGTTCTTATCGCTGAAGACAATTCCGTGAACCAATTGCTCGTTGAAAGCATGCTTGCGGGACTCGGCGCGACGTATGAGACAGTCGAGGACGGTGTAGCCGCGGTCGCAGCGGTTCAGAGCCAAGACTTCGATGTCATTTTGATGGACTGCCTCATGCCCAATATGGATGGATTTGAAGCGACACGAAATATCCGAGCTCAAGGAGTAGAAATTCCTATAATCGCAGCGACGGCCTCAGCATCGGCAGGTGACTTTGAGGAAGCACGTGAGTCCGGTATGAACGATGTTCTTGTAAAACCGTTCTCTGCCATTGACCTGCGCCGCATGCTCCTCAATTACGTCGATGTTGCGCCATCCGACGAACAGGCGAGCAGCGACCGAGCTCTCATCAACGATGACACACTAATCGCCATCGCACGCATTAACGCAGAGTCCGGTATCGATTTGGTTGATCAAGTTATCAGCCTTTTTGAACAACAAGTCCCTGGATTTATTAACGAGCTTGAGATGGCTACGCGTGAACAACATGCAGGGGACACGCGCCGAGTCGCACACGCGTTTAAGTCGTCGGCAATGAATGTCGGTGCTCATGTACTAGGTGAGCGACTGGCAGCTATAGAAGCCGCTGCCAGAGACGATCAAGCCAATCTGACGAATGAAGAGATGGATGAGCTCGAGCGCCTCGTCCGTGACAGCTTGCGACAACTACTCGCGACCTATACGCGAATTCGATCTGAACTATCTAACGGCGTCTAAAAACGGGCGCTCGTTTTTCTCGGATAGCAAGCAGCCCCTCCGAGAGATCCTCGGATTCGCTGCACACCTTCGCAAGCATTTGGGCCGAAGCGCGATCAAAACGTCCCTCTTCGACTGACTTAATAATGGCGAGCATTGCAGACACTGAGAGAGGTGCTAGGCTCGTCAGCTTATTGATAATAGCTTCCGAACGCACTCCAATTTCATTCGAAGGCACTAGCCAGTCGAAGCCGTTATGTTGATCTAGTTCCTCAAAACTCACCGAGTCTGTCGTAAGCAACAGTTTACGTACCAATGTGCTTCCAAGCCGCTGCGTCATGCGCTGGATGCCCTCCACTGGGTAGCAGAGGCCAACAGCAGCAGCAGGTATTTTCAGGTGCTTACCGGCGGCTCCAAGGCGAAAATCGCAGCTAAAGAGGAGTTCAGCACCGCCGCCGAAGACATCTCCTTCGACAATCGCCAGGCTTGGCATAGAGAGCGCAGCGATGGCATTGGTCATGGACTGAAAATCATCCCCATCCATGGTGCCATCGGTGATTTCTTTCAGATTGGCACCCGCACAAAAAACGGGCCCCTCTGATCGAATGACAAACAGTCGGCAGGTGTCTGGAATCCTGCTTAGAGCGGCCTTCACGAGACTAATTTCACGCGAACCAATCGCGTTTCGTCGCTCGGGCGCGCATAAACGCAGTTCAGCAACGTCACCTTTCATTTCAAATTTAATTGCGTCGGTCATTCCCAAACTCCACAGCTGCTTCGCTATTGTTACACGTCTATTTTTACGCCATTCATGGACAGGTTCAAAAAAAATACTTAAAGTTCAAAACGTCGAACGGCAAGAATTTCTCGGCTCAATCCACAGTCCAGTTGGAATACATGGCGCGCTCAGAACAGACATCTCCGAACAGGAATTCCAAAGCGAGTTCACCTTTCAGTCGTGGCGCTCAACATGAAGCGAAACGGGCTGCTATCTTGTCGCGCGCAGCAAAACTCTTTAACACCAAAGGTGCTCGCTCTACGACGCTGGCGGACGTCGCCAACAAACTCGGATTGACGAAAACCAGTCTTTACTACTACGTAAGAACCAAAGAAGACCTCATCTATCAATGCTATCAGAGCGCGCTGGTGAGACTCCATCAATCACTCGATGAAGTGGAGGCGGAGACAGATGACTCTCTAGAGCGTGTTCTGCGAGCGATGGAACGGCATATTGAAATTAGCCTGGACTCTTTGGCTGGTCGCGGTGATTACTATGCGGCCCCGCTGGAGATTGCCGTATTACCGATCGATCATCAGGATTTTTTGGAACAAGAATACCTCCGAATGTTCAAACGATTCCGCGGTTATCTGCGAGAGGGTATCGATCAAGGCGTAATTCGGGAATGTCACACAACCAGCACAGCAAGAGCACTGTTAACGGCTCTCGACTGGTCGTTCTATTGGCTTTATGAAATGCCAGAGGCAGAGTCAAAAGACGCGGCCATCAAAATCCGCAAGCTTTTTACTGAAGGTTTGGTTCCCAAGACCGCAGCCTTTGAATGGAAAAATCGAAACACAAACTCACAAGGCCAGGCAAGTCAGGGCTTTAACCGCGAAGCTCAGAATAGAATCAAGCAAGAGGCTTTCCTTCGAGCGGGAACGCAGCACTTTAATCGCAAAGGATTCAGCGGAACGTCACTCGATGACATTGCTGAATCACTTAATGTTTCCAAAGGCGCTTTTTACTATCACTTCGCAAATAAAGAAGCGCTGCTGGCGCAGTGTTACGAATTCACGCTCGATCAATTCGAGAGAATTATTTCGCAAGTCGAACAGTCAGACCTTGCGCCCATTGAGAAGCTCTGTGCTGTTTGTACCGAAATTTTCGAGTTACAAAATTCGGATCGCGGTCCTCTGATCCGATACAATACGATCACGGCGCTTCCGCCCGGGCTCCGCCGAACAGTCTTAACCAGAACAGATGAGACTCACGCCAGATTAGGAAAAATGATGACGGCTGGCATTTCCGAGGGGTCGATTGAACATCAAAGCGTGCTTGTGACACGCCAACTCCTATACAGTGCAACCAACGCGGCAGTAGGTATAGACCAGTGGCGACGCCTCGATGATGTTACGAGCGCCGCTCACGATTTTTTTGATGTCTTTTTCTTGGGTTTAAAGCCGAGATAAAGCACAGAGGTAACCATGGGTTCTAAAGAAATTATCAGGCATACCTTCCCTGAGGTATTAGACATCATTACGCCAAAGCGTGTTGGTGATTACTGGTTCATCGGCGATAGTTTACGTCCTCAGTTTAGGCTGTTTGGTGGTCAAGTAGTTGCTCAGTGCCTCCTCGCGGCCTACGAAACGGTTGATGATCACTTCACCGCGCACTCGATGCATTGCTATTTTCTTCGAGCAGGCAATGCCGACCTCCCGATAGAGCTTGAAGTTGACCCTATCCGAAATGGTCGCTCTTTCTGCACGCGTAGAGTCGTTGCTCGACAGAATGGTGAGGCTATTTTCAACACCTCGATCAGCTACCACGTGGAAGAAGAAGGCATGTCTCATTCGCTGAGCATGCCGGAGGTCATCTCGCCCGAGGAAGCCGCGACTCTGAACGCTCAGCGGGACAACAATGTTCCTAGAAACATGCTCGATCTGTTTGGCGTTACACGCGAGCGCATCACCGAGCGGCTACCTGAAGCACAAGAACCGATTGCGCAATCGTGGTTCAAAGTCATAGGTCCGTTCGAAGGCTGTGTTCGGAAACAGCAGGCCGCTCTCGCCATGATCTCGGACTTTTCACTCTACAGCACGGCGTTCTCGGCCTTCCCCTACGAGCAGCCTGAGAAGGTGTTTATCGGTGCCAGTCTCGATCACGCTATCTGGTTCCATGAAGTCCCCGATATGAGCGATTGGATTCTTTACGACACCTACAGTCCTTGGTCTGGCGGCGCCCGCGGTTACAACAGAGGATCGCTCTGGAGTCGCGATGGGAAGTTGATCGCATCAACGGCACAAGAGGGCTTGATGAGAATTCGCAGGGACCGCAAATAAGAGCAGCGTTAGAAGTCTGCTAGTTAATGCGGGTTTCCATCTGCTGACCTAACTGGACCAGTGAGAGGTGCCCATCTTCCAACGTGAGCTCGTGAAATGAGGCATTGGCTGGATAAACCTGTAATACCTCTGGTTTATTTTTAATCTCAGCGATAACCGCGTTGATTACCAGAAAGTGGCAAAACACGACCGTAGGTTCGGTGACCTCTTTCAGGCCCGAAACGATATCCCGTCGCCATGACCATAGATCGTCAGATTGCTCAGACCAGTCCTGTCGCATGAACTCCTGCAACCATGCTTTGCGACCACTCAGCGGTACAGGCGATCGCACTTCGGAAAATCTCGGATCGATTCGAACAGCATCGCCGCGCTTGCTAGCAAACACAGCTGCAGTCTCTTGCGCGCGCCGCAGGGGACTCGAAATCAAATGTGCGCCCAAGGGCACAATATTCGTTAGCGCGGTTGCTGTTTCCTCGGCCTGCAACTGACCAAGATTAGACAGCCCAGGATCCGGGTCCTTTTCCCAGCTAGCAGCGGCCTCACCGTGCCGAACGATCCAAATCTGAGTCATCGGTACGTCACCAATCGCTCCTCTAACTGAGCGCTCATGAGATGTAAATGCCCTACGTCGTTGAAGGTCGACAAGGAGCACTTATGGGAATTGAAAATAATGCGGGTAATCGAGCAGTTGAACACCGGCTCATAAAACTCATACACCCTATCAGACGTCAGTTTCAGTACATGTCCAACCATGGTGGCGATAGTACCGCCCGATGTGAAGATCGCCGTATCTGTTCCAGATCCTGCGGACGCCATAGCATCTTCAAAGGCACTGACCACACCACCGCTGTAATCTGCCCAACTCTGGATGCCACCGATATCGCACTCGGGGCTTACCCAATAATTGAAGACCGTCTCGATAATCTTTTGAAAAGACTTCGTGTCCGTATCCATCGCAGCTACTAGGTCAGCGAAGCGTGCGTCTCGCTCTATCAATAACGGCATCATTACTTCAATTTGCTCGTCGGTCTGAACTTCATTAAATCGAGGATCAATCACCAGGTCCGGTGCGTCGTCGAGCTGATCAAGTACCCGTTGTCCTGTCTCGCGCTGTCGAGACAGATCGCCACTGTAGGCCGCGCTGAAGCGCGTACCCATTTGACGCAGAAAGTCGCCGGTGAGATCCGCTTGCCGCTGCCCCAAGAGTGACAACTGATCATAGTTATCCGCGCCGAATGACGCCTGACCGTGCCGAATAATTAAAAGGTTAGCCATAAAACATTCGCTTAGCGCTGAAACCGCAACTTGCCAGAGTAAGGGAAAAAGTCTTCAACGAAACCATCCCGGAGTTTGTCTTGTAGATTGGTCCAAAAACTCGCTTCGTAGAGATCGCTATGGAACTGATCGAAGGCTTTGCGAGCCCGAGCATTGCCTGAAAAGAAAAGTCGGAACTCTTCTGGAAATACGTCATTTGGCCCAACCGAATACCAGGGCTGGCCTGACATTTCTTCAAACTCGTCCCGCGGCGGCGGAATCTTCCTAAAATTGATGTCGGTCAGTGGCTGAATTTCGTCATAGTCATAAAAAACCACGCGACCGTGACGAGTCACCCCAAAGTTTTTCAGCAGCATGTCACCGGGAAAGATATTGGCTGCGGCAAGCTCTTTAATCGCATTACCATAATCGAGCATGACAGCATCCACCTCGTCGTCGGAGGCATCTTTCAAATACAAATTTAGTGGCTGCATCCGACGTTCAACATAACAGTGCTTGATGATGAGTGCGCGACCATTAATTTGCAGTTGCGAGGAACAAGTTGCCTCCAACTCCTCCATGAGCTCGTCCGAGAAACGTGAAGCCTCAAATACGAGGTTGGCGAACTCTTGCGTGTCCGCCATTCGCCCTGCCCTATCCCAGCGCTTTACCAGCTGGTACTTATCGCGTACTTCCTGATGCGTGACTTCTTTAGGCGGGGTAAACCGGTCCTTGATGATCTTGAACACATACTCGTAAGACGGCAGTGTAAATACCGCCATCACCATTCCTTTGATGCCTGGCGCAGGTATGAAAGCATCCTCGGTTGATCGCATATGCCGCGATGCTGTCCGGAAATAATAGGTTTTGCCGTGTCGGTGATGCCCAATACAGCTGTAGATCTCAGAAACCGCCTTGCGTGGCATGAGCTGCTGAAGGAATAGAACGTACTGCGATGGTATCGAAGCGTCGACCATGAAGTAGGTTCGAGTAAACGAGAAGAGTTTCGAAATGATGTCCGAACCCAACAAACACGCATCGAGGTAAACACTGGGCTCCAGGTCATGCTCAGTGTGCAGCATGGGCAAAACAAATGGAATCTGAAGCCCCTTGCCCGAAATACGACCTACGATATAAGCGGCTTTGTTTCGGAAAAAATGATGTTCCAGTGCATGTAACTCGAGGTCAGCTCGATGATCGTGGCCAGCATCTTCGACAGCGGCGGTCATGACATCTGTAACACGGGCAACTTCGCGATCGAAATCCTCGTAGGGTAACGACATACCGTAATCGAACAACAGATTAGCTACCGTAGTTCTGAAGTCACCCTTAGTACGGTACTGGTTCAATACACGTCGCACATCCACCGGCGGCATGTCGCCCTGAGGCGAGAAGACAAACGCATAGTCGTCTCGAATCCAGCGGTGTTCAAAGACGGCGTTGAAGATGCTGTTGTAGAAGGTCTCAGCAATTTCAAAGTTGGTCATGCCACGAACGAGTTCTGCGTAGAGGTCACGCGTCTGCGCCCAGAAATCGAGGTCGTGGAGTTGGTCCTGAGCGATGTACTCAACCACGTCAATCGTCTCAATAACCTGAAGCTTGTAAATATCGATGCGCCGCATCGATGCCTCTTGCGTCGCTCGCCACTCCGCATTTTCGAAGCGCGTGCGAGCCGAGAGTGTGATGTTCTCAAACTCAGCGAAATAGGCCGTGAAGCCATTCAAAATGGTGCGGGCTAGCCGGGACTGTTTGTCCATGGCAGAGAGTCTACTGGCCGACGGGATCCGTGAACAGGCGTCTCAATTTACGCATACCGCCCAACCAGCGCTCGTAGCTTCGCGCCTTGTTTTGACGATATTCCTCGACCTCAGGGTGCGGCAGTATTAGGAACGACTCAACATCGAGGCCCTGTATCACAGCTTCAGCAACCGCTTCAGCGGAAAGCATACCGTCGACACCAGCGACGCCACCACCATCGGTGCCAGCCGTCATGGCTGTATCGACTGCTTGAGGACAGAGACAGCTGACCTTAATACCGTCGTCACCGTGCGTTATCGCCAGGCTCTCAGCGAATGATACCGCCGCATGCTTGGTTACCGAGTATGGAGCAGAGCCAATTTGTGCAAGCAAACCTGCCGCCGACGCCGTATTCAGGAGGTAGCCCTCACCTCGGGCAATCATCGCAGGCAAGCACGCTCGTGCGGCATACACATGGGACATCAGATGGATTTCCCACATACGCTGCCAGAGCTCATTATCAGCACCCGTGGCCCACCAGGGCTCTCCATCGACACCAATGATGCCGGCATTGGAGCAAAAGAGGTCTATCTGACCGTGCTCAGCCTCTACCGAAGCAACGAGTGCCGCAATGGCCGTCTCGTCTCTTACATCAAGAGCATGAGCTTGAGCGCCGATTTCAGCGCCTACGGCAGAAACCGTATCCGCATTCAGATCGGCGATAACAACAGCCTTGGCACCCTCAGCGATAAAGCGCGTGGCGAGCGCTTTGCCAATACCGCTGGCGCCACCCGTTACAACACAGACTTTGCCAGCGATCTTCATACTTAAGCCGCCGCGTAGGTGCTTTCGATGAACTTGCTGCGATGGAAAGTACCATCACCCAATGTCGCATTGATCATCATGAGACGCTTCGCATAATGACCAATATCGAGCTCATCGGTAATACCCATACCACCATGCATTTGAATCGCTTCACCGTAGATCAGCTTACCGTTGCGATCGATCAGCACTTTAAGTGCGTGAATGGTGGCTTCCGCTGACGCAGGGTCGATTTTGTACTCACACAAAGCCTTGAACAGTAATGACTTCGCCTGCTCATACGCCATCATGGTGTCGACCATACGATGTTGCAGCGCCTGGAATGAACCAATAGCAACGCCAAACTGCTCGCGCGTTTTTGTGTACTCGAGTGTCTTAGCATTGAGCGTACCCATAATGCCGACGGCTTCTGAAGCGAGCGCAATGAGCGCTTCACTAACTACGTCATTTACCACAGAGAGTGCACCACCCTCAGTACCGAGCAGGGCGCCGGCACCGAGCTGAACGTTATCAAACGTGATATTCGCAACGCGCTGCGCATCCATCATGGGGTAGCAGACCTTCGATACGCCTTCAGCGTTGGCATCCACGAGGAACAGCGACAAGCCGTCCTCATCAAATTGACCACCGGACGTGCGTGCGAGTACCACTAGCTTGTCGGCGTTCTCCCCATTGAAGACAACGACCTTTTCACCGTTGAGGGTATATCCGTCACCGTTCGCCGTTGCTGTGGTTTTGCAATCGTTTATGGCGAAGCGACTCTGGCGCTCGACGTAAGCGAAGGCGCCGAGTGTTTCGCCACCAATAACGCTCTCTAAAATCTCAGCGCGCTGAGCCTCATCACCTGCTCGTGCAACCAAGCCGCCAAATAGGACCACTGTGGGGAAGAATGGCTCTATCACAAGACCCTTTCCCATTTCTTCCATCACGACGGACATATCGACGATGTTGCCACCGAACCCGCCATCTGCCTCGGAAAACGGAATCGACAACCAACCGAGCTCGGCGAATGTTTGCCAATTTTTACGGCTCATTCCCTCGTCACTGTCGACGATAGCGCGGCGCGTATCCCAGTCATAGTCGTCCTGTACGAATCTCGCGATCGAGTCGCGAACCATTTGCTGTTCTTCTGTGTAATCGAAGTTCATTGTGTCATTACTCCTTCGGGAAATGCGTCCTTACTCGAGACCAAGTACGTACTTGGAAATGATGTTCTTCTGAACCTCGTTAGAACCACCATAAATTGTTGCTGCTCGGCCATACATGAAGGCACGACGAGCGTCAGAACCAAAATCGTGACCCAGCGTTTCGGGATCCATATCGGTCGGCAATACGCCCTGATAATAAGCAGCAATCTCCATGCGAAGCTCCTGAGTCGCCTGCTGAAGCTCTGTTCCTTTGATTTTCAGAAGCGAGGACTCCGGTCCGGGGAAACCGCCTGCGGCCATCGCTGCTAGCGTTCGGAGTTCGGTGTATTCCAGCGCCATAAGCTCAACTTCAATGTCGGCTAAGCGCTGCTGGAACCCGGGATCATCAAGGAGCCTTTCACCGCCATTTACTTCAGCAGCAGCCGCCTCTCGTAATAAACGAACATTGCGCTTGATATCGGCAACACCCGCAATGCCCGTGCGCTCGTGCGCCAAAAGCGCCTTAGCGACAGTCCAACCTTTACCCACTTCACCCACAACGTTTTTAGCGGGAACACGAACGTTATTGAACTCAACCTCGTTGAGGTTGTGCTCGTTGTCGATGCCAATGATTGGATTGACCTTAATACCCTCTGATTTCATATCAACAAGGATGAAGGTAATGCCTTCCTGCTTCTTGCCGCTGTTATCAGTTCTAACAAGGCAGAAGATCCAATCCGCATGCTGCGCATACGTGGTCCAGATCTTGGCACCGTTGATGATGTAGTCGTCACCGTCGCGCTCAGCCTTGGTCTTGAGACTAGCGAGGTCAGAACCCGAACCCGGCTCGGAGTAGCCCTGACACCACCAGTCTTCGCTCTTGAGAATGCGAGGTAGGAAGTACTCTTTCTGCTCATCAGAGCCAAACGCCATAATGACGTTAGCTACCATCACTAATCCGAAGGGGACCACATCGGGAATACCGCGAAGTGATCGCTCAGACTCCCAGATGTACTTTTGCGTTGCAGACCATCCGGTGCCGCCGTGCTCTACAGGCCAGCTAACTGCCACCCAACCCTTTGCGTAGAGCTTCTGTTGCCACTTCACCATGCCCTTTGATCCAAGGCTCTTGAGGTGCGCCTGCATCTCGGCGTCAAATTCAGTATCGAGGAAGTTGCGGACCTCATCGCGGAACGCGAGGTCTTCTGCTGATAGTGCAATATCCATTATCTATGCTCCCGTGAGTGCTCTCGTCGAGGTATGCCGACGAATTTGAACCTTGAGTAG